>NZ_JAXJXF010000051.1:0-55925 GCF_036307625.1 Methanobrevibacter sp.
CTTTAGGAGATTAAACTCCTAAAAATCGTTTTCATCAAATTCGATTCCATCTTTAAATTCAATTTTATCGTCTTCGATTCCAACTAGATCTTTGAATTCTTTCATTTTGAGTGTTTCTTTTTTATGTTCTAAAAATCCATAGACTGATTTGTGTCTGGAACCATTCAGAATCATTTCAATAGCTTCCTTTGCAACCATGATGTTGTCCATTTCACCAATCAATGAAACTGTTTTTCCATAAACTGCCATGTCAACTTCGGCCATTTCCATTATGATTTCACGTGTTTTTCCATCTTTTCCTATAATTCTGCCTTTATGTCTTGCAAGGGCTTTTTTGGATTTGCCGATGTATAATGGTAAGCTGATTACTTCCAGATAAATGTCGTCACTTACTAACTTGAGTGCAACTTCCGGATTAAATCCACGTGCTACTGCTTTGACGATATGGTTTGCATTCCATACTCCTAATGGGTCTTCCATATCTTCTCTAGGTGTGATATAAACTGTGCCTTCATCACTATCAATGTCGAGGATGGTTCCAGTTGCTTTTTCAATGGATTTTTTAACGTTACCATTGCTTCCAATTAATGCCCCTACTCTGTTTTGAGGTATTTTTAAATAATCTGTTTCTGGCATAATATCACCTTTATAAGTTAATAATATTTATTTGAACTATTTTATATAATGATTTCTAAAAATTAGTTGGGACTTAGAGAATCATTGGTTTTAATCATTAGATATCATATTTCAAGAAAGATATTGTACTTGCACTCTTGTCTCATCATTGTAATGAATGCATTCATCTAATCTTTTTTGACTGTTTTATTTTCCCATGTTGTGAATTTATATCCGTTTTCAACATGTTCGATATTTTCTATCGGCACCAAAGGAACCTTACCAAGGCCGCATGGTGAATTATATACGTATGTTGGTTTGCACATGCCGCTTGTTCTACCCTCTAAATGTTTCATAATTTCCAAACCTTTGGAAATGTCCACTTGGAAATGTTCAGTACCTTTGATGTCTTTTGGATGGAATAAATAGTAAGGAATTACACGATACTTTTGCAATTCTTCATTGGTTTTTTGAATACAATATTTGTCGTCGTTAATGTTATGCAGCAATACCATTTGGTTTCTCACAAGGACTCCATGGTCGACTAATTTATCAATTGCATTAACTGCTTCTGGAGTAATCTCACAGGCATGATTGAACTGTGTTGATACATGCACTTTGTATTTTCTGAGCAGACATGCCAGTTCATCATCGATTCTAAATGGGAGTGTTGCCAATGTTCTTGTACCTATCCTTAATACTTCAACATGGTCAATATTGGATAATGTATCGAATAGATATTCCAATTTCATGTTTGGCAATAATAATGCATCTCCTCCGGTGATTAATACTTCCCTGATTGTCGGATTATTTCTTATAAATTCTATTGATTCGTCAATGTCTTTTCTGGAAGTATGTTTGTCAAAGTTGCCTATTAATCTGCGGCGCTGGCAGTGCCTGCAATACATCGGGCAGGCATTAGTAACATTAATAATTAATTTGTTGGGATATCTTCTAGTGATTTTTCCTGAAGGATTGGACTGTTCCTCATTCATAGGATCTAATTGTCCGGTTTCTCCAAGCTCTTCAATATTTGGAAATGACTGTAATTTGATTGGACAATTCGGATTGTCGAAATCAATTAATGAGAAATAATATGGAGTTATTGCAAATCTGTATTTTTCACCAACTTTTTTTATATTCTCATATTCTTCCTGTGAAATGTTGGTGTATTTTGAAATTTCGTCCACATCACTAATACGATTCTTTAATTGCCATTTAGGATTATTCCAATCTTTTTCAGTTGCATTCAATTCTTCTAAAATTTTATTTTTGGTATTTTCATATAATTTTTTAGAAAATTCACTGAATCCTAGTCTGACATTTGATTTGTGTTTCATGTCATCAATAGCAATTTCATCAAGTTCGTTTGATCGAATTAATGATTTTTTTCTATTTAGGTCTATACTATCTCCCCATTTCTATATTTTTTTTATCAAACATTATATAGTTTGTTTCGCATATTAATATATCTTTTTAGGTTTTACTGCCTTTTTTGTAAAAATAAGTTTACATAATAAATATTTCTAAATTAAATATCTAAAGGTTATTGCAATTGATTGTGAATAATCTGAATTAAAATTTTGGGTTGACATATTCCCGTAAAAAAGATGTTGTACTTACAGCTCTCCGGTATAAAATTTCTGTAATAAATTTTGGACTCTATACTTAATATAATTTTCATGATAATTTTTAAAATAAGGGTTTGATTATTACTAATTTCAATATTTTAAAAGAGTTAAGGGTTAACTTTATATATTATGATTTTTTCACTGCAATTTTACGAAATGGGGTCAATTTTAAAGCTAAAACTTTAAATAAGTTAATTATTATAAAGTATTTTCATGTACTATTACAAATTTGAGTCTGTTGATTTTGAAGAGCAGTATGCTTTTGAACTAACTCACGGGAAAAAATTCACTTCAAAAGAATTGGATGAAATGGTCATAAAGGCGATTAAAACATATATTGAAGAGGATTATGATACATATCTAAATTTTCCATGTCATTTGGATATTGGTGATTTGTTTTTTGATGAAATCCTTCAGGATACTTTAGTTAAACTGTTTGGATTTAAGAAAATAGATTTTGAAAGTAGTGTGGAATATGGTGGTGAATCATTGTTCAGTGATGATTTTCGCCATAGGGATAGGAAAAATTTTAAAGAAATCTTAAAAGATGTTAAAGTACCGGAGTGTGAAAGTTGTAATGAAGTGATTTGTTTAATTGAAAACGAAAGGTTTTAAATTGAAATCAATTAATGGGGGTAATGGTTAATGGGTTTAACTCCTCAACAAGCATTATTACATTTGGAGAAATACATATATTACGAAGTTTTTTTCAACGATAAAAGATATGGTTTTTGCAGTGAATATGATAAAAAGGAATTTGAAGAAAAATATCCGAATAAATTTGTTTTTAAAGAATTTAACTTTAATTATGATGAGTTATTATTTGCTGCACGATTAGAAAAATTAATGAAACTATTGGAATCCAATCCGGAAAAAGTTGATGAAGAATTAAAAACTAAAAATATAAGTGACATGCTTTAACTAGGACAAAATTATTTATTTTATTCATGTATTTACTAATAACAAACTAAGATGATAAGTATGGATATAGAATATATTAAAGAGAATTATATTTTTGAAAAATTAAATGAAAACCATAACTTAGATGATTTTGAGTGTGAATCAAAGGATTTAACAAAATTTTTAAAAGAGGATGCATTGAATCAGCAAAATATGAATTTAAGCTTAACACATGTAGTAATTTGTGATGAAACTGTTGTTGGATATGTATCAATTCTAACAGATGCAATGAAATTAAAAATCCTTGAGGATAAAGAAACTAAAGATAAAATACGCAGCAAGCTAAACATTAGTGAAAACAATGTGATACCCGCAATCAAAATAGGAAGGTTTGCAATAGATAAAAAATATGCTCATAATGGATTAGGCAAACATGTTTTTAGAAATGTCTTGTTAAGTATTTTAGATATATCTGAAAATATTGTTGGGTTAAGATTTATAACTGTAGATGCATATGCAACTGCATTCGGTTTCTATGTTGAAAAACATAAATTCAAATATCTGAAAAAAGATCAGGAAAAAGTTGATGACATAGATAGGATTATAAAAATAAATCCTGAAAGAAGTTTCAGTCTTTACAAAGATATAAAAAGCATATAAAAAATAGAGTTTGCAAAAAAATATTATTTTGAGAATAAAACAATTCTCTGATTTCTGATTTCTTTTGCAAACTCTTTATCTTCCTGTGTAGGTGCTTCTTGCATTTCTTTTAAAACAGCAATTGCATCTTCACCTTCAAAAACAGGAGTTTTTGCGATAGGTTTTGCCATATGAAATCACCTCTTAAAAAATATTTAATTTGTATTCTTACTTTTATTATTAATCCTTTAAATAATTTTGTATATTAGTAAATTATATCTTTATTAATGGATTAAAATGTATACTGTTTTTTATCTAAAATTTGGGGTTCACATATTCCCAAACTTCATCAAAACTAGTTTTAACACCAAGTTTGGTGTATTCACGTACAAGTGTGTTGATGTCTCTTTCAAGCAGTTCTTTGGAAATTGGATTGTCCAGTACAACCGATTGTGAAACATCAATAATCACGGGCTTTTCATTCAGGTTCAAAATATTGTAGTTGGACAAATCTCCGTGAACCAGTTTTGCTTCATTGACAAATTTTTTCAGCTCAACCAGCAGCAGATTCCAGAATTCATCAGGATTTTCTGGGGGTTGATTTTTTACAGGTTGTGCTGGATTTCCCTCTTCATCACCAATAAATTCAATTAAAAGCACATTATTTGCACTTGTTATGGGTTCGGGAACATTCACTCCTGCGGAATATAATCTTGTTAAATTCTTGAATTCCTTAGTAACCCATGAGTATATTATTTTTCTTTTATTTTTGGTTTTCACGTTAAATCTTGGATCGCCTTTAAGGTAATAATCCATCTTTTTAAAATCAGAAGTAGCTATCCTATAAACTTTAACGGCTACATATTTTTCATCATCGGTTATGCCTGTAAGTACATTGGCCTCTTTGCCGGTACTTATGGCGCCGTTTAAAATATCAATGTATCCCTGATTAGCTAATTTGTATAATGTTTCCAGGGTTATCTTATCAAAAATTTCATTTCCGGTTTTTCTCTCAGAATTGTCCTTTCTTCTTTTTTCGGAATGAATCTTTGCATGTTTCTTGTCTGCTTTAGCTACTTTGGGATCCATTAAAATCAAAAAATAAGTAAGTAGGACTACATTTTCAAGTAGCCTTTTCTTTCAAGCCAGTTGGACTCGGTTTTTGTGTATCTCCAGATTACGTCTGCTTTTTCATCAGATTGGAAATCCCATGGTTTAACAAGGATGACGTCTCCTTCACGAATCCAAATACGTTTTTTCATTTTACCAGGTATTCTGGTCATTCTGATATTTCCATCAGCACAGCGGACTTTTAATTTTCCGTGGCCCATAATTTGTTCAACTACTCCAGGGATTTCTCCTTTTTTAGGAGTTCTCACCCTTCTATATTCTTGTTGTTGGTTGTTATTAGGTTTAGACAAATACTCTCCTCCAAAATAATAATACAATTTTTCTCCATAAGATTAAATTATTTATATTTATATGAATATATTATATATTAATTTATTGGATTTTACCAAATGTGATTAATATGGGAACTGAATTTTTAAAAATCAAAGAATGTGATGAAGCTATAGATATAATTCAAAATTTGTTCGATGAAAATTTAAAGGCTGAAAGCGAAGAAATTTCAGTAGGTGAAGCTTACGGCAGAATTTTATATGAAGATGTCTATTCTCGAATGGATTTCCCTCCATTTGATAAGGCTTTAAAAGATGGTTTTGCAATACTTTCAAGTGATAGTTTTGGGGCATCTGAAGAGTCTCCAAATACCTTGGAGGTCATTGATTTTTTAGAAGCTGGATCTACCACTGATAAAAAAGTTGAAAAAGGCAAATGTATTGAAATCAGTACTGGAGCGGCAATGCCTGAAGGTGCAGAGGCTGTGGTCATGGTTGAATACTGTGAAAAGATGGGTGATAAAGTTAATCTGTTCACAACTGCAACCCCTTCTCAGGACGTTGCCCGTAAGGGTTCAGACATTGAAGAAGGCAATTTGATTCTTAAAAAAGGTGATTTTTTAAACCCTGGTAAAATTGGAGTTTTGCTTTCTCAGGGTTTTGAAACAATCGAAGTTTATAAAAAACCAAGTGTTGGTATACTTTCCTCCGGAAATGAAATCACACTTCAGGGCCAAGAGCTTGAATATGGTAAAATCTATGATGTAAATGGTGGGATGATTAAAAACGATGCAGTTTCCTGTGGTGCTGATGCAAGATTTTTAGGGGTAATGAGGGATGACTATGATGAGGTCAAGGAAAAAATCATAAAATCCTTAAAAGAGGTTGATGTGCTTTTCTGCTCTGGAGGAACTTCTGCAGGACTTGGAGATGTGTTGAAGCATGTTTTGGATGAATTGGGTGAAGTTCATATTCATGGAATTTCTGTTCAACCTGGTAAACCGACTATTGTGGGAGTAATCGACGAAAAACTGGTCATTGGTCTTCCTGGAAATCCGGTTTCCGCTTTAATGATATTCAATGCTTTCGTTGCTCAGCCTTTGACAAGATTGGCAGGAATTGAAAAGGACTTTGAACTTAATACTGTTAAAGGTAAAATGACCAGAAGAATCCATTCTCCTGTTGGACGTATGCAATATCAACTTGTAAAAGTTGATGGGCAAAATATTCAACCGATTTTCAAAGATTCGGGTGCAATTTTCTCACTTTCAAGTGCAGATGGATACGTTAAAGTTCCGAAATCAGTTGAACTTTTGGATGAAGGTGAGGAAGTAGAAGTTTATTTATTTAATTAAGATTAAAATTTTATTAGGTGTTATTATGGAAAGTGAAGTTAAAGTGATTCCAGAACAAAAATTAGGAGTAATTAATTATAAGGGTCCAATTTCCGATTTGGAAATTTTAGTTTCTAAATTGATGGGTTGGGTTGATGCTGAGGAAATAGAATATGAAGGTGAACCTTTCGTTGTTTATTTTTCACCAAGACATGAAGTAAACCAGGGGGATGCGGTTTATGATGTAAGTCTTGTCATTAAGGAAGATGCCGATGAAAAGGATATGATTCGTGTTGTCGACATGATTGAAAATAAGGTATTGTCCGGAATTCACTATGGCTCTGTAGATAATATTATGGATACCTATGCGGAATTGGTTGAAATAGCTCAGGCTAATCATTATGATATTATTGGTTCTCCAAAAGAAGTTTTGGTAAAAAATTTCCACAATTGCGATGATGAAAACGATTTTGTAACTGAAATACAATTGCCTATTATAGAAATGTAGGTGGTATTGTGTCTAAAAAAAAAGAAAGCTTTGAGGAACAGGTTGAAAGACTTGCTCGCAAATCCAATTTAAACATTAGAAAATCAGAATATTCCTTTGAAAAGCAATTTAAAAAATTGGATGAAGATATTGATAAAATCGTAAAAGAAAAAATAAAAGATTTTGATAATAATAAGCAATTGACAGAAGAGTATTTGACTATTGACTATACTGAATCAACCATCAATAGGTATAGAGAAAAATTAAAAAAGATTTAATTTTTTTTCTCTTTTTTTTAATTTTGGCCGACTACCCTTAAGTCGTGCACTAACAATTTTGGAATAATGAATGATCCATACTGTTTGATTTCTGAATTTAATCCTTCTACTTTTTTCATGATTTCAAAGATGTTTCCAGAAATCATTGCCTTATTAATAGGGTCGGTAAGTTCTCCATTTTCTATTTTAAATGTATTGTTTGCTTCCACTGAAAAGTCACCTGAAATAGGATTTGCAGTGTGAGCTCCAAGCACGCTTGTTGTCAGGACTCCTTTTTTGATTTCGGATAAGTCTTTCATTTCACTGAACTTGAATTCAAGATTTGATGGGGAAATCTGTGGAGTTGTCAAATAGCTTCCTCGGTATCCATTGGATGTTGTTTCAACGCCTTCCTTATTTGCGGTGTAAATGTCGTAGATAAATGAGTTTAATTTACCGTCTTTTATTAATTCGGTGGCTTTTGAGACACTTCCTTCGCCGTCACATTTTGTGGTGTACATTCCATTTTCTAAAAGAGGATTGTCGATGATGCTTAATGTAGGATTGGATATTTCACTTCCGATTTTGTCTTTTAAAATTGACCTGCCTCTCATTACATTTTCACCATCAAATGCATTGATGAATGTTTGAAGAAGTCCGGTAGCAGCATAATAATCTAAAACAACACTATAATTGTCTGTTTCAATAGGTTTTGTATTCAATGAACTTTTAGCCAAGTCACACACTTCATTGGCCAATTTTTCACCATCCAAGTCATAAAATCTTGATGATTGGGAATTGTATGCAGTTGCAATTTCACCATCCTTTTGAATGGTTACAGATAATCCAAGACTGAATCCTGTTCCTTTGTTTTCTATTGAAACGCCGTTTGAGTTCAATATTAATGACCTTCCTGCACTTGCAGAAAATCCTGATCCTGTGACCTCACAACCGCTGTCGCTGGTTTGTGAAATGACACTTTTCAATAATTCCACGGATTCGTCCAAGTCAAGGGCATCGAATTTTTTATCATAGACTTTTTTTACCTCATTTACTTTTTCCACCTCTGCAAATGAGTAGTTCTCATCGATTTTGTTCAGTTTTGTATTTTCGATTGATTGTCTTGCAGTTTCGGAAATTTTATCCAGGTTTGAAGTAAATGCAAAACCGATCTTGTTGTCTTTAATAACTCTAATTCCAATTCCGGTTTCAATTTCTTCCTTTGCAAAATTTAATTTGTTTTGTTCGGAATCAAGTTCAATCAGTTTGGTTTCATCAATGTAAATTTCAAAAGCATCACATTTGTTTTCAACTTCTTTTTTTGCTTTTTCAGCTATTTCATAAATCATATTATCACTTATAATGCAAATTTCTTAATAGCTTCAGCAACACCGTCGCCGAATTTATTCTCACAGGTGTATGTGCTTATTTCTTTTAATTTATCTTCAGCATTTCCAACAGCTATCTTATAACCTGCTTCTTTTAAAAAATCTTCATCGTTTTCGCTATCTCCGATGGCCATGACATTTTCCATATTAATTCCATTTCTTTCACATAAATATCTGAGTGATGTTCCTTTATTCACTCTTTTGTCGGTTATGTGTAGCGCAAAACCGCTGTCATAAATTTCTAACTGGTCAAGGTATTTGAAATTTGTTAAAGCCTCTTCAAGTTCGTCACGGTTGAGGGTTTTGTAGAATACGGTTTCTGTTAGGCGGTACATGTTATCGTGAGATGCATGTTTGTCGAATTTTTCGCCCAATTTTTCTTTCAGGTGATTTTCCGCTGAAGTCACGAAGTCTCTTTCAACCATGGTTTCAACAGCATTGTTGTTTTCACCTTCTTTAAAAACGACTCCTCCATTTTCAGCAACCAGTCCTCCACTGCATCCTATCAATACTTCTGCGGCATATGCATAGTTTACAACATTGCCTGTAACAATGATTGTTGGAATTCCTTGGGATTCTGCTTTTCTTAATGCTTTGATTGCGGAAATGCAAATCTGTCTTTTTTCATCTGTAATTGTTCCGTCAATGTCTACTGCAATAGCTTCTATTGTCATTTTATCCTCTTGAATATCTGTGTGCGATGTTGCATGTGCCTTCTTTACTTACCATACATGCTCCGATTGGGTGTAATGGATTGCAGGCTTTTCTGAATAGTTTGCAGTCTTCAGGTCTTGCAAGTCCTCTTAATATTGGGCCACAGATGCAGCCTTTTGGAGCTTCATTGACATCTTTAACTTCAATGTCATATTTTTCACGTGCATTGTATTCACTGAATTCGTCTTTAATTTCTAAAATGGAATTTGGTATTTTTGGAAATCCTCTCCATTCTCTTGAATCAACATAGAATACCTGGTCTATCATGTCCTGAGCAATTGTGTTTCCTTCTTCTCTGACTGCTCTTTTATATTCATTTTCTATTTTCGGTGTTTCGTTATGAATTTGTCTTAGAATCATGTAAACGGACATCAATATGTCTAATGGGTTGAATCCTGCTACGGCCTGTGGAATTCCAAAGTCTGTTGAGAAGTATTCGAATGGTTTTGTTCCAATAATTGTACATACATGTCCTGGCTGGATTAAAGCGTTTAAGCTGGTTTCTCCGGAATTGATTAAAAAGTCAATTGCCGGTGGAATCAATCTGTGGCATGAAAGTACTGAGAAGTTTTCAGGAGGTTTTGATAATAGTTCGGCAGCTGTGGTTGGGGCTGTTGTTTCAAAACCTGCAGATATGAATGCAACGTCATTGTCTTCCTTTTCAGCTATTTCAATGGCTCTGTTAATTCCATATACTACTCTTACATCTCCTCCTTCAGCCTTGGCATCGGCAAGAGATCTTTCAGAACCAGGAACTCTTAACATGTCTCCAAAAGTTGTTATTGTAACTCCTTTGTCAATAAGCTCTAAAGCCTCATCAATTTCACGGGATGGAACTACACATACTGGACATCCTGGTCCTGCAATTATTTCAACTTCATCTGGAAGCAAACTTCTAATTCCATTTTCCATTATGGTATGCTCATGAGAACCACATACATGCATTATTTTTACAGGTGTGGATAATTCGTTAATTCTTTTCAATAGCTCTTGTGACATATTTTTCATATTCATTTTAACACCGAAGATTTAATATTACATTATAGATATATCTATTTGTATTAATTAAATTTTATTGTAAATTTTTTAGGGATTTTTATGTTTAATAATAATAAAATTTTAGTAGTGATTCCTGCTAGTGGCAGTTCTAAAATTATTCCTCGTAAGAATATTCGTTTACTTGGGACTGTTCCATTGATTGCTTATGCTATTGGAATTTCTAAATCCTCACAATATGTGGATGATGTTATTGTCACTACTGATGATTCTGAAACTGCATTACTTTCAGAAAAGTTTGGAGCCAGTGTTATCAGGTACTCTAACGATTCGCAAGATGAGGTTTCAGTCGATGAAATGATTTATAATGCAATGATTCAAAAAGAGAAATTAACTTTGGATGAGTATGATATAGTAATTACTCTCCAGCCTACTGCTCCATTGCTTAAAGTGTCAACATTAAATAGAACTATTGAAAAATTTGAGGACTTTTCAGTGGATAGTGTAATTACAGTTGTGGATGATAGGCATTTGAATTGGGGATATGATGAAGAGCATCAAAGATATTTCCCATTATATATTAAAAGAGTTGCTCCGGAATTATTGCCTAAATCCTTTAGGGAAACAGGAGCGTTATTAGCTACTCGCAGATCATTTGTACGTCCTGATTCTAGATTGGGAACAAATATTGACGTAATTGAATTGTCTAAAGGGGAAAGTATAAACATTGTCAATAGGGAAGACTGGTTAATTGCTGAAAATTATCTTCAAAAAAGAAAAATGGCTTTTGTGGTGAGTGCTTATGATGAAATTGGTTCAAGCCATATGGATAGATGTTTGTCTCTTGCTTCAAAGTTAGTTTTTCATGATGTTCTGTTTTTCATTGATGAATCCCATGAATTGGGAATAAATATTTTAAATAATTTCAATTATCCTTATGTGATTTATGATGGGGAAGATGAGTTATTTATAAAATTAAATCAATTTAATCCGCACATCGTTATCAATGATATTTTGGACACCTCCACAGAGTATATTCTTAATCTCAAAAAGGAAGGGTATTTTGTTGTCAACTTTGAGGATTTGGGTGTTGGCAGTGAATTTGCAGATGTTGTTTTTGATTCATTATATGAACAGGATTCCTCTAAAAGTAACATATTCTCAGGTTATAAATATTACATTTTAAAAGAAGAGTTTTACTTCCAACCTCAAAAAATCATTACTAATGAAGTAAACAATGTTTTGATTTATTTTAATAGAAATGATTCACATAATTTAACTGAAAAGGTATTGAACTCTATTTTGGCCACTAATTATGATGGCAGGATAAATATTATTTTGGGATTGCATTATCCTGATAAGGAAGGGTTCATAGCTAAAATACAAACAAATCCTTCAATACAGGTTTATACAAATGTATCTAACATTAGTGAATTCATGTTTAATTCGGACATTATTTTCACGTCTGCGGGGAAAGCCATGTATGAAATTTGCTCATTAGGCATTCCGACAATTTGCTTAAGTCAGGATGAAAGGGAATTGACCCATATATTCTGCAGCGATAAGACTGGTTTTATAAATATGGGTTTGGGTGAAAGCCTTGAACACGAGGAAATTGCTAATCAGTTTGTTGATTTGGTAAATGATTATGGTCGTAGGCTTGAAATGCATAAAAGAATGTTGTCTGTCGATTTGAAAAACGGTCCTGATAATATTTGGGCAGTTATTAAAGAAGAGTATAGAAAATTTAAATTAAGAAGATAGGTGGCTTATGAAAATTTTTAGTAAAACTCCATTTTTAATTGCAGATATTGGATTTAATTTTTTTGATATTGCAGAAAAGGAAGGAATTTCTGATATTGATGCGGCAAAGCTCATGATTGATGAAGCTAAATCTTGTGGTGTTGATGCCGTAATGTTTCAATCCTATAAATCAGAAAATGTTGTCTCCAGCAGTTTTCCTAATTATTGGGATTCGTCTCAAGACCCAATTGATTCTCAATTTGAGTTATTTAAGAAATTTGATAGGTTCGGTGCGGATGAATTTCGTCAATTATCGGATTATTGTAATGATGGGGGAATCATGTTTTTGTCAACACCTTATGATTTTGAGGCTGTTGATTATTTGGATGAATTTATGAGTGTTTTTAAGATATCTTCTTCAGATTTGACAAACATTCCTTTTATTAAATATGTTGCAGGTAAAAATAAGCCAATTCTACTGTCCACTGGGGCTTCAACTATAAAAGAAATTAAAGATGCCGTTAAAGCTATTGAAGAGGTTTCGACAGTAGATATTGCTATTATGCATTGTGTTTTGTCTCATCCAACTGCTTTTGAAGATGCAAATCTTTCAATGATTAATGATTTGTCAAGTAATTTTCCAGATTATGAAGTAGGATATTCCGACCATACTAAATCCGATGAAAATATGATGGTTTTAACCACTGCATATAATTATGGTGCCACTATAATAGAAAAGCATTTTACATTGGATAAATCATTGCCTGGAAATGATCACTTTTATGCTATGGATTCAAAAGATGTTGGTAAATTCAAATCAAATATTGATTTTTTATCTAAAATTAGCGGTTACAAACATAAACAGCTGTTAATTTGTGAGTCATCTACACGAAAAGAGACAAGAAGATCAATTGTAGCTAAAAATGATATTGGAAAGGGAAGTGTGATTTCACAATCGGATATTGCATTTAAAAGACCGGGCACTGGAATTTCTCCTGCAGATGTTGATGATGTTATAGGCAAGGTTGCAAATGTAGATATCTCAAAAGACACACTAATTGCCTATGAAATGCTAAATAGTTAAGGTGTGGTGTTTTTTTTTTAAAAAATTAAAAAATGTAGTTTAAAATTATTAGTCTATTCTATGGTTATGCATTCGTTAGGACAAAGGTCAACGCATGTTTCACAGTAACTACATTCATCCGGGTCGTTGATAGTTATTTTACCATCTTTAAGAATTAAAACTTCCATAGGACAAGTATCACTACAATCCCCACAATTATCACATTTTTCCATATCTATTGTAATATCTGCCATTTTTTTATCTCCAAAATTTTTATATACATTTTTATTAAGTTTTTAATATTTAAATGTAATATTATATTGGATTAAAATTAGGCATTGTTTTAAAATAGTTAATGAAAAATAAAAAAAAGAAATTAAATTTCTGAAGAACAATCTGCAGAATATTTGTTGATTAAAACAGCACATTTGTCGATTGTTTCAGAATCTAATTTTATTGTACCAGTTTCGATTTTGTTTAATAATTCTTCAATAAATAAATCTTCATCGGTTAAAGGCATATTGATTACAACAACTTCGTTGTTTATAAATCCAACTAATGGTTCTACAAAACAGTTTTTAATGTTGTTGTCATTGAGGAAATTAATTAAATCTTCACCCAAACTCAACGCTTTTTGTTTGATTTTATTGTCCTGAGAAAATTTAGCTTGTTTGGTTGTGTATCTGAATTTACTTAAATTCTCAGATGTTGTGAATTCTTCAATTTTATCCTCTTCTAATTCACTGGATCCGATTAGATTTAAGTTTTCATTTTCAGACTCTAACCTGAGTTTTGGATTGTATTTCTGTGAAAGAAGAGCATAAATTCCAGTTGGACCTATAACTAAATGATTAATACCTGCTGAAGAAGTTGGGGTTTTAACATTATAGAAAACATAGTAGTCATCAGACAAAGTTAATAAATGTTCTCTAATGATTCTAGTTCTTTCTTCATGTTCTTGAACATCTTTAGTTTTATAAAATCCATATATTAAGATAATCACACCAATAAACAAAGTAAAGATACCAATTCCACTATTTATAGTTACTATTTCAATTATGCTTAAAATAAATATAACTGCACCGATAGCTATGAATGTTGAATTGCCTTCCATTGAAGGAAGACTAAATTCAGGACCTCCATTTTCAATAAATGAAATGTTGGCTTCTTCAACACTTTCACCTGGTTCTTTTATACTAATTCTATCTATAAAACTTCCAATAGAGTCGTTAGATTTGCTTTTTTCAATTTTTGGATAAGTTTCATCAATTCCTTTCATGAATTCATCTTTAAGGAACTTTTTCATAATGCCATAATCGTTAGTTTTCGGTACGGCAAATTCTTTTCCAAATTTTGTCATGACTGCTTGGGGTATGGTAGTTCTTGCAGTTCTTGTGGCAAGTTCTTCTTCCTCTTGTTGTTCCTGCAGTTTTTTCTCGTCGTCAGCTATCTCTAACATATGTTCTTCTGAGAAGAAGTTTTCTAGTTTATTAGTAATTGATTTTAAGGATCTGTTATCTTCTGCATTTGTTTCTTCTTGCTCTGGTTCTTTAGGAGTATTTTGAGCTCTAAATTTAGCAGCCTCTTTTTTCCTTTCTTTTAAATAATTGTCCAATTCTTTGTTCATATCTTCATCAAGATATCTTAAAGAACCTCCACAACTATCACATTCATAGTCAAGTATACTATCGCTACTTTTAATCTTATATTTTAATCCACAATCTTCACATTGCACAATATAAGAATTATCATACCTAAATGAATCTATAAAAGATGAATGAGATTTTTCACTGCCATCAGAATAATCTTCTAAATATTCTAATTCTCCAGCGCATGAAGAACACTCGAATGTTTTTAAATCATCATTATCATCGAGTTGGTATTTTGCACCACAGTTCTTACAGCATACAACTTTCATATTATCCTCTTTATAATTACTTGTTATGATATTATTTTTTTATTTTTTTTATTATATATGTTTCTAAAGTAACGTCATTTTTAATGTATTTTTAATAATTTTTATTTGTGAGTATTTTTGGATTAATTTGATTGATGTTACTTATTTTTATATGCATATAAGTTTACTTCCCCATTTTGATAAATTTTTTCATATGGTTCGTTTATAGTCTTATTGTCCTTAGCTATGAAATAATCTACATGGTTTTTAACCATCTCATCTGTGAAGTTCGATTCATTCGATACTTTTTCATAAGGGAGAATATTCATCTTCAATATGAATGACATATCTCCTCCACGATCGGCCCAGATTGTTTTATTCTGATATTGGGGGTCATGATTGACTAACCATTCTCCAACTGCCTTTTCTTCTGATGCGGCGGTTTCAAAATTAGGTGGCATCTGATTGTCAAAAGTACGAGGGCTATTTTTCATTGCATAAATTCCACTGCATAACAGTATTATACAAATTAAAGCGATTGGGACTATTATTTTTATCTTGTCCATATACTGTATGTTTTTTAATTTATCAAAAATCATCTCAATTGATAATACGATAAAGTATGCGACAGCAGGTAGCATCGGTATGAAATACCTGTCCACTTTTATTTGGTGATATGTGAAGAATGCAAAATTAATCACGAACCAGCATATCATTATGAAGTCAAATGAGAAATACTCTATGTCTGTTTTATATAATGCCCTGTAAAGTACTAAAAGTGATATTGAAACGATTATGATTGATAAGATTATTGATATTTTGATGAAAGTAAATAAAAATATTGCAAACCCAATAATGAAGATTATCAATTTTAATTTTTCATTTTTCATTATTTTCCTATTTTCTGAACTGAATAATTTTTTAAGGTATAATACTAATCCTATTATCAGGATTGTCATTAAAATGTAGGCCATTTTAGAGGGATGTCCTCCTATCCAGCGCATTTCGTTTATAATGTATGCTCCCGGTTTTAAAGAATATGGGATGAAACTTTGGGTACTAAGATAAATTAAAAAGTTGTTTTTGTAATAGAAAATATTGTTGTAAGTTGTATTGATTACTGCCTGTGTCGATTGTGAAATCCCTTGGCCTTGACTTATGAAAAACAGGTTTATGTTTAGATATTGGAAAATTCCAATGAATGCTGCAAAAACTGCTGTTCCCAGACCAATTCCAATAAGTATATCTTTGATGTTATTTTTGATGTAGGATACTGGATTTTCCATAAGGAAAAACTGAATTAAAAGAACAGGCACCATTAAGAATACTGTATATCTTGTGAAACATCCAAAAATAACCAACGGAAAAGCAATGTAAAAATATTTTGTACTTTTTCTGAAAGCTAACATCATAAAGTAAACGGACCATATTGAGAAACATAAGCCTGGAATGTCCAGCATTCCTTTTGTAACCCATACAATAATTAATGGAAATGTTGATAAAAGCATTGATCCGGTAAAGCTTAAAACTTCATCAAATCTCAGCCTTAATAAAAAATACATTCCTAAAGCTGAAAATATGTAGAATGCACTGCTCACGATTATTATTGTCCCATCCGAGACGAATCCCATTCTAAAAAATATTGAGGTTATCATTGGGATTAATGGAGACAATCCTCTAGTGTCTGTTAATCCGACATCATAGCCTGCATAAAAGAGAGCATTGTTTAAATAGAAAAATACGTCTCTAACATAGTAGACTCCAACTTTCAAATCAATGTTCAATAGCAACAATGTAATTGCAATTATAATCGCTGATATTGCAGATATTGCAAGTATGTCTTTTTTATGTTCATGAAAATTCATTGAATTGCCTCTAAAATGATCCAAATATGAATGATACGAATGCAATCAGCATTCCAACTTTTAAATATTTTGAAACTTTGCCTGCAGTCTTTTTATCCTGATTTTTGAGGATTAAAATACCTGAATATAAGAATAATAAAACTGCAATTGCTATTATGATTAGGTAGTAGAATCCGAATATATTGTTATAATATAATACAGGACATAATGCACAGTCTATTATTATCAAAATAAAAGCCAATATTGCAGTTATTTTTTTGCCATATAATATTGGGAGTGTTTTTGCACCTTCTAACTTGTCTCCTTCGATATCTTCTATGTCTTTTACAAGTTCACGGGCAGTTGTCATGACAAATGCAAAAAATCCTAAATATGTTGAGGTAATTAGTATGCTTGGGTTATTTAGTGTAAATCCTCCGAATACAAATCCAAAACCGGTCATAAATCCTACTGCAAGATTTCCGATTAGAGGTGTTGATTTTAATTTATATGCATATAAATACAGGACTATGTCTGCTAACAAAACTATGAGGAATGGAATCCAGTTGTTTGTCATGTAGCTTATCAGAAAACCGAATAATGTTCCAAGTCCGAATAATAAATATCCATAATTTCTTCCGTTTTTTAGGGAAATTCTTCCAGAAGGAATTGGTCTTTCAGGTTTGTTGACCAAATCAATCTGATAATCAAAATAATCATTAATAACATTTCCAGCAGCAGTTTCAAAAAATACTGTAAGCATTGCAAATATTATTGGGATGTTGAAGCTTTTGTCGATAATTGCTATTAAAATTATGACAATTGCACTCATAATTGCATTTCCCGGTCTTAAAATTTCGATATATGGATTCATTTTTATCTCCTATAAATTTCAAATTTTTATTGTATTGCACAAAATAAAGCATACTTTTATATAATTATAGTATATACATTATATTAGTGTTTTATTTAATAAAATTATTACTTAATTAAATTTATTAGCTGGTGTTATTTTTGGATAAAATTAAAATAGCTATTGTAGGAATGGGAAACTGTGCCAGTTCTCTTATTCAAGGAATTCATTATTATGATGGTAAAAAACCAGAAGATGCGATAGGACTTATGCATTGGGACATTGGAGGATACGAACCTAGTGATATTGAAGTTGTTGCAGCTTTTGATGTTGATGCAAGGAAAGTTGGAAAAACAATTGATGAAGCAATTTTTGCAAAACCTAATTGTACAACTGTTTTCCAAGAAGATATTCCTAAATATGACGTAAAAGTTAGTATGGGTCATGTTTTAGATGGTGTTGCAGAACACATGTCTAATTATGACGATGAATACACTTTTGTTGTAAGTGATGAAGAACCTGTTGATATTGTAAGCGTTTTGAAAGAAAGCGGTGCTGAAATATTGGTAAATTATTTGCCGGTAGGTTCTGAACAGGCAGCAAGATACTATGCACAATGCGCACTTGATGCAGGAATTGCTTATGTTAACTGTATGCCTGTATTTATTGTTAGTGATGATGATTGGGATGCGAAATTTAGAGAAAAAGGAATTCCTATAGTTGGAGATGATATTAAAGCTCAAATTGGTGCTACTATTACTCACAGAACACTAGCTAGTTTATTTATGGATAGGGGTGTAAAATTAGACAAGACCTATCAAATCAATACTGGTGGTAACACTGATTTCTTAAATATGCTTAATAGGGAAAGATTAGATTCTAAAAAAGAATCCAAAACCGAAGCTGTCCAATCTGTTTTAACTCAAAGAATGGATGACCGTGATATCCACATTGGACCTAGTGATTATGTCCCATGGCAAAATGATAACAAATTATGTTTCCTCAGAATGGAAGGTCGTACATTTGGTGATGTTCCTATGAATATTGAACTCAGATTAAGTGTAGAAGATTCTCCAAACTCTGCAGGTTGTGTAATTGATGCTGTAAGGTGTTGTAAAATTGGTTTAGAAAGAGGTATTGGTGGACAATTAACTTCTATTTCTTCATACACTATGAAACACCCTCCGATTCAATACACAGATGACGAAGCATATGAAAATGTTGAAAAATTCATTTCTGGCGAATTGGAAAGGTAATTTTTCACACTATTTTTTTCTTTTTATATTTCTTATTTTTAATTATTTTTTTAACTCATTTTTTTTAGATATATTCAATTTTCAATGTTTATAATTTATATAATAATAAAAACATATATTATAGTTGGATAATTTAAGATTATTTTATGAATAAAAATTAAAAGAGGTGTAATTAATGGCTAAAGTTAGATTTACAGAAACAGCTCTTCGTGATGCTCACCAATCTTTACTAGCGACTAGGATGAGAACAAGAGACATGGTTCCTATTGCTGAGGAGATGGATAAGGTTGGATATTTCTCTGTTGAAGCTTGGGGTGGAGCTACTTTTGATACTTGTATAAGATATTTAAATGAAGACCCATGGGACCGATTAAGACAATTGAAATCTGAATTCAATAATACTCCTATTCAGATGCTTTTGAGAGGACAAAACTTGGTAGGTTATAAACATTATCCTGATGATGTTGTAACAAAATTTGTAGAAAAATCCTATGAAAATGGAGTAGACATTTTTAGAATTTTCGATGCTTTAAATGATATCAGAAATATGGAAAAAGCAATTAAAGTTGCCAAAGATCAAGGGGCACACGTTCAGGGAACAATTAGTTATACCATAAGTCCCGTACATACTTTAGATGATTTTGTGAATTTGGCTAAAGAGTTAGAAGCACTTGATTGTGATTCTGTTGCAATTAAAGATATGGCTGGTTTAATTACTCCTACTGCTGCTTATGATTTAGTTTCTGCATTGAAAGAAGAAACTGATTTGCTTGTGGATTTACATTGTCACTGTACAAGTGGTATGACTCCAATTAGTTATTATGCAGCTTGTCAAGCTGGTGTTGATATTTTAGATACAGCTATTTCACCTCTATCTTGGGGAACAAGCCAACCACCTACTGAAAGTATGGTTGCAGCATTGCAAGGCACTGAATATGATACTGGTTTGGATTTAAAATTATTAACTCACATTAAAAAATACTTTGATGATATTAAAGAAAAATATGCAGGTATCTTGGACCCGATTTCTGAAAGTATTGATGCTGAAGTATTGTTGTATCAAATTCCGGGTGGAATGCTTTCAAACCTCATTTCACAACTTAAAGAGCAAAATGCTCTAGACAGATATAATGATGTATTGGAGGAAATGCCACGTGTTAGAAAAGATATGGGATATCCACCTTTAGTAACTCCAACAAGCCAAATTGTTGGTATTCAATCTGTAATGAATGTATTGGGTGGAGAAAGATACAAAACTGTATCCAATGAAGTTAAAGAATATATGAAAGGAATGTATGGTAAACCTCCTGCTCCTGTAAATAAGGAAATTTCTGAAAAAATCATTAGTGAAGATGAGGTAATTACCTGTAGGCCTGCAGATTTATTAGAACCTGAATTTGATAAATTTAAATCTGAAGGTGAAAAAGAGGGTTTTGTCAAATCTGATGAAGATGCATTGACTTATGCATTATATCCTCCAATCGCTCCAAAATTCCTTAAGGGTGAAGCTGAAGAAGAAGAACTTAAAGCTCCTAATTTAATCAATGAAGATGAAGGTATTGGAATTCCAACTCAATATAATGTTGAAGTTGATGGAGACGTATTTGAAGTTAAAATCATGCCTACTGGATTTATGGAAATTGAAGAAACCGATTCTGGAAACTTCAAACCAGTTGAAGGAGGAATAACTTCCTCTATGCAGGGTATGGTAATTAAACTCAATGTTAATGTTGGGGACAAAGTAACTAAAGGATCCACAATCTGTGTTATTGAAGCTATGAAGATGGAAAATGATATTCAATCTGAAGTTGATGGTGTTGTAAAGGAAATCTTTGTAGAACCGGGTGATGCAGTTAGCGCTGGAGATACTTTAATGGTAATCGAATAGATTACCTTTTTTTACTCTTTTTTTTTAAGCTTTTTTTTTAGTAACTTTAAACTTACTGATGTTTTTATATACTTATGATTATATATGAAAAAATAAATTTGTGGGATTATTATGAAGGATATTTTTGATAAATGTAAATTAGGAGATTTAAATCTTAATAGCCGTATTGTTAGAACTGGTACTTGGGAAACTGAAACAGAAGAAGGAGGATTTCTTTCTCCCGCTATTTATGATAGGTATGAAAAAATTGCAAGTAGCGGTACAGGTTTGATAATATCCGAAATGTTTGTGCTGGATTACAAGGACCGTTTCGCACCATACTCCGCAAATTTAAATTATGTGGGTTTTGTAAAGGATTACAAGATGATAGCGGATATCTGCCATAATCATGATGTTCCAATTCTTGGGCAGTTAGCATTCTTTTACTATGATGATGGGGATAACCAAAAAGCTGAACCAAATGACCTGACAATTGATGGAATTAGAAAATTACAAGCGGAAGTAATAATGGCCGCTAAAAAATTCTCATTTGCTGGTTTTGATGGAATTCAAATTGATATGGGAAATAATTTTTATCTGGCACGTTTCATAAATCCTTACTTTAATCAACGAGAAGATCAATATGGTGGAAGCACTGAAAACCGTGTAAGAATTGCATCTGAAATCATTAAGGTAATTAAAAAAACAATGGACATGCATGTGAGTATTAGAATTAACCCATGGGATGTTAGAAAAGACGGAATGACTGCTGAAGAGAGTCTCAAAGTTGCAAAGGAACTTGAAAAAGCGGGTGCGGATAGTATTCAATTAACTGCACGTACAATTTCTTATCTCTATGATGGAAACGAAAAGAATCCTTTCTTGGTATATGTTGATAATTTGATTGATGATGTCGACATTCCCGTTATTTTGGGCGGATCGTTAAGGGATATGAAATCAATGAATGATGTTTTAAACAATACTAATGTCGAATTCATGTCAATGTCCAAACCGTTTGTTGCACAGGCTGACTTTTTAGCGGACTGGAAAACCAAGGGTGATGGTCTTTCAATTTGTCAAAGTTGTAATAATTGTTACTCTAAAAAAACCAGTACCTGTTTTAAATATGGAACAGGTAACGAATAATCATCGGTTTTTTTTTACTTTTTGACATTAACATTAACTGTTGTTGTTTTGGATTTGATTTTTGAACTGGAACATATTGCATACATTTATATATTATAATTCATATAATATCCCTAACGAACGGTAGGTAGGAAATATGAATACTAAAGAAAAGATTTTTGATGTGGCTCTTGATTTATTTTCAAAGAAAGGATATGATTCAGTTTCCCTTAGAGAAATTGCTGAAGAAGTGGGAATTAAAAAAAGTTCAATATATAGTCATTACTCCTCTAAAGAAGCAATACTTATGGATATATTTGACTATTTGACCAATCTTTTTGAATATGATGAGTTGCTTAATAGTAAAGATTTGGATTTGAATGCAAACAATGAAATGCTGCTTCAAAATCCAGAAGAGTTTTATCATAAAGGTTCCGAAGCCATAAAGGAAATGTTTTCACAGGAAAAGAACCTTAAAATCTGGAAACTGTTATTCATTCAGATGCACCATAACGATGTAATCAGGAAATTTTTCCAAGATGAGATTCTTGCCAAGCCAATGATGTTCTGGGAGGGATTTTTCACTATTTTAAAGGAAAATCATATAATTCGCCAGGAATGCAATCCAAAGCTATTGGCAAAGGAATATTACAGTTTTCCGATTTATCTTATTTTGGAAATCTGTGTGGAATATGAGGACATTCCTCAAAGTTCTCTTGAAGATTTCTTTAACCAAGCAGAAGAGCATGCTAATTTCCTACTTGATTGTGTGAAGGTGAATTAAATGGATTTTGATATTCAAGATTATCTGGCCGGCGGTGTTGAAATCATCATGAAGGATGCAATGCGTGCAACACTAAAAAATCCGAAGGAAAGTCTGTTTTTGCTTAAATTTTCAAAACATGCTAAAAAAGCCACTAAAATCAGACAAAAATATGATAAAAAAGGTAAAAATATTCCGGCTTTCTTGATAGCAAGCATTACAAGCAGCTGTAACCTACACTGCACTGGATGCTATTCACGTGCACATGATGCATGCACTGACGACAAGCCGCAAAACCAGCTTACTGGTGATGAGTGGGAAGACGTATTCAAACAGGCAAAGGAACTTGGAATAAGTTTCATTGTTCTTGCCGGTGGCGAGCCGATGCTTAGAAGGGATGTCATACTAAAAGCAAGCAGATATCATGAAATTCTGTTCCCGATATTTACCAATGGTACCATGTTGGATGAGGATTATTATGATTTGTTAGATAAAAATAGAAATCTGGTTCCAGTCTTATCAATTGAAGGAAATGAGGATGTAACAGATTTTAGAAGAGGAAAGGGTGTTTATAGACAACTGATTGATTCAATGGAATATATGAGAAAAAATAATATTATCTTTGGTGCTTCAATCACATTTACAAAAGGGAATTTGTCAACTATACTTTCAAATGAATATATTGGTCAATTGCATGATTTGGGATGTAAAGTATTATTTTTCATTGAATATGTCCCTGTTGATGAAGATACTCTAGATTTGGCTCCTGGTAATGATGAAAGGGAATTGTTATTGGAGGAGATTATTTGTTTGCGTCAGGAATATTCTGACATGATATTTCTATCATTCCCTGGAGATGAAAAGACATCCGGAGGCTGTCTTGCAGCAGGTAGGGGATTTTTCCATATTAACTCTCATGGCGGTGCTGAACCATGTCCCGCTTCACCATATTCTGATGTTAATGTCAAGGATGCATCTCTTATGGAAGCTTTGAATTCAAACTTGTTTAAATCCCTAAGGGATGGGGGCATTCTGATGGATGACCATGATGGTGGCTGTGTGTTGTTTGAGCATAAAGATGAAGTTGAAAGGATTTTGAACAGATGAATATTTCAATTGCATTTTACACAAGTATTGGGCGACATCCATATCATTTGTTTTAAATTTAAAATAAGTAAAAGTTGAGATTCCATATCTACATCATATTTGACAGTAGGCATTTGTTTTAAAATAGTTATTCGAATTCTCAGAATTTAAGTACCTAAAAAAGTATTGATTTAAACTCTAAAAAAAATTCTGAATTCATTATGGGGGACTGAATTTAGTCCAATATTTTAAAAAAAGTTAAATAAAAAAAATTCTTTAAAGAATTTGTTAAATCCTTTAAAGATCAGCTAGTTAAACTTTCAAATCCTTTTGTAGCAAGCAATCTGGTAAATGAACCTTCAGGCTTCATTACAATATTTCCTTTAGAATATTCGTTTAATGCTGTTTTAATCATGGTACTTTTCTTATTAGGGTCTTTTGTTGCATTTGCAAGTGCTTTTACTAATACCATGACTGCATCTGCTCTAGACATGTTTCCTTGAACATTTTCATTGCCAGGGTAACCTTGGTATGCATCGTTTTCACGTATGATTTCAGTTGCAGTAAGATTACTTTCTTTACCATCTACTATAAGTGGACGAATAGAATTGATAACGTTATCCACACCTTCATCATAAACGACAACTACAGCATCGGATTTCATTCCAGTGTTGGCTTCTACAATTTCTTTTGCATAATCCATTCCAACATCCAATCCATCCCACAGACAATCGTGCATGAACATTCTACCACCTAGTCCTCCAGGTGCGGGTTGTGAAGGGTGAGTCATTCCTCCAGGATATATTGGGGTGTAATTTTTCAATGATCCATTTTCTAAACGAATCATGAATGCCATATCCACTCCACCGTTGGATTGTTCAGTTTTATCAGAAGCTAATACAAGTATATTCTTACTTTCATTGGTTAAATCAGGACCAGTGAATAGTGCACCTATTATCACTGCTATTAAACCAATAAGAACGATAACAAGAATAGCTATGATTAATTTCTTTGTTCTATTCATTTAAATTCACTCACGTTGTTTGTAAAAATTATTGATGTAAATTAAATTTTTGATATTTAGTTACATTTAATAATCTTATATTAGTTTAATATTTGATTGTTAACTTATATAAAATTTATGACAGTATTTATTTTACTTATAATAGGTTAATAAAATCTCTTTAAATTGTCTGTCATCTTGTTGGTCGGAAGGTATTTGTGAGTGGTATTTGGCTTCAAGATAATTTTGTTCTCCATCATCATTTAATTTTTTAATTTTTTCTGATTTGTATATCTTGATGGAGTTGTCTAGTTTTTGACTGAAGTCATGGTCTGATATTTTGGAGGGTGGTGTGCTTTTTATCATATTTTCTATGTCTTTAGGTATGCTGTTTCCAATCCATGCGAGTTCATAGATTGAGTTTCCTGATGCAAAATATGCATGTGACTGATTGTCATGGATATATTGATTATATTGGAAATAATGTCTAACTGGGTGTTGCTCAATATTCAAATCTTTGCTGTAGTCTTTTTCGCTGGCCCACAGTCCAATGTGTTTTGGAATGTTGTCATCAATGCATTCGATGGAAAATTGATTTTCTAATCTGTATCTGTTATTTTCAAATTCTCCATTTTGATATTTTGGAGGTATTTCAAAGTTAATTCCATTTATTTTTACAATAGACTCATTCTGAGCCCAAACACTGCTTATGAACACTAATGTTATTAAAATTATTAAAATCTTTTTTGTCATAACTGGTTTTTTATATATTTATTATCTTTTAAAAAACTTTTTAAACACAAATTATCAATATATTATTAGATGTGATTCATTATGGCGAAAGATGATAGGAGCAGTATCAATCCATTTACTGGAAAATCTCATTTTGATATGGTTAATGATGATAAATTTCTGCAGCAGTCTTATAATGAGTATTATTCCATGATTAATCAATCTCAACTTCTTGATAATACTCCTCAGGGCCAACAACTCAGAAATATTGCCATAAGATTGATTCAAGCCGTCGAAGGCTATTTAGCTCGAATCGGCAGAAGCGATTATACTGAGGATTATTATGATTGGGATTTTCATTTGGTTGCAAATGATACTGTAAATGCATTTTGCATGCCTGGAGGTAAAATTGTGATGTTTTCAGGCATTTTGTCTGTTGCAGATAGCGAAGAGAAGGTTGCATTTATTTTAGGTCATGAAATGGCACACGCTCTTCTGGACCATTCAAGAACCAGAGTCAGTGCTCAAAATGCTCAAAATGCCATTACTTCTGCAGCGTGGATTGGTAGTTTTGCATTGGATATTTTAGGTTTTGGTGGTGCAGGTGATCTTACAAGAGCCGCCACTAATGTTGCAAGTGTAGGTTCTCAATTTTTCTTAATGAATCCATGGGGAAGGGATCAGGAATTGGAAGCAGATAAGCTGGGCATGATGATAATTCATTGGGCAGGATATGACATTTCAGGGATTCCTAGATTTTGGCAAAGCATGGCTGGGGGCAATCCAAATAATCATGATTTTTTCTCTACACATCCCGCTGATAGTAAAAGGATAGCTGTTATGAATGAGTTGATAGTGGAAATTGAAAATCAAAAGGATTTTTATTCCGCTCCAGTTTTAAGTGATGTTCCTACTCCAAAACAAGAATTTGCAGCAAATCATATGGTTTCGGATAATAAGAAATATTGTCAAAATTGTGGTGCTATGGCAGATTCGGATGATAAATTCTGTACCAATTGTGGTGCTAAATTTGAAATTGAGCTTAAGTGTCCGAATTGTGGCGCTTTGGTTGAAGATGGTGATTCATTTTGCACCAACTGTGGAAACAAACTTATATGAGTGATTTGAATGGATGATAAATTTAAATATGTTGCTAGGTCTACCTATAGGGTTAAGGTATTAAAATCTCTAAAAACTGATGTAAAAATGCCTAAACAAATTGCTAATGATAGTGGTATACTAACTAATCATATATCTAATGTATTAAGGCAGTTAAAAGAAAAAGACATTGTTGAATGCATTAATCCTGAAGTTAGAAAAGGTCGTCTTTATAGGCTTTCTGATGAGGGCTTGGACATATTGAATAGACTTGAATAGCTCTTTTTTTATTTTTCTTTATTTTTTGTAATATTTTTCGAAATGTATATATACTACTTCATGTTAATATATTGTGTGTAAGTTATTAACATTTTATTAATAAAGTTAATATCTGCAACACAATTTTTAATGGAAGTGTAAATTATGAATGAACAACCTCAAAACCAGGATTTGGATTTAATTTTTGTAATAGATAAAAGCGGGTCAATGTGGGGCTCTGAAGAAGATACTATGGGTGGATTTAATTCTTTCATCGAAAAAGAAAGAAATAAAGGATTCAACACTAAAGTAACTGCCGTTCTTTTTAATGACCGCTATGACATGTTGTATGAGAGAAAACCTATTGAAGATGTTTCTCAATTGACTTCAGAAGAATACTGTGTAGGTGGCACAACTGCCCTTTTGGATGCTATTGGAAAAACAATCACAAGCCTCAATCATAAAATTGACAATAATGTATTATTTGTCGTTATGACTGATGGTAAGGAAAACTCTTCCATTGAATATTCCAAATCTCAAATCAAAAGCATGATTAGCAATCATAATTGGGAATTTATTTTCCTGGGTGCGGATATTGATTCCTATTCTGAAGCGGGTGCTATTGGATTTAAAAAGTCCAGAATTGCCAATCATAGAAAGTCCAAAGAAAGCCTTGGTGATGTATATTGTTCTCTTGAGCGTGCTACTAATCATTTGAGGGTTAGCAAGAATTTGGATGAAATTAACTGGAAAGAAGATTTGGAGAAATATGATTGATTATTTTTCATATTCTGTTAAATCTTTTATTTTTAGTTTTTTAAATGCTCGTTTTCGTCGCATACAACTTTCACAAACGCCGCAGTGTTTTTCTCTACCTGCATAACAGGAATAGCTAAGTTCCATTGGAGCACCAACTTCTACACCTAATTTAACAATTTCCTCTTTATTCAAATCAATTGCTGGTGCTTCAATTTTTATATTTTCCGGTGAACCGATACTTATCAATTCATTAAATGCATCCATGAATTCCTTGGAGTTGTCGGGAAATGTTGCAGCTTCCTCTGCATCCCATCCGACAATAATTATTTCCGCTCCAATACTTTCTGCAAAAGATGTTGCAATGGCTGTGAAAACCATGTTTCTGGCTGGAACCCAAACGCTGCTTGCGGTTTGTTTACTTTTTTCCAAATTGTCTAGTTCATCTTCTTTTATTTCAGGAATGTCTTCATCAGTATTGAGGCTTGAAGTACTGATTTGAGCCAGCCACGGCAAATCAATAACATAGTGTTTGAAACCCATTTTTTCACAAATTTCCTTTGAAGCTTGAAGTTCTCTTTTAAAACTCTTTTGTCCATAATTAAATGTGATTGCATGGATTTCATAGTTTTTTGAATATACGCTTGTTGCAACTGTGCAGTCAAGTCCTCCGGATAATACTGAAATTGCTTTTTTCATTTTATCATCTCTTTGATTTTTCTTAATGGAATTCCAGTTTCCTGGGCAATTCTTTTTAAATCTTCATATTCTGGTCTTGATGAAATCAACTCTCCATTAACATAACCATTTTTGAATGTTATTTCATATGTGTGCCCATTAATTTCAACTTCTTTTTCGATGAATTCTCTTTTTGCAATTCCTCTATGCATATTTGGAGCTATTCTAATTCCTAAACTTCCAGTTTCTTTAAATATTACATTGATGAGTTGTTCCCTATTTTTTCTTGGAGATATTACTTTTAAAAGGCTTCCCTGACGATTTTTCTTCATGATTATTGGGGTGATTGAAACGTCACTGGCGCCTGTGTCCATTAGTTTGTCGAATAAATATCCTATTTCTTCACCAGTTAAATGGTCGAGATTTGTTTCAATAACATCTATATTGTCTTTTTGAGAAATGTCCGATGCTTCTATGATCCTTAAAACGTTCGGATGGTCAAAATCTTTTCTGCCTGCACCATAACCTGTTTTTTTAGGTTTTATCTGTGGAATGAATTCGGTTATTTCATCGCAGATTTCTGCATAAATTGCACTGCCTGTCGGTGTTGCCAGTTCGCTGTCCACAGGTCCTCCAACGATATTTGCATCCTTTAAAATTTCCACAACGGCAGGTGCTGGAACAGGTATTATTCCATGTGCTGTTTTGACTCTGCCGCCTCCAACAGCAATTGGGAGGCCTATTATTTTTTGTTTGTCCATGTTCAGTAAGTAGTATGCATAAATTGACCCGATAACATCTGCTACTGCATCACTGGCTCCAACTTCATGAAAATGTACTGTATCCATGGTTTTACCATGAACTTTTGCTTCTGCCTTGGCAATTCTTTCAAATACCTTTATTGAGGTTTTTTTAACATTTTCATCTAAATCCAGATTATTTATTTTTTCAATGAATTCGGGATAATTTATGGAATGTTTATGTTCAAGCATTTCAACATGGCAGAATGTGGAGTCAATGCCATGTTTTGTTACTTTGATGAAGTTCACATTGACTTTACCAAAAGGCTCTGCAGATTTTTCCATTATCTCTTTTAATTCATCCTTGTTGGCACCTAAATCGACTAGTGCTCCTATAATCATATTTCCAGCAATTCCGCTGGATTGTGGGTCAATAATTATTGTCATGATAAAAAGTCCTTTCTAAATATTATACTATAATTTAAATTAAATAATTAATATATTATTGTATAAATTGATAGGTTATATTATGAAATTCGACATTATCGAAAAAGATTATGGGATTTGCATTCACAATCCCAATTATTTTTTGGCATTCAGTGACTTTACGGTAGCTGATGGCATTGACATAGTTGAAAATGTTAATGTTGTTAATGCTAAAGATGATTTTAAAGCTACTGCTAAAAAGGCAGAAACATTCAATCAGTCTCATGGCTCTTATATTGCTCAGGCTGCAGATTCAATTAACTATTTTAAAAATTCATACGGTGATTTGACAGTTTTTACTTTTATTTCCAATGATGTTTTTGTTGAAGACTTTACTGATCAGCTGAAAGTAGCTAATTCTCCAAAAGGCTTTGTGGATGCCAGAATCAATGTCAGTCATATTGTTTATGTAGACAAAATTGTTTCTCCAAGGGATTTGCTTAAAATATTTAAAATAATTGTTAACATCAAGGCGAAAGTACTTGCAAACATGGCATTGCCGTTTCATATACAGAACATTTTAAATGCCAATGATTTTTTAGCTGTATTGGCCAATATTCCAAAAACGGATGGTGATGGCTTAGATATTAACAATGCAGATTATGATGATTTTGATTTGAATGAGTTCAAGGTCAATCTGGAAGAAGCAATAGAAATCAGCATGGAAGATGCATTTGAAAAACTCGATTTGACATTTGGAATTTTGGATTATTTCGTATCTGAAGGAATATTGATTGGGGATCTTGTAGAGGCGGGAACTGAACTTGTTGATGAGTCACTTGTTGGTGAAGAATTTAATGCCAGATTGGAAGCGCAAATTCTTAAATCATTGGCTGATGTTAATGTTATTGCTCTTTTGGTGGCCGCATTGAGAACAGAACAGGATTTTGCTGGAAATCGCATTAGGGAATTTAGGGATGTTTCAAACTTGTACAGTGATGATGTGTTGGGTCTGGCCATCTCAAATCAAATTGCAGGAACCAAGGCAACTTTTAACTTTAAAAGATATATTGAAGCAAAGCCCGGAATTATTTATGGATTGCCTCCTGTTCTTGACAGTATCTTTGCAGGTTTGATTGCCGGATGTGTGTCTAAGATTCTGGAGGATTGACGGTTTCAGTATTATTGGGGGATATTGCACAAAAAACTTTTAATAATGTTTATTGATCTTCAAAAAATATAAAACTTATTATTTAAGCTATAGTCTCATTAAAACAACTGTTGGATTCAATTAATAGGATTATATTCATTTATTTCTTTTTTTTTTAAAGAAGAGGATGTGACACGAAGTCACTATTTTTTTAATTTTATTTTGTTTATTTTTTCTTTAATTTTATATACTATGAAGTACAATCTTTTATTATAGAGATTAATCTTTGTGGTTGTTTTATTTATGGTTTTGAAAGATGATAATATTAATCAGACTATGTTGGTCCCTATGGACTTGCGAAATTTGATTCCTGAAGATCATCCTTGCTATTTTATTAAAAATGTGGTTGATTTAGTTGATTGTTCGAAAGTGAACCAGGAATTTCGTGGAAAGCCTGGTGAATTTGCTTATCCTCGTGAATTATTGCTCAGACTTATTTTAATGAGTGTTTTCGACGGCGGATTGTCTTCAAGAGAAATTGAGAGAAAAACACGCACTGACATTGCATATATGTATCTTGCAGCGATGGAAAAACCATCATATCGAACAATAGCAAGATTTAAAGTCGAATACTCAGATTTAATCGACGAAGCATTCAAAACAACTATTAAAATTGCAAAAGACAATGATTTAATCAAAATCCATCATCTGAGCTTGGACGGAACTAAAATCAAAGCAAAAACATCAATTAACAAATTAACTGATGAAAACCAAATCAAAATCATGAAAGAACATCTTGAAAAAAGTATTGAATTAGATCAACAAGAAGATGAAGAATTGGGAGATGAATCTGGAAACAGCGTTCCAGAATCATTAACAGATAAAGAAAAATTCAAAGAAACAGTAAAAGATATAGAAAAATCATCTAAAAATGATAGAAACAAAGATAAACTTCGTTCTTCAAGTTTAAATCTTTTAAAACAAGCAAAAGAAAATCCTGAAGATGTTTTAAAAAAACTCAATGAACTCGAAGAAAAAGTAAAAGAATCACCAAAAGACGTAATCAGCATAAATGACCCTGATGCACGCTTAATGAAAAATAAAAAAGGCAAATGGGAATGGGATTACAATGCACAAATCATTGTAGACGAATACAAAGGAATAATACTCACATCATACGTCACACAAAATCCAACAGACCATTTCGAACTAATTCCATCAATAGAACAATTAAAATCCAATTTAAAAGAAATATACGATGAAATGCCTTCTAATTTCCAATTCAGTGCAGATAATGGATATTCCACAGATGAAAACACAACATATCTCGAAGAAAAAGGCCTAGATGGATACATATCCACTAGAAAACTCTCAAGAAAAGAAAAAAAGTACAATCTATGGGAAAAACCATTTCAAAAAGATAATTTCGACTACGATGCAGAAATTGAAACCTATATCTGTCCTTTAGGAGAAATATTATATCGAAGACGAACATACGAATATAAAAACAAACAAAGAATAACATATTGGACAAACGAATGCAAAAACTGCATTATGAAAGAAATATGCTGCAATAAAAAGAACTACAGAACAATCCAAGACTATGGAAACCCTTCCAAGATTAGAATGCAACGGAAAATGGAAACAGACTGGGCACAAAAAATCTACAAAAAACGATCAAAAACAGCAGAACTACCATTTGCACACATAAAACAAAACATGAAACTCCAAGAATTCACCACAACCGGAATAAAAAATACAAACACTGAATTCAAACTATATACAATCGGACATAACCTAAAAAGAATATACAATGAAATAAACAAGAAAAACAACTAAAAATAAGAAAATATATAAAAAAATTAGAAACACAAAATTCGATTAAAAATTTTGCGTCACATCCTCAAAGAATTATTTGTGTCTTGATTCAATATGGCAAGTATAATATATTAGTTTTAATATACTATTTTTCATTGAAGTATTGTCTATTGCTTTTTATATGATGTAAAAATTTGGATGATATCTGGGGATTTGATTATGGAGAATGATGATTACTTTGAAGATGAGGAATTTTCACCAATAAGGTCTCTTCTAGGCCTTTTAACCTTTTCAACAATCTTGCCGATTCCTGTTTATACTTCAATTGAATATATGACCAAATTAACTTGGTGCTGGCCATTTTTGCATTTGTTCGTCGGTGCTTTGGCTGCAGCATGCGGATATGTCTGTTTGAACTTCCTGCATCTGAATTCATTTTTCACAGCAGCGATTGTATATGCTTTTTTAATGTTGATAACTGGTTATAATCATTTGGATGGTGTTATGGATATGGCCGATGGAGTCATGGTTCATGGTGAGCCTGAACGTAAAATTCGGGTAATGAAAGATGCCTCTGTCGGTGCCGGAGGTGTTGCAACATTATTTTTAGTGGCCAGCTTGACAATTGCCGGTTTATATAATATCTTGGATTATAATTTTATAGTTGGAATCGTCATCTGTGAAATGGTTGCAAAGACATCCCTCATTACAACAGCATTATTGTCAAAACCGCTGACTCCTGGAATCGGAAGCTATTTCATGCTGGAAACCACTCCTTCAAATTATTTAATCTCAACAATATTTGTGTGCATTATTGCCTTTTTATTGGGTGGTGTTGCTGGCGTTTGTGGAGTTTTGGGAGCCATGATTTCCGGAATTATAATTGCACTTATTGCAAAAAGGAATTTTGTGCTTGCTAATGGTGACGTTTTGGGAATGAGTAATGAAGTGGGTCGTTTATTTGCTTTATTGTTTATGGCTATAGCTTTATATTTCTTCTAATTTTTTTATTTTTAAATCAATTTAATGTTTTAAAATTAATTTTGCTAGCTTAAAAAGCATTAGTTTATTAATTAGATTGATTATAATTATTTTTGATGTGTTTACCACTCGCTATTTGACATTTCATCACATCCATTATTTTCTTCATTTTACTCATTGAACATCAAACATCAATATTATTTGTGAAGTGGGTGGTAATATCATCATTTTAGAGAAATCATTATATATTTTCCTTGTTAAAGTTATTAGTGATAATATGAATGTTAATGTTTTAAGATTGGACCATAGGTTGAAAAGAGACACTCGGATTACTACTCATGTATGCTTAACTGCCCGTGCATTCGGAGCCAGCAAAATCTATCTTGCAGGAGAAAGAGACAATAATCTTATGGAAAATGTAAGAGACACTTCTTCTAGATTTGGCGGAAACTTTGAGATAGAATATACTGACAGTGCAATGGGTGTCATCAATAAATGGAAAGCTGATGGTGGAAAGGTTGTTCATTTAACAATGTATGGTTCTCAGGCTCATGAAATTGCTCCTGAAGTCAGAGAAGATGGATCCGATATTTTGATTGTTGTTGGGGGAGCAAAAGTTCCTGGAAAAGTGTACAAGGCTGCTGATTGGAATGTGTCTGTCACAACTCAGCCTCACTCTGAAGTTTCTTCACTTGCTGTATTCCAGCATTTGCTGATGGACGGTAAGGAATTTGAACTGGAATTTGAAAATCCTGTGCTTGAAGTCATTCCGACTGCACATGGAAAAAATGTTAATATTCACAACGAGAACCGTTAGGAGATAAAGTCATCCAGTCTTTTAATGGCTTTTAATTTATCATCTTTTTTTATGCGTGCTTGGTCAATTGCATCTCTGATTGTTTGAATAGAGTTGTCATAGACTTCTCTGTCTACGGGATATGGAAAACCGTCTTTTCCTCCATGTGTGAAGCTGTATTTCACTGGATCTTTCCAGCTGGCAGGCTCACCGTAAACCAAATCTGATATTAATGCCAAGGCTCTTATTTTTTTGGGTCCTATCCCTTGAAGAAGAATTAGTTCCTCATAATTTTCCGGCTGAATTTCATAAGCTTTTGTCAAAACTTCAAATTCTTTATCTGAAATGTCCATGTCTAAAACAGGGTGGTGTTCGGGCATTGTAAAGTCTTCTAAAAGCATTTGGTTGTCTTTTCTTTTGAAGTATTGCCTCAAATGATTTGGGTTGTCATTAATTAAATCGACACTTATCTTCTGTGCTTCTTCACTATCTTTTGAAGACATGTTTAAGGTATTTGGAGTTTTTTTATCGCAGGAAATTCCACTATGAGGATCATTTAATAGTTTATCAACTTCTTCTCCTAGCCAATGGTATCTACGAGCATATTTTGTTTCTGTATTTAATCCTTGTTGGACTACTGCCCAATCTCCTTTTTCGGTAACAAAGAAGTTATGCTGATATAATGTGTATCCGTCTTGGATACATGAATTATCAATTTTGGCAGATAATTTGCTTGTCTCGATTAACTTTTCAGTGGTTTTGGTTTTCAGGTTAAATATTTCTCCTGCATGTTCTATTCCTCGGGGTGTTTTTCTTGATTTTCCACCTTTTCCGCCAGTCAAATAAATTCCGTGCTCTTCCGGAGTCAGTGATGCCTTCAGCGCTCCTAAGGTTGTAGTTGTTGTTCCGGATGAATGCCAATCAAATCCTAAAACACATGAAAATGCCTGGAACCAGTAAGGATTTGAAATTCTATTTAGGAATTCATTTAAACTGTATTCCTCAATTATTACAGATGCAAGAGCTCCTGATAAATTAACCATTCTGGAAAATAGCCATGCTGGTGGATGTCCTCCGTGTAATGGTAAATTAACTGCGCCTCTTCTTTGCATGAATTATAATTTTATTTTTATTTAATATTAGTTTTTTAGAAAGAGCATTTGAAAAGTATTCTATTTTGTATTTTTTCTAATTTTTCTCTATTTGGCAAATTTTTGTTGCATAAACAAAACTTTAATAAATGATGGTTACTAAAAGTATAAAATGTTATATTTATTAACAAATTATTTTAATCAAAATTATTAAGGAGCGTAATTTTTATGGCTATAGATAACGGAGATTTTGTTAAAGTAAATTTCACTGGTAAAATTAAAGAAACTGATGATGTATTTGATACTACTTATGAGGAAATAGCACAAGAAGCAGGAATTTTTGAAGAAAACAAAACCTACAAACCAATCCCAATTGTTGTCGGAGGAAACCACTTATTACCTGCTATTGAAGAAGCTATTATTGGTTTAAATGAAGGAGAAACCAAACACATTGAAGTTGAATCTGATAATGCATTCGGACCAAGAGACCCTAAAATGATTCAATTGGTTCCTATGAAAGAATTCAGAAAACAAGGCATGAACCCAATGCCTGGTATGAAAATCCAATCTGAAGGTGCAACAGGTAAAATATTAACTGTAAATGGTGGAAGAGTAAAAGTTGATTTCAACCATGAATTAGCTGGAAAAGATTTAATTTATGATGTTGAAGTAACTGAAATCATTGAAGATGAAGAAGAAAAAATCAAAAGTATGATTGAGTTACACTACTCCAACCCTAATGTAGATATTGACAAAACTGAAATCAACATTGAAGATGGCGTTGCAAACATCAAATTAGATGAAATGTCCAAATTCGACCAACAATCTTACATGGACATTACCTTTGCAAGATTCAGAATAGCTAAAGACATCTGGGATAACATCGATGAAATTACCAAAGTTAATTTCGTAGATGAATTCGAGAAAAGAGAAGAATCTGACGACGAAGAAGACGAAGAATAGATTCATTTTATGAGTTATTTTTCAAATAACTCCTTTTTTTTTACTTATTTTTTTATACTCATTTTTAAATATTATTTTTGACAAATCCATATTCATGTTACAACTCAATGAACTTTTGGAAATTTTCAATGAAGGTAAAACGTTAGTAATGGATGAAGAAGCGGCTGATGCATGTAATTACTATTCCAGAGAAGCGCAGAAGATTACTTGCGAACTTAATTATAATTATCATGAATTTGAAGAAATCAGGGAACTATTTTCACAATTAATCGGCAGTGAAGTCAGCGATGATTTCAGAGTTTTCCCGCCGTTTTTCACAGACTTTGGAAAGAACATCCATCTTGGAAAAAATGTATTTATCAATGCAGGTTGCAAATTCCAAGATCAGGGCGGAATCTATATTGGAGATAATGTGCTGATTGGCCACAATGTTGTTTTGGCTACATTAAACCATGATGAAAATCCTTCAAAAAGGGGCAATTTAAAACCTTCTCCCATAAAAATTGGAAATGATGTTTGGATAGGTTCCAATGCTACAGTTCTTGCCGGTGTTACAATTGGAGACGGTGCAATCATTGCAGCAGGAGCTGTTGTCACTAAGAATGTGGCTGAAAATACCGTTGTTGCTGGTGTTCCGGCAAAATATATGAGGGATATTAGGATGGATTAAATCCTTTTTCCTTTATGGATTGCAACAATTCCAGGAATGTTTTCTACCTTAAGCTCAAACATGGCTTCCATTCCTTCATTTTCAAATAAGACACACTTTTTTTCCAATACCTTATTTGTAAGCAATGCCGCCACTGGTGGGGTTATGACAAATATTGAATTGTTTTTATTTAGGGATTCGGCAGTTTCATCACTTAACATGCCTTTTCCAATGTGTATTTTAACACCATTTTCACTTAAATACGGAATTGTCGATTCGATTTCTTCCTTATTGCTTGTTGTAGGTGCAATTCCAGCGTCACTAAATGCAGTGTGCATGATGACCATCCCTTTTGTATCAAAGGGGACTTCATTTTTTTCTATTAATCTGACTAATTGGGGAAGCGCTGCATCTCTTCCGGTATAAAGTGTCCCGGAAATGGTGATTTTGTCTCCTACATTCAGATTATTCAAATCTTCATTGGTGATTGGTGTTGTCAAATGTTTCATGGGAGTATTTTTGTTTTGATTTTTAATATAGTTAATTAATTCATTTGATGGTGCATACAATTAATTAGTTTATAACAAATTGATTTTTTACTTTTTTTGGGTTTTATTCAAAATTCCTATTGTTGCTGTGCAATAATAGTGTCATCGGGTTTATTAACAAAAATTATGATTTTTTGGCTAAAATTTAAGATTAATATTGTAAAATAAGATGTTTCGTTAATTTATTTTTCATTTACTTTTTTATAAATTTTGTCAGTATCTTGTCATTTTCATAAGATATTTAAATGTTTATTAACATAATTATATAACATCTATATTTATTTTGATAAATATATTAGGAGATTATAAATTGATTATTATTGATGAAAATTTGTGTAAAGGATGTCATCTTTGCTTATTCATGTGTTATAAGAATGTATATGCAATTTCTCCAGATATTAATAAAAAAGGAGTCCAATTACCTTTTGTTAAATTTGAAGACAGATGTACCAAATGTGGCACTTGTGAAATTGCATGTCCTGACCAAGCTATTACCGTGGATTTGCCAGAAAATTGGTGGATGAAAGATGACAGTGATGTTAACTTCAATCCTAATTTCACAAAGGGGAAAAAGTAGGTGTTATGATGGCTGAAGAATTTTTTATTCAAGGAAATGAAGCATGCGCTAAAGGAGCAATTGCAGCAGGTTGTAGATTTTTCGCTGGTTATCCTATCACTCCTTCAACAGAAGTTGCTGAAACTTTAGCTCGTGAACTTCCAAAGGTTGGAGGTTCTTTTGTTCAGATGGAAGATGAAATTGCATCTGCTGGAGCTATTATTGGCGGTTCTTGGGGTGGAACTAAATCAATGACTGCAACTTCCGGTCCAGGTATTTCATTAATGCAAGAAAATATTGGTTATGCATTTATGAGTGAAACTCCAATTGTTATTGTGGATGTTCAAAGAGGATCTCCTTCAACAGCTCAGCCAACTATGGCTGCACAGGGGGATATGATGCAAGCTAGATGGGGTTCTCATGGAGATTACGAACCGATTGCTTTGTCTCCATCAAGTGTACAGGAATTTTTTGATTTCACAATCAAGGCGTTTAACTTAGCTGAAAAATACAGAGTTCCAGTGTTTGTCATGGCTGATGAGGTCATTGGTCACATGAGAGAAAAAATAGTCGTTGAGGACAATATTGAAGTTGTTCCAAGAAAAAGACCTGAAAAGACAGATGATTATTTGCCATTTGAAAATATTGAAAATGGAACCACTCCAATGCCAGCATTTGGTGATGGATTCAATATTCATGTAACAGGCCTTACTCATGATGAAAGAGGATATCCAGATACAAACAATCCTGAAACTCATGACAAACTTATTCAGAGAATCTGTGATAAAGTTTTGAATAATAAAGATGATATTTGCTCTGTACAGTCTGAAAACTGTGAAGATGCAGACATTGTCATTGTTTCTTATGGTGCTCCTGTAAGATCTGTTGTTGAAGCGGTAAACAGGTCCGATAAAAAAGTGGGTTATATTAAAATCGATACTCCATGGCCATTCCCTGATGAACAGGTATCTAAATTAACAGCAAATGCAAAGGATGTGCTTGTTGTTGAAATGAATTTAGGTCAAATGTATTATGAAGTTGACCGGGTTTGTAAAAGAAATTCAAATGTTCATTTAATGGGTGTAATTGGAGGATTATTACCAACTCCTGATGAAATCTTAGACCAAATTAATAGAATAGGAGGAAATTAAATGTCAGAACATAAACAAAATAGATTTCTCCCTTATTTAAGAGAAGACAGATTGCCTCATATTTTCTGTCCTGGATGTGGAAACGGGGCCATTATCAATGCATTTTTGGCAGCTATGGAAAAGACAGAAATGGACTTTGAAAATATTGCAATGGTTTCCGGAATCGGTTGTTCTTCAAGAATTCCAGGATATTTAAAATGCGATTCTCTTCACACTACTCACGGAAGAGCATTAAGTTTCGCAACTGGTTTAAAAACTGCTAATAAAAACTTGGATGTTGTTGTATTCACAGGTGATGGTGATGCAGCATCAATTGGTGGTAATCATTTGATTCATGCGGCTAGAAGAAATATTAATCTGACCGTAATCTGCATTAACAATAATATTTATGGTATGACTGGTGGTCAAATCAGCCCTACATCTCCTAAAGGCAGTTTCGGAACCACTGCACCATATGGTAATCATGATGCTCCATTCAAGTTGGCTGAACTTGTTGCAGCTGCAGGCGCAACTTATTCCGCTAGATGGACTGCAGTTCAAATGGAAAATTTGGTGCTTGCTATTAAGGAAGGATTAGAAAATCCTGGTTTTTCATTTATTGAAGTTGCAACTCAATGTCCTACTTACTTTGGTCGTAAAAATAAGTTAAAAACTCCTACTGCAATGGCGGCAGTTATGAAAGCAAATACTGTATTCAAATCTGCAGCCGATAGGATGAGACCAAAAGAATTGGAAGGAAAAATTGTTGTGGGTGAATTTGCAAATACTCAAAGGGACGAATTCACACAAAACATTGACAAAATCAGTGTGGAAAAATATGGTAAACAAACCTTAATCAATTCCGCATATGATGGGGACTTGTAGGTGATAAAATGAGAACTGAAATTAGAATCTGTGGATTTGGAGGTCAAGGAATTATTCTTGCAGGTATTATTTTAGGCAAATCCGCAAGCCTTTTTGATGATAAGGAAGCTGTTCAAACTCAATCATATGGTCCTGAAGCTCGTGGTGGAGCTTCCAAATGTGAAGTTGTTATTAGTGACGATAAAGTTGATTATCCTAAAGTTCAAAGTCCGGATATTTTGGTAGCCATGTCCAATGAGGCTTTATTGAAATATATTGTGGATTTAAAAGATGAAGGAACTTTAATTGTCGATCCTGGAACAACTGATGTTGAAGATGTTAAAGATTTTGTTGAAGAGCATAATATTAAAGTTTATGAAGCTCCTGCAACTAAAACAGCTACTGATGAAATAGGTCTTAAAATTGTAGCTAATATCGTAATGGTTGGAGCAATTGCAAAAATTACGGAAGTTATCTCTAAAGAAGCTGCAATTAAAGCTATTGAAGCTAGTGTTCCTAAAGGAACTGAAGAGAAAAATATCAGTGCGTTTGAAGCGGGTTATAATTTATTATAAATAGGTGTTAATATGAGATTTTTTGAAAATGTAGCAAAACAAGTTTTTAATCTTGAAGGAATTCCAATTTTAGAAGGACATGTGGCATATTCTCCTGAAGAGGCTATGACAATTTCCTCAGAAATGGGAGTTCCTGTTGTTGTAAAGGCACAAGTTTTAACAGGAGGTAGAGGTAAAGCAGGTGGTGTTAAATTTGCAAAAAACCCTGGTGAAGCTTTTAAAGTTGCTGATGAAATTTTAGGAATGGAAATAAAAGGTGAAAAAGTAAAACATCTTTTAATCGAAGAAAAAGCTGAAATTACCAATGAATTTTTCGTAACAGTATCCATTGATAGGGGTGCAAGAAGACCAGTTATTTTAGCAAGTAAAGAAGGTGGGGTTGAAATTGAAAATTTAGCAAAAACAAACCCTGAAAAAATCATTAAATACTATCCAAATCCTTTGATTGAATTTTTACCATATGAAGCACGTGAAATCGCTCGTAAAATGGATGTTCCTTCAGAATTAATCTCTCCAATGGGAGACATGATTTGGAAATTATACAAGGTATTTGAAAAATATGATGCAGACACTGCTGAAATTAACCCATTGATTTCAACACCTGACGGATTAATTGCTGCTGATGCTAAATTGGTTGTTGAAAATGATTCATTATACAGACACCAGGATTTAGTTGAAAGAATGCATTACAAGAAAAAAGCCGTTGATTTTGTACAATTGGATGGAGACATTGCTGTTATCGGTAATGGTGCAGGTTTAACATTAACTGCTATGGATATGATTAAGCTTAACGGTGGAGAACCGGCTACATTTTTAGATATTGGTGGTGGAGCTTCAGAACAAATTATTAATCAGGCTTTAAATATCGTATTGAATTATGAACCGGTCAAAGTGGTTTTCCTAAATGTTTTAGGTGGAATCACTAAAGCTGATGATGTCGCTCGCGGTGTTATTAAGGCATTGGATAATATAGAAAGAGATGTCCACATTGTAATCAGGTTGACTGGAACTAATGAAGAAGAAGGTCAAAGACTTTTAGAGGAAGCAGGCATTTCATATGAAGTTTCAATGGAAAAGGCTGCTCTCAAAGCTGTTGAACTTTGCAAGGAATTAAAGGCTGAAGGTAAATAATTATCTTCACTTTCAAATCATCAAATCTATAATTCCCATTTGAAACAGGAAAATAGATTATTGCATTTAAAAGTTGTTTTGCATGTAAAAAATCAAGGTTGCCATTATGGTTTTTTCTATAATGGTAACTAAACCTATTCTATAGGTGGAGCAATACATTCAATGCGATTTTTAAAGATTTATCTTATTTTTAAAATTTAACGAAATAATTATTTGAGCAATACGACTCGACTAACTTCAGATTCGTTTACTATTTCTCTACCGCATTCATTTCCTATTTTTGTTGCGAAATCTGTAACCTCGTCGAATGTTGGCATATTGTCTAGTGTTAATCTGTCTCTGGATGATCCTACATACATATATGCTTTTACTTCTACAAAATCAGGGTCTGCTTTTTGAATCAGTTTGGCATATTCTTCCGGTTTTTCCATATTTCTTCCCTTAACGCAGGTATTTCTTATACATGTGCGTGAGTTAAAACTTGACAATGTCTCAAGTGATTCATTTAAATTGCTCCAAGCATTATTTATTCTTGGTCTGCATATGTCATTAAATGTTTTCTCATCAGGTGCATCTAAGGAAAGGTATAGTTGATATGGATCGTTTTCCAGATTTCTTAATCTGTCTACGCACTGGCCGTTGCTAACTACAAATGTTGTAAAGTCACGGCGATTGAACTCTCCAATCAATTCATCAATTTTTGGGTAGAGTGTAGGTTCTCCGGCAAGTGAAATGGCTGCATTATTTGGCTTTTTCATTTCTTCCAATTTTTTCTTATTGGCTTTGTCATTTCCATAAAATCCGCATAATAAATTGTTTTGTGCTTTAATAGCTTCGTCAACTATTGTTTTTGGGTCATCGTATTCTTCGTCTTCCCAATTGGTTTGGGTATATGTCAAATCCCTCCAACAGAATTCACATTCCTGTTGGCAATTTGGGACTGATGGAGACATCTGCAAGCATCTGTGGGATTTGATGCCGTAGAATTTTTCTTTATAGCAAACTCCTTTGTCACTTATGCTTTGGCGTGTCCAATGGCAGGTCTTGACTGCAGCATGCCCGTGTTGTCCGACGAATCTATATCCACTTTTTTCTAGTTTTTCTATTTGGCTTTTATTGAATGACATAAAATCAAATTAATGTTTAGTTTTGCTAGTATATACATTTTTCAAATCAAGATAAATTTTACTAATTATGAACAATATTGTAATTTTAAATATTTAAAATATTTATATGTTTAATTATAATATGGTGTATCATGAGATTATGGAATAAAACACAGGAAAAATTATTTTTTATCAATTCCCTTAAGACCTCTTCGCCGGGTCAATTGTTCTATCGTGATGAGGATGGCAACTTTTTGGCTTATTGGCCAAAGTGTTACAGGGGTTTAAAGTCAACATTGCAATCCCGGAATTCATTGATTGGAAAGTTCACTGAAAGATGGGTTAAGAAATTGTTCAATTCAGTAATTGATGATGAAAAATTGTTTGTAGTCAATCAGGCAAGAATTCCGTCTCTGGGCATTACTTCAAGTTCTCCTGCTGACATTGTGATTGCAACTGCGGATAAAAAAGTTTTAAAGGCAAGTGAGGTAAAAGTAATATTTGAGGTAAAGATGTCTATTGTTTGGAATTGGCAATACGATAGGGAAACTCATAACGTTTTTGAAATTGGGGATTTCAGAACCCATCAGGGAAAACCGAGTTTCACCCGTTCGGATTCCATTCTCAAAGCCATAGGCAAATGTATTGATATTCGAGTTTCAAATCTGAAATCTTCTAAAATTCCTCTTATTGTTGTTGGAAATGCACCGCTGTCCAATGGTTTTTGCAAAAAGGCAGACCATTTGAAAAGTGCAGGCATCATTCAGGGATTCTGGTCTTTAAATCCATTCCCATTAAATCATGGAAATACTCGTAAAACCACTTCAAAAGGTGGTTTTGTAAGGTTTAATGATAGTGATGAGCTAAAAAGCAACTTAAATCAATTATTTAATCAGGATTTAAACTTTTTTTCGGGGATGGAAAATCTGGAGGACTTGGGAAGATATATTGAAATTGCGAATATGAAAAATGATTATGAAGAAAAAGGATTGGAATTTTTAAATCTGTTGAAGAGGTCTTAAATTGGTTAGAAAAACACAAACTGCATCTTTCGGGTCTGTTGTAAGGGAATCTCATAGTTCAAAAAAGTTTTATAGCTCAAAATTATTTAAGGATTTTGAAATTCCCAAAAACATTGAATATAGGGAAAATCCTATTGATTCCAAGAATTTAAATAGGGTGTACTGCAAATCCAGTGAAAATATGGATGAAATTCCAGACGACAGTGTTCATCTGATGATTACGTCTCCTCCATATAATGTGGGCAAGGATTATGATGAGGACTTGAGTCTGGATGAGTATCTGGAACTTTTGACTTCCGTATTCGGTCAAACTTATAAAAAACTGGTCACCGGCGGCAGAGCATGCATTAATATTGCCAATATTGGAAGAAAACCATACATTCCTCTACATGCTATGGTGATTGAAATAATGTTGGATTTGGGATTTTTGATGCGTGGAGAGATTATTTGGGACAAATCCGCTAGTGGTGGAGGATCATGTGCATGGGGAAGCTGGATGTCTGCTTCAAATCCTGTACTTAGAGACTATCATGAATACATTTTAATTTTTTCCAAGGGTTCCTATTCCAAAAATAAAAATCAAACTAAACGGGATACTATTGAAAGGGATGATTTTATCAACTGGACAAAAAGTATTTGGACATTTCCAGCGGTCAATGCTAAAAAAATAGGTCATCCTGCACCATTTCCAATTGAATTGCCTCATAGGCTCATTAACCTTTATAGTTATGAAGAAGATGTGGTTTTGGACCCATTTTGTGGCAGTGGCACAACATGCATTGCTGCAATTCAAAATAATCGTAAATATGTTGCTTATGATATTAAAAAGGAATATGTTGATTTGGCCGAAAAGAGAATTTCTAATCAAAAATTTATTTAATAATGTTTTTCAAATATAATTAGTAAAGAGTTATTGTGGGATTATTATGGACACACCAATTGTAATATTAAATTATAAAACTTATTTGGAATCAAGTGGTATAAATGCATTAGAACTTGCACATGACTTGGAAAGTGCTGCAAACGAATCTGGAATTACTATGGTTGCAGCTCCACAAGCGGCTGATATTTATAGGATTAGTGAAGAAACTTCTCTTCCTATTTTTGCACAACATATCGACCCGATATCTCCTGGAGGTCATACCGGATCCAATTTAATCAATACCTTAATTGATTCTGGAGTTAGTGGATCTTTAATAAACCATTCTGAAAAAAGGATGAAATTGGCTGATATTGATGAAGTTGTAAAACTTTGTAAGGCTAATGAAATCGAATCTTGTGTTTGTACCAATAATATTGAAACTTCAAAAGCAGTAGCTACACTTGCACCTGATGCTGTGGCTGTTGAACCTCCGGAATTAATAGGTACAGGCATTCCTGTTTCTCAAGCTCAACCTGAAGTTGTTGAGGATACCGTAAAAGAAGTTAAAGCTATTAATAAGAATATTAAAGTTTTATGCGGTGCAGGAATTACCACTGGTGATGATATGAAAGCTGCAATGGATTTAGGTGCTGATGGTGTATTGCTTGCATCCGGAATTGTTAAGGCTGAAAGTCCTAAAGATGCTTTGCTGGATTTGGTAAGTAAATTATAATAATTCTTAATAAATATTGTCGAGTGAGATAAATGGCGGAATTTAATACAATTGATAATTTTGATGTTGAAAATAAAACAGTGTTGGTTAGGATTGATATTAACTCTCCAGTTGACCCAAGTTCTGGAATCATATTGGATGATACTAGATTAAAATTACATGCACAAACTGTCAAGGAATTATCTAACAAAGGAGCTAAAGTTGTTCTTCTTGCACATCAAAGCCGTCCTGGTAAAAAGGATTTCACAACTTTGTCCCAGCATGCTGAAGCATTATCAGATATTTTAAACTTAAGAGTTAAATATGTTGATTCATTATTTGCCAGTGCTGCAAAAGAAGCTATTAAAGCTCTAAGACCTCATGAAATTTTATTGCTTGAAAATGCACGTTTCTTTTCAGAAGAGTCTCTTTCACGATCTCCTGAAGAACAGTCAAAAACTTTACTTGTAAGGCATTTATCTCCATTAATTGATTATTTTGTCAATGATGCTTTTGCAGCGGCTCACCGGTCTCAGGCATCATTAGTCGGTTTCACTGTCAACACTCCTTCCGCAGCAGGTCGTGTGATGGAAAAGGAATTGACCGTGATTCAGGATGCGCTTGACAATGTGGAGCATCCTTGCGTATTTCTGCTAGGTGGAATGAAACCTGAAGATTCAATTGACGTTATGGAAAATGTATTGAGTAATGGCACTGCAGATTCCATTTTAACTACAGGTATTGTTGGAAACATTGTCCTGTGGGCTGCAGGTGTTGATATCGGTCAGGTTAACAAGGATTTCATCGCAAGCAGAGGATATAGGGACATGGTTGAAAAAGCTGAAGAGTTGATTGACAGATTCGGCGACAAGGTAAAATATCCAATTGATGTTGCATGCGAAATTGATGGAAACCGTGTTGACATCGATTTTGAAGAAATTCCTAATAAAGCTATTTTTGATATAGGTGTTAAGACAATCGCCTATTATGCAAAAGAGATTAGGGATGCTAAATACATTTTTGCAAATGGTCCTGCAGGTGTGTTTGAAGACCCTAACTTTGCAATGGGAACAGAAGATTTAATCAATGCAATGGCAAGTTCAAATGGTTTCTCATTAATTGGTGGTGGCCATATTGCAGCTGCTACTGCGGGTCTTGGTCTTGAAAATCATATGAGTCACTTGAGTAGTGGTGGAGGAGCTTGTATCAGCATGCTTGCCGGTAAAAAGTTGGCGGCTGTCGAAGCTCTCAAAAACTGTAAAAAATAATTTAATTATTTTTTCATATCTTTTTTTTTTAAGATTCTCTCTTTTTAGCCATAATTCCATTTCATATTTTTTTCATTTTATGGAATATAGAATGCAGATGCATCTATACTCTTTAAATGAATTGGTTATTATAAATCTTTAGCAAGTCTTTAGATGATTTTTTAGGATTTTCAGAACTCATTATTGCACTTACGACAGATAATCCTGCTATTCCTGTGTCTGCTAATTCATGAGCATTTTCCAATGTTATTCCTCCAATTGCCACTACAGGAATATTTATGGATTCAACAACATCTTTCAAATCCTGTTTTGTTATTGATGGGGCATCGTCTTTTGTTGCAGTTGGAAAAACTGCTCCTGTTCCGATATAGTCCGCACCATCTTTTTCGGCTTTTTTCGCCTCTTCAATGGTTGCCGCTGAAACTCCCAATATCTTATCGTTTCCGATAAGTTTTCTTGTAACGTCGCATGGCATGTCTGATTGTCCGACATGGACTCCATCAGCATCAATTGCGAGCGCTACATCAACTCTGTCATTGATAATTAAAGGCACATCATATTTTGCTGTAATCTCTTTAACTTTCAATGCTAAATTATAAAAGTCCAGTGTTTCAGCTGTTTTTTCTCTTATTTGAACTACACTGACTCCGCCTTTAATGCCTTCTTCGATTGTATTCAGGAATTTTTCTACATCATCACTGTTGTCTGTGACAAGATATAGGGATAAGTCTATATTATTCATAATATCTCAATATTTGATTCATTAACTAAGCTTTCCGCATTAGTTTTGTAAAGGTAATCTATTAAATAGGTTCTGAATGAACCGGTTCCTTCATCTTTTTCTTCTACTTTAACTCTTGCTTTTTCACCTGCAAGATTCATAGCCAAAATTGCAATCAGTGTCCCTTCAAGAGGTGCTGATCCCCCGATACATGTTCCAACAATTGAGGATAACATGCAACCGCTACCTGTAATCAATGGCATCATGTCATCTCCATTGTCAATTGCTATGGTGGTTGTTCCGTCACTCAATATGTCGATTGGTCCACTTGCCAGAATTGTTGTGCTTAACTTATTTGCAAGTTCTTTTATGATTTCACCGTTTGCAGACAAGTTTTCTTCAGTAATTATGTCATCGATGTTTACGTCAACACCTTTGGCAGTATTGTTTTCATCAATTACTCCAACTAGCTTGGCTATTGACTTGATTTCACTTATGTTTCCGCGTATTGCTGCAATGTCATAATCGTTGATTAAATCCAATGTGGTTTTATTTCTCAATTGGGTTACGCCGACTCCAACGGGGTCAAGAACAATTGGTGTTTTTGTTTCATTTGCCACTTTTGCACTTACATGCATTGAGTTAATTTGCTCTTTGCTTAATTTACCAATGTTTATAACCAATACGTCAGCTATTGTAACGACTTCTGCAAGTTCTTCTGCATCTTCTGCCATAAATGGGGATCCTCCAATTGCAAGAACTGCATTTGCACAATCGTTTATGGTTACAGAATTGGTTATGCAGTGAGTTAATGGGTTTTTTTCTTTGATTTGGGTTAAATTTTTATCAATTTTATTAAGTAAGTCTTTTTTACTATTTGTCATGATTATTAATTATAAATTATATATTATTTATAAATTTTCACAATATCATGACTTTCATAGTAAAGTATTTAAACTACTTTTAACATAAATTACATTGTTCTATAATATGGATGTAAGCCTCGGTGGCTCAGTCTGGTAGAGCGCGAGACTTGTAATCTCGTGGTCGCGGGTTCAATTCCCGTCCGGGGCTTTATAATTTATGTTTCATTTTGATTTTTTTATCATATATTGGGAAATATAGTAACCTTTATATAGTAGAACTCATAGATTATTATTAGTATGCTATCTCATACAGTTTTATGTGTGGGTCCGTAGGGTAGCTTGGTCGATCCTTTGGGCTTTGGGAGCCTGAGACTCCGGTTCAAATCCGGGCGGACCCATTTTTCCCGCCTTAGCTCAATTTGGCAGAGCGTTGGACTGTAGATCCAAATGTTGCTGGTTCAAGTCCGGCAGGCGGGATTTCAATAATTATTTATTTATTGTCATATGTTGTTTTTTAGGAAATATGATGGTTTTTCCGAAACATTTATATATGATGTAATATATAGTAATTGATAGTGTATTATTACACAGCACTGTTTAAGTATTTCTATGCCCTGGTGGTGTAGGGGCTATCATGTGGGCCTGTCGAGCCCGCGACTCGGGTTCAAATCCCGGCCAGGGCGCTTCGAATACTGGATGGTGAATATTTATATAGGCCTGTAGCTCAGTCTGGCAGAGCGCTTGGCTTTTAACCAAGCGGCCGCGGGTTCAATTCCCGTCAGGCCTGTTTCTAATTTTATATTTTAACTTTTCTATCTGGAGGAAAATAATTTGAAAATTGATATTCAAGACCATATGCTTGTACCAACACATGAAATCATGACTGAAGAAGAAATTGCTGATGAATTTAGTGATGTTGAGTATGATTTTAAAAATCTTCCTAAAATTAGATCTGAAGATCCTGTTGTAAAAGCTATTGAAGCGAAACCAGGAGATATTTTAAGAATTACTCGTGAAAGTCAAACTGCTGGTGTGTTTGTTACTTATAGGATAGTAGAAGATTAATTTTAATATAATTTTAGAGTAGTGAAATTTAATATAGTACAATTTCTGTGTTTTTTTGTTTTTTTAGAAATTCATTATAATAAATTTAACTTAGTTTGAGAGGAATTATCTTATAGGAGATAGTTATGAGTAAATTAAGAATAATGATTAAATGAATTAGTTGTTAGGTTTTTACCTAATCTTGTTATTTACTTTTATTTAGTTTATTATTTTTATTGCGTTTACGTAAATGCTGGAGGAAGTCCATGACAGAGAATAATTGGAAATTAGTTGATGCATTTTTCGATAAATATGATTTGGTAGATCACCATATCAAATCATATAATGATTTTGTAAATAATAGGATTCAAAATATCATTGATATTACTGAACCTATTACATTAGATGATGGAAAATACACTTTAAAAACTGGTAAAGTACGTATTGAAAAACCATCTAATAAAGAAGCAGATGGATCAAGCAGTATTATTGATCCTACTGAAGCAAGACTTAGAAATTTAAATTATTCTGCAGATATGTACCTTGAAATGGCATTAAATGAAAAAGGAGAAGATAATCCTTTGGAAGAAGTATACATTGGTGAATTGCCAGTAATGCTTAAATCAGATATTTGCCACCTAAATGGTCTTACTGCTGAAGAATTAATTAAAAAGCATGAGGATCCTCAAGACTTAGGAGGTTACTTTATTGTAAATGGTTCAGAAAGGGCTGTTGTTACAATGGAAGAAATTGCTCCAAACAAAATCATCCTTGAACGTTTGGATGAAGTTGAAGATAGACATGCAAAAGCAGTTGTAACTTCAATTAAAAGTGGTTTCAGAGCTAGAATTACTTTAGAATACAAAAAACCACGTAAAAATGGAGTATTTTTAAGAATTTCTTTCCCATATCTTCCTGGTGAAATTCCATTAGTTATCTTGTTAAGAGCTCTTGGATTAGCTACAGATGAAGAAATCATTACAGCAATCTCTGATGACAATAACTTCCAAATGATGATTGCGGACGATATCCAAGTTTCACTTGAATCCTTAAAATTGGATCAAAATGAAATGGATGGCATGACTCTTGAAGAAAGAAGGGCATATATGCAGGATGCTGCTATTAAATACATAGGTAACAGAGTAGCTAAAAACATGCCAACCGATTACCGTACAAAACGTGCTACCGACGTAATCAATCGTTATTTATTACCTCATATGGGTACTGAACAGGAAAGATGTTATGATAAAGCTATTTATTTAGCTGAAATGACTGAAATGTTACTTGAAGTTATTGAAGAAAAAAGAGAACCTCACGATAAGGACCACTATACTAATAAAAGACTCAGAGTATCTGGAGATTTAATGGAAGATTTATTCAGAGTCGCTTTCACTAACTTAACCAGAGATATGAGTTATCAACTTGAAAGAAGCCTTTCTCGTGGTAAAGAACTTTCAATTAAGCAAGCTGTTCGTAGTGATGTTTTAACTGAAAATATTAAACACGCTATCGCTACCGGTAATTGGGTAGGTGGAAGAGCTGGTGTTAGTCAGTTATTAGACAGAACTAGTTATATGGGTACACTTTCTCACTTGAGACGTGTTGTATCTCCATTGACCAGAAGTCAACCTCACTTTGAAGCAAGAGATTTACATCCAACTCAATTTGGTAAAATATGTCCAAACGAAACTCCTGAGGGACCTAACTGTGGTTTGGTAAAGAATTTAGCTTTAATGTGTAATATTTCTGAAGGTTCTGATGAACAAGAAATTATAGATGTTATTGAAAGTATGGATGTATTGATTGATTAAGCTATTAGGAGGGAATTTTTTGCAAAAGTGTAAAATTTACATAAATGGTGAACTTCTCGGTGCTTGTGAAAATCCGGTTGAGTTTACTCAAGAAATGAGAGAAAAAAGAAGAAACGGCGAAATCTCTCATGAGATGAATATTACCTATTATGAAGATAATAATGAAATTTATATATTTAATGATCCTGGTAGAGCAAGAAGACCATTAATCATTGTTAAAGATGGTGTTCCTCTTTTAAAAGAAGATCATTTAAATAAAGTTGCTAACGGAAAATTAAAATGGGATGATTTAATAGACAATGGTCTTATTGAATACTTGGATGCTGAAGAAGAAGAAAATTCATACATTGCAATGTCTTTAGCAGATTTAAGCGAAGAGCACACTCACTTGGAAATCGACCCCGCTACAATGCTTGGTATCTGTGCTGGAATTATTCCATTCTCTGATCATAACTCCTCTCCAAGGAATACAATGGAAGCGGGAATGACAAAACAGGCTTTAGGTTTGTATGTATCTAACTATGCATTACGTACTGACACCAGAGCTCACTTGTTACATCATCCTCAAACTCCTATTGTAAAAACACGTATTATTGATTCAACTAATTATGACTTAAGACCATCCGGTCAAAACTTTGTTGTGGCTTTAATGTCCTATGAAGGATATAACATGGAAGACGCAATGGTTATTAACAAAGGAGCTCTTGAAAGAGGTTTAGCTAGATCTTCTTTCTTCAGGGCTTATGATACTTCAGAAAAAAGATATGCTGGTGGACAGGTAGACAAATTTGAAGTACCTGATAAAAACATCAAAGGATACAGGTCTGAAGAAGCTTACAGAAACCTGGACAATGACGGTGTAGTTAATCCGGAATCCGTTGTGAAATCCGGTGATGTATTGATAGGTAAAACTTCACCACCAAGATTTTTGGAAGAAGACTTCGGTAATGTTGCTGATAGAAGAAGAGAAACTTCCGTAACTGTAAGACATGGTGAAAAAGGTATTGTTGATGCAGTTCTTTTATCAGAAACTGTTGAAGGTTCAAGATTAGCAAAAATTAGAGTAAGGGATACAAGACAACCTGAATTTGGTGATAAATTCGCATCAAGGCACGGTCAGAAAGGGGTTGTCGGTTTAATCTTGTCCCCTGAAGACATTCCATTCACTGAATTTGGTGTAGTTCCTGATTTGATAGTTAACCCTCACGCGATTCCGTCCAGGATGTCCATTGGACAGGTGCTTGAGATGGTTGCTGGTAAAGCAGGATGTCTTGAAGGTGAAAGAGTTGACGCAACTCCATTCAACCAAGCCCTTGAAGATGAAATCAAACAGCAACTCCTCAATAACGGATTTGAATCTGCAGGATGTGAATCATTATACAGCGGTGTAACCGGTGAAAGATTGGATGCAGAAATTTTCGTTGGTGTTGCATATTACCAAAAATTACACCACATGACTACTGATAAAGTTTATGCTCGTTCCAGAGGTCCAGTACAAGTGCTTACACGTCAACCTACTGAAGGTAGAGCACGTGAAGGTGGTTTAAGATTTGGAGAAATGGAAAGGGATTGTCTTATTGCACATGGTGCAGCGTTAACCTTAAAAGAAAGACTTTTAGATGAATCAGACAAGTATGAAGCTATTGTCTGTGAAAACTGTGGTATGCTTGCAGTATTCGATAAAAATAAAAATAAGAAATACTGTCCAATATGTGGAGATGTGGAAACATACCCTGTTGAAATTTCATATGCATTTAAATTATTATTAGATGAACTTAAGAGTTTATGTATTTTCCCTAAATTAGTTTTAGGAGACAAAGCATAATTAAATTGATATAAGGAGCCAACACATGAACGGTTATATTAAAAAAATTGAACAAATAAATTTTGGGCTAATGTCTCCTGATGACATTCGTGAAATGTCTGTTGTTACTGTTGAAACTCCGGATACCTATGAGGATGATGGTTTCCCTATTGAAAAAGGTTTGATGGATCCTCGTTTAGGTGTTATCGATCCAAGTTTAGTTTGTAGAACTTGCGGTTTCAGAGGTGGAGACTGTCAAGGACACTTCGGAAGTATCGAACTTGCAAGACCTGTTATTCACATTGGTTTTGGTGATGTAATTCATAAGATTTTACGTTCAACCTGTAACAGTTGCGGTCGTGTTCTCTTATCTCCTAGTGAATTAGAGGAATACACTAAAAAAATAACTGAAGCATTGGAAAACAGAGAAAGCATTTCAGACATTTTGAAAAAATTACAAAACGATACCAAAAAAGTCGAATTGCCTGAAGCTAAACAGAATGACATTGTCGAAAAAATCATGAAAGAGGTCTATCCTGAAGGGGAAGACAATTACGATGATGCTGATAGGGAAGACATATTGTTGAATATCTTGGACCAGCTTTATGCTGAAGCATACATGGAAAGAGATGAAACCGAGGAAAAACCTCAATTCAAATACATAGACCCTAAAAATCTCTGTCCTCACTGTAAGAAAAATCAATCATTAGCAGACATTGAAGCAAGCTACGATTTGATTGAAGCTAAAAATGCTGATGAATTGAGCCAAATACGTGAAAAAGTCGTAACCGAAATTGAAGAGGAACTCGAGAAAAAAATTAACAAAATCGATAACAAGATTCAAAAGCTCGAAGAAGCCGATGAAGTTGATGCAGATGCAATTGCTGAGTTAGAAGAGGAAAAAGCTGATGCCATTGCTGAATCTGAAGAAAAATTCGATGGAAAAGTATTCAGAGAAGTTAAAAGAAAAACTGCAGATTTTGTTAAACAATACTTACAAGAGTTAATCCAGGAACCAATTGTTTTGGACAAACCTGTTACCATCCGTCAGGGAGACTACAAGTTAACAGCATCCGAAGTGCGTGAAAGACTTGAAAACATCACTGACGAAGATTCCTTTGTTTTAGGTGTAAATCCTGAAGTTGCAAGACCTGAATGGTTAGTATTAACAGTATTGCCTGTTCCTCCTGTAACTGTAAGGCCATCAATTACATTGGATACTGGTGAAAGGTCTGAAGATGACTTGACTCACAAGCTTGTAGATATCTTACGTATCAATCAAAGATTATTAGAAAATATGGAAGCTGGTGCTCCACAATTGATTGTTGAGGACTTATGGGAATTATTACAATATCACGTTACTACTTACTTTGATAATGAAGCTAGTGGTGTTCCACCTGCAAGACACAGGTCCGGAAGACCTCTTAAAACCTTGACCCAAAGGTTAAAAGGAAAAGAAGGACGTTTCAGATCCAACCTTTCAGGTAAACGTGTAAACTTCTCTGCACGTACCGTAATTTCACCTGACCCTAACATCAGTATCAACGAGGTCGGTGTTCCTGAAATGATTGCAAAAGAAGTAACTGTGCCTGTATATGTAAACGAATGGAACATGGATGAAATGAAAAGATACATCATGAATGGTCCTGAAGTTCACCCTGGTGCAAATTATGTAATCAGAAAGGATGGAAGAAAAATCAGAGTGCGTTCTGAAGAAACCAAAGAGTTAATTTTAGAACAGCTGGAACCTGGTTTCATTATTGAAAGACATCTTAAAGATGGGGACATGGTTTTATTCAACCGTCAACCTTCTTTACACAGAATGAGTATGATGGCACACGAAGTGAGAGTGCTTCCATACAAAACTTTCAGATTAAACTTATGCGTATGTCCTCCATACAATGCTGACTTTGACGGAGACGAAATGAACATGCACGTATTCCAGACTGACGAATCCCGTGCGGAAGCAAAATCATTAATGCGTGTACAGGAACACATTTTATCTCCAAGGTTCGGAGGACCTATTATTGGTGCAATTCACGACCACATTTCCGGAGCTTACCTTTTAACCAGAGATGGTGTCGAATTCACTGAAGAAGAAGCTTTACAAATTATCCGTAAATCTCACTTGAAAATACCTGAATTCAAATCCGGCCAATGGATTTTAAAATATGATCCGGATTACAGTGAAGAATCATTTATTTTCAAGGATAAAGGAGATAAATGGACTGGTAAAGAGTTATTCTCATTATTATTACCAAATGACTTAAACTTATCTTACAGTGCTGAGATTTCCAAATGTCCTGTAGTATACCCTGAAACCGATGCAAGCGTTGTAATCAAAAACGGTATTCTTGTGCAAGGTGTAATCGATGAATCCGCTTACGGTTCATTTTCAGGTAAAATCTTGGACAAAATTGTTAAGGAATATGGTCCTGGAAGAGCTAAGGAGTTCTTAGACAGATCCACTGACCTTGCTATCTGTGGAATCATGAAAACCGGAATTACCACCTCATTGAATGATGAGGAAATTCCTTCCGAAGCTCAAGACCGTATTAATGAGCACTTGGACAATAAGATGGCTGAAGTAGATAAACTTGTAGAATCTTATGAAGAAGGATATCTCCAAGCTTTACCTGGTAGAAGTCTGGAAGAGACTTTAGAGATGAAAATCATGCAAGTTCTCGGGGAAGCTAGGGACATGTCCGGTCAAATTGCAGAAAACTACCTTACCATGGGTAAACAATCTGACGATGACCCTTATGAACATGTAATGGCTGTTGAAAACCACTCTGTAGTAATGGCACGTACTGGAGCTTGGGCATCCATGTTGAACCTTACTCAGATTACTGCTTGTGTAGGACAACAAGCGGTTAGGGGTGGACGTATCGTAAGGGGATACTTGAAC
>NZ_JAXJXF010000052.1:0-6306 GCF_036307625.1 Methanobrevibacter sp.
TCATTAAATTGTATGTAATTTCAACACATTTAATTTAATTAACTCTTACTTCAATTATTTAAAATGAAAAAATGAGTTAGTGATAGAACATTTTCTACCACAAAATATCCAATATGAGAAAAATCACTATCAAAGCCATCAACACATAAATAAAAGTCTTATTTTTCCGGCCAGGATTTTTTAAAACGGTCATTGCTAAAGCTATAACAATAAGTATTCCTCCTATTGACATTAACATTGACATGATTTGACCTACATAATTGGTAATTATTATTTTAAATTTAATATATAAATGTTTTAAAAAAATAACCTTGTAGAAACCATGTCAAAATTTAAGTGAATATCGATGTTTGTTGCTTGTTTTTGTTAAATAAGTGATATTTTCTCTTTGTTTTTGATTTTGACATGTTATTGTTCTTTTTATTTTACACTTGAATTTGTTCTTCGCAAAAAAATTTTTACTAAAATGCTTGGATTTTAATTTTAAGCGATTTTATCCTTTTAATTTTTTTACACTTGAAATAATACTTCCCATTCATTGTAAAAACGAATAATAATTTATAAATAGTAGAATGGAGAATAATTATTAATATGTACAGTAAAATAAACTATTCTCCATATTACTATTTGAATTCAAGACATTTAAACCTTTTGGATTTTGGACTTAAAATTGGTGGAAAGACTCGGAAAGAAAAACTATTTAAAATTGGTGAAAATCAAAATAGATTATTGTACTTTGTTGAATTAACATTTAACTATGCAAAATGGATATTTCCAAAGTATTCCTGTGATTATAGCAATCATATTTATAATCAACCACAATTATTCACTATTTTGGCAATGAAAACTTACTTAAAAACAACCTATCGTGAAATAATTGAAATTTTAGACGTTTCTGATAAAATAACCACATATTTGAAACTTAACAAGCTACCACACTACACAACAATTCAGAAATTCTTTATAAGAATGTCAGACACAAAACTGAAAGATTTAAACAACCTAATATTGTTCATACATCCAATAGATTGTGAATTAGCAGCAATGGATGGAACCAGCCACACAAGTGACTATGCAGACCATTATTACGCAAAAATAAGAGGCAAATGCAGAAAAAGCTACATTAAAAACCATATCGCAATCGATGTCGACACAAGAATGATCCTAAATTACGCAGCAAATCGAGGTCCAAAATACGATACATAATTCGCAATCGCATCAATAAGACAATTAAAACCCTACAAACCACATTACATCCTAGCAGACAGAGCATACGACACAGAAGCAATAAGAAAATGCATAAATGAAGAAGTAGGTGCATTCGACCAAATACCATTAAAAACAAGAGCAAAAACAGGACATTACAGATTGAATAGTGCAACAATCTTCTAGCACGACGTTTACGCACGAAGAATGAACGTAGAAAGTGTAATTTATGTAATAAAAAGAAGATTCAACGGAGGAAACTACAGTAGAAGCACAAAACTCCAAAATAAAGAAACAAAACTCAAAGACATATTATACAACATCTACAGAGCAATTCAAGTATTTTAAATGAGGGTTTCTACAAGGTTAAAATTATTTGAAAAAATAACACTCTAATTTTAATGTAAAATATATTATATACAAATAAAGTTATTCCGAACTGAAAGTTTTTACGCAAAGTATTCAAAACTTTAATCCCTCAGGTTTACCTAAAACTGATTGATTCATCCAATGGTTCAAAGTTTTAAATAAGGGTATATTCATATAACTATATGATGGAAAAGACTAAACAAAGAATATACCTACTATTAATTTTTGCAACATTTTTGGATATTATACTGTTGTTTCATGTGGCTATAAATCCAGTTTCTTCAACATTCAAATATTGGGTTTATTCATTTGATATAATTTTATGCATAGTATTATGGATAGAATTTATTTATAGCTATTTGAAATCCGAAAATAAAAAGCATTACCTAATTGAAAACTCATTAAGTATTCTGGGAATGTTGCCTATTAATTTCGTATTCCTTAGAGCATTAAGATTAGTGAAACTTATCCAGTTGATTAAGCTGTTTGTTCTTGCAAGGGATAGCGAAAAAAACATTGCAAACTTTTTGAAAAATACCTATTTGGATAAAATAATTCTAGTGGCAATCATTTTCACTTTCATTTTGACAGTGTCAATACGCATTATTGAACCACAGATCAATGATATAACTACTGCTCTTTGGTATATCATTGTTTCAATAACTAGCACAGGCTATGGAGATATCGTTCCAACCACATTTTCAGGACGAATCATCGGAATATGTGCAATGATTGGAGGTATTTTGGTTTTCGCTTCATTCACTGCGGTAATTTCATCACTCTACATTTCAAAAATCAGTAAGGCCAATCATGATAATTTGAATGATAAAATTGAAGATTTGACCTCCGAAATTGAAAGACTCAACAAAAAAATTGATGAATTAAAAAAAGAATGAAATCCTTGATATTTGGCATTTACATCGTTTATGTGAATAAAGACGGACCGCCTCAAAACATCAAAAGAAGATCATACAAAAAAAATAAACAAGGATAATTACTAAAATTATCCTTTTTGAGAAATTATCCATACTCTTCAATTAATGACTTGCTTCTGCCCACAACTAGAACAATTACACCATCTACAATCAACAAAACTCCAATAATCACAGCTATTAAGAACGGTTGTGATGCTGCAAATACTGCAAGTACAATATTTAAAATACCTAAAATTAAACCAATTACTGAAAGAATAATATATGACTTATCATTCAAATAAATAATTCCCAATATTCCATAAAACATCATCAGGAATCCGATAATGTAGAATTGCAATGATGTGAGGAATGGTAAAGCATTTAAGAAGAACATGAACATTATTCCAAATATTAATGAAAGGACTCCAATGATTATTGATAGAGAAGAATATCTGGAATCTTCTGTAAAAACAAGACCCATACATACTGCTGCCATACCAAAACATACTAAAGAAAAACCAATCATTAAAGAAATGAATGAAGATGAAACCATTGGATAAATTACCAATAATAAACCAACAATTATAAACAACAACCCTATAATTTTTTCCATATTCACATTATCACCTCCCCAAAGTCAATGATTAGATATATGTAAAAAATATTATTTATAATATAACAAATTTTTAAACAAATCCGGCTTTAAGAATCAAGAATTCGTGTACAATATGTTAAAAACAAATACAAAAACTAATTATTAACTTAAAACTTAACCATAAATGAATAATATGGATACTATTTACACTGATGAAAAAGATGAAAGATTTCTGAAACTTGTAGCCGAACTTGATAATGAATATTACGAACGTATCGGCGATGAATTGTCAAAATATGATAGTTATAACGAATTTAAAGATCCCCATGTTGTAATATTGGCATTTGATAATGATATTGAGGTTGCCTGTGCAAGTTATAGAATTTTTGATAACGAATCGGTTGAATTTAAAAGAGTTTACGTCAGAAAAGAATATCGTAAAAGAGGAATATCATATAACCTCATTTTGCAACTGGAAAAATCAGCAATCAAAAGCGGTTTCAGACATTCATATATAGTAACAGGCAAAAACAATCAGCCTGCAAGAAAATTATATGAAAAACTAAATTATGAACTTATAGATAATTTCGGACAATTCAAAGATGACGATACAGTTATCTGTATGAAAAAAAAAATTTGAATAGAAAAAACTCTTGATGTGAATTTTCTTTACAATAGATTTAAATTCCCCCAATGACATATATAATAGGCGAATAACATGAAAAAAGCAACAAAGATTTTACTTGCCATGGCAATTTTACTTCTTATTTTTGCAGGAATAGCTACTTTAACACAGCAAGAAAATCAATATAACATGGAAAATCTAGACAAATATGGAAAAGTAATCGGAAAGAATTCCAATGGAACCGTTTACAAAATAATCTCCGGCAATGAAATGTCCAGCGATACTGTAGTAATGATATTGGGAGTCCATAGTCTTGAAAGCGGAATTCATAATGCCACATATGAGACAATAATGAATTTTACCAAAGACCATAGTCTCAACAAAAAGTTTATCATATATTTCATCCAGCTTAATTTCAAGGACAGCGGAATGAATACCAGTGATTATGATACCAACAGACATATGGGCGAACTGTTGGCCAATGAATTTGTTGTTCCAGATATTGAGAATTATGACCCATTTTTTATCGTTGATGTTCATGAAATGGAAGACTATTGGGATCTGCAGAAATACGTTGGTGTTGTCGACAATAAATCAAGCACAACAATGAAATATGCCAATATGACAGGAGCTAACTTAAGTTATCCAGTTTATACAATCAATTCAGGTACCTCACCCGAATGGGTATCAATACCCCTTGCCAAAAAGAACCATAATGTGATTGTATTCGAAACAGCTCAAAACGACACCCAATATGACAAGATACAAACTGCAAGGGAATTGGTTAGGACAATTGATGCAATGCCCATTATTCAATGATAGTTCATTAATCAACAATGCACAGCAATATTCCCTGCTAAAATGGCAAAACTAAATCAATTCAATTAAGATAATGATGCTAGTCCAATAGCATTCTAATATCTTTATTTCTACTTTTTTTATTATTATTTTTGAAATATTTAAAAAAGAAACTATTAATGACCCTTTAACTATTAATGCACTGAAAAATGATTGTCTTTTCTCGAAAACATGAATCAAACGATTCATGTGTTGGCACTAATGAATTTCATTATTGCATCAACAGTTTGATTCTGTTGGCTTTCGGGAGTGATATTTGCCTGACCGTCACCTGACTGAACTCCATAATAACCGAATTGGGCATGGTTTCCACCATTGATTATTATTTCTGTGAAATTGTTTTTCATCAGTGATTTAGCCTCATTATAACTTGTTAAATTAATGACACCATCATTAGTGCCTCTAATTGATAAAACAGGAACATGAATCTCTTTTGGTGAGTGGGATGACAGATATATCAAACCGGATATGTTTTTATCTGTACCGTTTACATATGAACTGGCCATAGCTCCACCCAATGAATGGCCCGCCATGAAATAATGGTCATAATCTGAATTTTCAATTATGCCATCAGCACTGTTTATTCCAAAGAACGCAAGATTAAATGGCATTTCAACAAGATAACAGTCAATGCCTTTGCTGGCCAAATCCGTAAACAACGGCAAATATGAGGTATACTCCACTTTAGCCCCAGGATAAAATATGATTGTAGTATTGTTTCCATAGCCATCCAAAAATAGTCCGTTGGATATTTTAGTAACTTTCACATTATCTGTTCCGTTCAGATAATCTGTTGCTGTTTTTTCAGCATGATAGTAAAATTGGGCATATACAAAAAAACCCCCAACAAATACTATGATGAACAAAATAATTCCTATCTTAAGTTTTTTATTCATGAATATTCCTCAAATTCTCAGCCAGCAATTCCTTTAAAATCATATATATGAAAATAATATTACTTATATTGTTATTTGATTATCCTGTTAAAAAAAGATTACTAAATTATTTTAAATATTTAATAATTTTAATTATGCAATAATCTCATTTTTAAATATCCAAAAACTTTTGAATTGGGAGGATTCAACTTCGATATGATTACGATAATATAAGATATATCTTGGATTTTGTTAAATTCAAACGGAAAGATTTTCTACGAATATCATTCGAAGCAATAAGAATTGTTTTTAACAATAAGAACAAATGAACAATCAAGTAGAAAAGTTAATAAAGGGAATACATAAATATTTAATATTAACAGTTAAATGAGGTTACATCTTGAAAATTTATAGATTGGTGATATTCAGTTCATTACTGATTATTCTACTGGGTGGTGTAAGTGCTGCCGACCATACACCTCATGATGCAATTATGAATACAAATTCATCCTGCACTCTTCTATCCGAATCATTAAGTGAGGATGAGTTTCATGTAAGTGTGCAAGAAGACAATGCAAAATATAATAGCACACACTCTCTTTTTGTTGATGATATTGAAAATCAATCGTTAGATATGTCAAATAACTCCATTAATATATTAACAATCGGCAAAACTGATTTTTCGCAATTGAATCTCAATGAAAAAAGTTCATATGATAACCAATATTATCTATTTCGAGGGGATTGCTGGACAATCAATAACAATTTCGAATCAACTGCTGCCATTACCAGCAAAAGCTTCACTGATTTAACTGTAACCGGAACTTTCCGTACTCAAAACGACATAGTTGGATTGTACTGGAA
>NZ_JAXJXF010000053.1:0-5187 GCF_036307625.1 Methanobrevibacter sp.
ACCCATGGATCTGAGAAAAATGGCATGGCAAATATCATGTTACCTACCATAATATGTAAAAATTTACGTGAAACTTCAGGCCTTGTCTTTAAAACCAATTCAGCCACAACGAAAATTATTGCAACATAAACATATACAATTATTAACGCAAGAATATCTGAGAATATCATTCGTCATCATACTCCCCATATTCACATCCTGCATTTTCCATTTTTACATGATCAATTAAAGTCCCATCTTTTTTGTATAGTTTTATCTCACCCCAACCGTTTCCACCATTCCATAAACGGTTGTGTCTTTTTTGACCGTCTGGAGCTTCGTAATTGAATAACATCATTTCGTCACGTTTACAGTAAAGCACCATTTCCATTTTGGAGTTTTTATTGCTTGCATTTATATGCCATGTGTGAACTTCATCTCCCTCTTCAAAGTCAAAATCGATTTTTACCATGTTCCAAAATCTTGCAAAGTTATATTCATACATTGTTCCTTCATAGTAGAATCCGATTAATAATTTACGAGGAATGGATATACCAAATGCCTTTGGTCTTCCACCTCCAGCTTCAAATGCAGAGTTGTTTAATTTTTTTCCAGAAATTAGACTAGTTATATTACATGATGAAATCCAAAGCCATGGTGAAGTGAAGTCTCCTCCCCAGTTTTTGTCAGCATATCCGTAAGACTTTTCGGGAATGACTTCATATTCCTCACCGTCGAGCCATACAGTTCCGCTGTATTGTGTTTTGATACCTTCTGCATGCCAAAACATTTCAAAAGAGTTTAATTTTCTGAATAAAGAACTTGCACCATAACCTACATTAAATGTGATTTGTTTATCAATGTCCAAATCCCACATCATGTCTCCTGCATCAGACATATATTCAGGGTGATTTTCAGCATCTTCAGCAGATACTCTTGAAAATCCACTCATATGAGTTTCAGTTAAACTGCAGTCTCCAACTTGAATGTTCAGTTCATCATCAGGGCAGTCAAAATATTTCATTGAGTAAAAATTGTGAATCTGTTTTGGATTTTTACCCCAAGTACCGGCCTTAATCATACAATAAGAAGGCTTTTTACCTGCTGCTTTATTTTCAGGAAGTTGTCCTAAAGTAGGTTCCTCCTCAGCCAATGCCGGATTGCATACAAAGTATTCTATGAAAAATGGTCTTGGTTCACCAGTTTTCTTATTATATGCAGTGAAAGAATGCCACCACCAATCATATCCTTTTTTAGCAAGTGGTCCTTTGAGCATAAAATAATCTCTTTTCAAATCACTTTTATTCATATTAATCCTCCAAAGGTGATATAATATGATTTATTGAAAATCTTTTAAATAATTTATTATAAAAATAGAAAAAAATAGAAAAAAAGATAGAATTTACATTTCAGACATCATTTCAGAGATATCTTTACGATAATAGAATATAATAGTGCAAATAATTAACAAAACAATAAATAAAATGCCAGAAACTTTATAAAATTCATCTTCATCAAATATTATTTGCTTAACAACAGACTGTTTTTGAGAACCTGCACCTCCAGTATCACCCATACCACCTTCAGAAGAATCCGCCTGTGAAGACGCATCTTGAGCATTATTAGCATTAGCAGCATTCTTTACTGGATTGTTGGTTCCTGCGGAAGGTTCACTTCTTTGACTATCAGTACTGTTTCCAACATTATCACCAGACTGTGATGATTGGCCATTGCCTGAATTAGCATTCCCCCCATTACCATTACCGTTACCATTACCATGTCCGCCAGATCCTGTTCCAGAATCACCTTCCATATCGTAATCTGAGTCATAAGGTATATCAGGATAATCATAACTTGGAGATACACCATTTGTTGGATTTGAAGAACTTTTAATGTCTCCATTATAAGTATTATCCCTATGGGAGCTATCCACAGTTGCCTTTATCAAGTCTCCATTTGATGCATCCACTTTAAATACACCAGTTCCACCACTTAAAGTCATTGTGTATTTTTGACCGTCAACTTCATAGGTCAAAGTCCTATCAGGCAATAAACTGGCAATATTTCCTTTAGAATCATAAAAAGTTGCCTGGAAAGTGTTTGGACCCACCTGAGAAACAACGAATTTCATATTATTTGATCTGACTTTAGGACAAAGCAACTTATCATCAGTGAACCAATTGTCGCCTATCACCAACGGTTCCCCATTATCATAGTAATATGTATCCTTTGCCTCAACAGCGACATGGCTTGAATGATGAATTACATTGTAGCTGACATCCTGATTTTTAGACTTTAAGTAATCGTCATGGAATTTAATTCCTACAATACTATATGCAATCTCATTGGATTGAATTACATTATCTCCAATATCAGCAATAGAAATCCCATTTTCAGAATTACGTAGAATAACGTTTCCTTTAATGTTAATATTATCTCCAGCTTTCTTAATGTAAATACCATTAATTTTATTTTTATTTATATTATTTTTAGAAATGTAGAGATTTTCCGGTCCACTACCATAATTAACACCATTGATACTGTTAGATACAAAAATACCATTTTGATTATTGTTTAAAATGGAATTTCCATGAATGTAAACCTTATCAGATTTCGCCAATTCAATACCGTTGACTCCATTTGTATTTATCTCATTGTTAAAAATATATGTTGAAATTGTATTTGCAATTACTATCCCACTATTTGAGTTTTCAACAATGCTGTTTTTAGTGATGTTCAAATAGTTTGTTCCTGTTGCTACAATACCGTTTCCATTTGTTGAAATATCATTTGAAACAACAGTTACATAATCGGAATCAGCAATTTTGATTCCGTCACCATTGCCCCGAATTTTAAAACCTTTAATTGTAGTTGAGGAAGAACTTTTCCCTTTGATGATTATTACAGGATTTGCAGAACTTGATTTTAAAACAGTGTTTGAATTACTGATTAATGTTAAACGCTTATCGATTACAAGATTGATATCGGAGTAACTGTTTCCCTTAAATAAAATAATATTCCTATCCTTTGCATTATCAATAATTTTTTGAATTTCAGAGTTTGACAAACCTGCATCTACAATTCGAGTGTTACTCAAAGTTATTGTAGTTGTTTTTGAAGAGGACTTATAATCAGAATTTCCTAAAAATTTTGTTGTGATTTTATAATTTCCGTCTTTTAAATTAAGCTGAAGGGAAGCTATTCCATTAGCGTTGGTTGTTTTAGTAAATGTTTTTCCATCAAGACCAAATATAACTTGCGCATTTTTTATTGCAATTCCATTTTCATCACTTAATTTAATTTTAAAATAATCTCCAACAACATCAAAAGTAATATTGCTTTTAATGTCAATTTGGGTTTTAATTGGAGATGATGCCTTTAAAACTGTTTGATTGGAATAACTAATTGAATTATCCCTTACAGTTGACATATGTATAGAATCATCACCAGTGACATTATTAACTTCCTGTGCAACACAGAAATTTAGGCTAAATATAACCAATACAAACAGTACCAAAATAAAAGCTTTCTTGTTCATTTTTCACCTCCTTTTACTATCGATTAGTAAGAATTAATTATTGATAATTAATCTTATATAAAATATATAATCTTTAATAGTATATATTATTGACTGATTTTTAATAAAAATAAATATTTAATTAAATTAATTAAAATAAACTAATTTAATTCAAAAATAAGTATTATATCAAATTAATAAGAAATAGGATATATAAAAAAGTAATTTCGAAATTAAATATAAAAAAATAAAAATAAGACAAAATTACATCAAATCATGAATTTCATCTTTGATATATAATATTACAATCACTAAAGAAATAACTGCCAAAATAGCCATGACCAATGAAGTTTGTCCAAATGCAGATACTGAAACACGATTATGAGCAAGTGTTCCTCCTGCAAAAACAGTCATTAAGACCACAGCAACCGCAGATCCTATTGCGCCTATGATTTGTCTTACAGTATTATTGATAGCTGTCGCATCTTCAACATCACCAGATACCACAGCAATAGTCCATGTTACAGCAGGCATTAAACCTAAACCAGCACCAATAGCCCTTATTATTTGAGTAATAATCATATATTCAACAGTAGAGTTTGTATTATAAGTCATCATTATCAGATAACCCACAATCGAAAAGATACAAGACATAATCAATACTTTTCTAACACCAATTTTATTGGCTAAAAGAGGACCTATAAAATTAAATACAATCATGACAAGAGTTGCAGGAAGCAAAATTAAACCTGAAGTTGTTGCATTGTGGGAAGTAACAGTCTGAACAAACAAAGGCATTATAACATTTAATCCACACATTGTGAAATAGAGCAATGCTGAAAATAATGTTCCAAAAAAGAAATATTTATTTTTCAAAGCATGTAAATCGACCAATGGTGTTTTAATGCCAAATTGACGGCGCACAAAGAATATTAAACTGAATGTACCAACAACAATTGGTAAAATCACATAAACCAAATCAAATCCATTACCTGCAATGTTTGAAAAACCAAGCATTATTCCTACACATGCCAAAACACATAAAATTAAGGAAAGCACGTCCAAAGGATAATCGCCTGTTTCAAATTCCAGTTTAACAACAACAAGTGCAACCAATATTAAAACGAATACCATGCCGGCAAAAATTAGGAATATTGACCTCCATCCAACATAATCAATAATCATTCCACCTGCAGTTGGAGCCAATGCAGGAGCTATTCCAATTATGAAACCAAATAATCCCATATAAACTTGCCACTTTTCCTCTGGAATAACCTTAAAAAGCACAATTTGAGTAATGGGAAGTAAAATTCCCGAACCGATAGCCTGAATAACTCTGGCAATAATCAATACAATAATATTTGGAGACACATATGCCAGCAAAGATCCAACTAAAAATAATGATAATGAAGACAACAGAATAGTTTTAACCTTAAAACGACGAGTAATATAAGCAGATAATGGAATCATAACTCCCAAAACTAACAGAAATGAAGAATAAATCCATTGAGCAGTAGTTGAAGAAACATGAAAGTCAGCCATAATTCCTGCAATACCCGTTGTTACCACACTTTGAGCAGCACTTAAAATAGCTGCAGCAATAATAAAAATGAGTAATGTTGACATTCCTCTATCTAATTTAACATCCATAATATACACTCTGATAATTATCACAATAAAATATATTAAAA
>NZ_JAXJXF010000054.1:0-7022 GCF_036307625.1 Methanobrevibacter sp.
GTTGAAAATATGGTGCTTGCTATCTCTTATTTATTCCTAGCAAGTTACTATGTATTGTTGGCTATTAACTTGTTAATGTAAAACAATCTATGATGTCGAATTGGAAGCCTAGTTGGATTTCATCCGAAATTTTCTAATTTGATAAACTGACAATTTAAATGACAATTAGCTTTAATATGTGTTTTATAGCTTCCTTTTTTACACATAGTTCAAAAAAGCATTATTATTTCCACTTTAAAGACACCAAAATATTATTGATAAGATTTATATGGGCCGATATTAAATATTATAATTTAATATCTAAAGTACATTATATTTTGTATAGTATACGGGCAAAATCCATTATACTCTATTTTTAAGGAATTATTTTAGATTTGCTGAAGATACGATACATTTAAAAAGATTTAATTCATGTTTATAATGATTTTATTTATTGTTTTTCAGTAAATGTTGTGACTTTGTGTCAAATCAACGTTTTAGAATTATGAAAATAAACGCCATTAAAGCCCCGGCAATGATAAACCACTGAATGAATCTATTACCATAACTATGCATGAATGTGAAAAGTATGACGGCAGAGACAATAACTCCAGATAAAGAAATTATAGGCTTATCTAATTTTGTTATAAGAAAGATGCTGAGTGTAAAGATAATCAAACCAATTATTCCACTTAGGACTATGAAATGATTATTAATCGAAATAAGTGAAAGTATAATCAATATTACACAAATTATCATGACTATTAATGCCACATTTAACAGTACTTTTCTTAAAGTCTTATTTTTCGCCCAATCATCTTTGATTTTTGCATGCTCTTTTAAGGATTCGGTTTCATTATCAGAATTGAACGTTTTAACGACATCCTTATTTTTGTATTTTTCATCAAAATTCCTGAATAAATATCTTAAGAATGCATAAAATATAATCGCAGACAGCACCTCGGAAACAGTTACTCCAATAAGGACGCAGTGGCTGATGCCCTGCATATTCAATACATATATTACGCCGCATTGCACACAAAGTTTTATGAAAATGAAAAACAGTGAATACATACTTTTTCCAAAACCGTCCAACATTTTTGAAGAAACAATTGTAAATGGAAGTGAAATCATTATAACTGTCCCAAGAATTGCAATCCAAAGTATTTCTGTCTGCATTCCGGTAATGGAAAAAAGGCTAAATGCATAATCGCGCAAAATTATGAATGCAATCATCACTACAATTGTTGTTATAACACATATTTTAAGTGTGTATTTATACATTTCATATAATTCATCGAATTCATGTGCACCGAATAAATGCCCTGTAACACTCATTAATGCCCTACCATAACCCCTGACAGGTGAATTCAATAAGGTTTTAAGTTTATTTGATGCAGAATAAATTACCGGTCCGACAGGTCCCATTGTCGCTGTTAATATGCCATTAATAAATGATGATGTGAAAGTCCATAATCCCTCATCCAGGAAATTAGGAAAGGCGACCTTGCAAATTTCAATAAGTATATACGGGTGGAATTTAAAGTATTTTCTAGATAAAGGAATTTTTGTTCTTCCAAGCAGATACATTAACACGAAAACTATGAATGGAATTAATGAAGATAAAATAGTGGCATATGATGCTCCTTTAACTCCTAAATTCAAATTAAAAATAAAAATAGGATCCAATATTAAATTTAAAATATTTGATGATATTATGAATATGGTCGGAATTCTTGAATTTCCTTCTGCCTGTAAAGTTTCAGAGAAAAAATTAACAAACATGAATATATATGCAAAAGTTAGAATTGGCATCAGATAATCCATAGCTAAAAGATATGAATCAGCAGGGTTTACACTATATAATATTTCCTGAGCAAACACAGCACAAATTAATATAAGAATCCATATTATATTGGTAAGAAGGATTCCATGAATTAGTGTATTATATCCGCTTTCATAATCGTCAACCCCAATATAACGGGATATCAGGGAATTAGCTCCACGTCCAAGTGAATCGCCGAATGAAAATACAAGTGAAACAAAAGGGATTGAAATGCCCACTGCAAAAGAAGCATGAATGTTTATTTGTGTTACCCATGCCATATCAACAATACCATAAATTGAATCAAAAATACAAAATGCTATTATTGGTATACTCAATTTCCAAAAAGATTTTTTAGGTTGTGAAACCAAATCAATTTTTTCATGCATCATTAAAAATTTTATTTTTCTTTAATATAAATATGTTCACATTATGTTTCTAATAATGTGGAGGATGTGATGTTTGTTGCAACATGTAGTTTAAAATTTATATAATATTCAGTCAAATATTATGGTATCGCAGATAAAGTAGTAAATATATTGTATAGTATACGGGCAAAATCCCTTTTAAATGATTTTTAGGCTTTATATTCTTTGTCAGAGTTTAATAATTGTTTTTTTATTTTAAATTAATGTTGGGTATAAAATACATTAATTATTCATTATTTATTCTTATTTTTATAAAAAAATTCTTATAATAATTATTTTTAAAGAAGATTTTGGCTTTTTTTGGTATGTGATTATAGAATTTTTTATTATAATAAAATTGTCATTATGATTAAAATTAAATTTAATGAAAACAATCCTAGTATAATATTTTTATATTTAAACTCTTTAGAGGGATATATAAAGATAATTAATAGTATTGTTATTATTAAATTAAGAATTGATATCCATATCATTTTTTATCAGACTCCATTTTAATTATGGGAAGGTTTATATAATGAAAAAAAGAAAAGAAGTATTATGGGATTAACCCCATAACACTTTCAATATTAATTGCAATATTGAAATTATTGCTTGAATAATTCCAAGTGCAATTAATATTTTTTCGCTTTTTTTCATGGAAAACCTCCATAATCGAGCTACTTATCATAGCTCTAATGGTTAATTCTATTTTTCATTGCATATATATCTATTTAATCTTATTAAAGGTGTTTCAAATAGTTATTATTGAATTTATTATGTAAAATTGCTTTGTTCATGGAATATTGCTTCACTTGGTAATATTGTTCTCATATGGTAATATTGCTTTCATTTACAACAAAAACTTTATTAATGGCGGTATTTATATTATTTACATATTTTAAGATATTATTTTCCAAATTTGGACTAATATCTATAGGGATTTGGTTCAATGAACGTTCACGGAAGTTTTATGCATCATCTGTTAAAGGAAACTAATTAACATCAAAAAATATTTTCAGTGAAATTATCGCAAAAGAAATCTATCCGGTGGCATTTAATCCATTGGATCGGAAAACAACTGCATGGGAATATTTGAAAATAAATGCCTGTATGAAATGGTAATGTAATTGGTAGATATGAGGAGTTGTCTAAATGATTAATATTATTGATGAAGTTGGTGAATTGTTAAATGAATATAATTTAAATTTAAATGATGTTATTTTTGTTTTTAATGGGAATGTTGTTGAAAATGAGGATTTTTTAGAAAAATATGATGTTTTCTATGAAAATGGATGGGGTTTATGCAATTTCACCAATATTCAAATTGTAATTGATGATTATACGTGGTTTGAGAGAACCAGTTATGACGGATGTGAAAAGTTTGTTTTGAAGGCCCACCCTCTTTTGAGCAAATATCAAAATCGGGAATCTCATACGGAGTATTTTTATGAAAGATAAGTGGATAACTGATGCATGGTTCAGTAAAGCTGAAAGACATATCAATGTTTGTGAACTCTATTTTGACATGAGTGAATATCCATTTATTGTAAATTCCTGTTTTTTAGTGATGTATTCTGTTGTTAAAGCGTTATTCGTATTGAAAAATATTGAATGCAAAACTCTTGAGGGGTTGATATATCTGCTTAAGATAAATTATCTTGATCAGGAATTGTTTGATAAGGATTTGTTTAAATTCTTCTGCAATACTAAAGAGTTGAATTCCGAATTTTTACAAATCAAATGGGACTGTTTTGATGAGAATATTGTGTTAAAAATCTTCAATAACACTAAGGTGTTCATTGATTATTCAAAGGATTTGTTTGATGAGTTATTTGATGTGTAATGCCGTAATTTTCAGGTAGTGGTTCTTTAAAAGTTTAACATATGAATAATACTTTTTAAATTTTAATAAAAGTTAAACCTATATGTTTAATAATTTAGATATGATGTGTTTAGCTTCTGAATTTCAGTGATTGAAAAATAGCGGGGGTGCATCTTACAATAAATACGTAATGATGAAAAGTATAAAATAAAATTGGTGAAAAATATAAAAAAGTGATGATGGAAGAATATTTGCCAATATACACTTAACGTGCAGAGCTAAAAGTACATTATATTTTGTATAGTATACGGGCAAAATCCCTTTTAAAAAGTTTTTTAGAATTTATAAATGAATATTATTATTTTATTTTGTTTTAATCCAGTAATATGGTGAAATCACATGGAAGATTATTTAATGGAAACACCAAGTATTGATTATATGAATCCCCTTATTCAAGATAAGGTTCGGGAATTAAGGGATAAATCTGGAGATACTTTGGATTATATCAAAAGGAGTTACCTCTTTGTTAGGGATGAAATTCCTCACTCAGGGGATATTGAAACAAATATAGTTTCAAAAACTGCCAGTGATGTGCTTAAAAATAAAACTGGAATCTGCTGGACAAAATCCTGCCTTCTTGCAGCACTTTTAAGAGCAGATGGAATTCCGTCTGGCATCAGTTATCAACTGCTTACAAGAGCAGATGATGCAAGTGAAGGTTATATGATTCATGCCTTAAACACTGGGTATATAAAAGATTTGGATAAGTGGATTAGACTTGATGCACGAGGAAATAAGGAAAATATTAATGCATATTTCAGTTTGGATGAGGAACACTTGGCCTATACAATCCGAAGTGAACTGGGTGATCTTGATTATCATGACAATCACTCCGATTTGGATTAAAGGTTGATTAATATCCTGAATGAAAGTGAAAGCATATTGGAAATCTCAACAGACTTTGAGTTTTAATAACGAGGGAAATAAATGAAAATACTGTATTTAACTGATTTGTATTACGAAGCCAAAGGTAGAAATTATTTTGAAGAGGATTTATACATTTCCGGAATATTGAAGGAACATTTTGACATTGCATTGTGCCATCCGAAAAATTCAAAGGATTTTGAAAACGATGTGGATTTAATCGTTTTTAGAAATACCGGTCCTGTAAGTGGTTTTGAGGAAGTGTATGAATCTTTTGTCAAGAGGGTATCTTCAAACAATATCAGGACTTTCAACGAGTTTGTAGGCAAGGCTGATATGAAAGGCAAACAATATCTTTTGGATTTGACATTAGAGGATTATCCGGTTATTCCAACCATTGATAATCTTGAAAACATTAATCTGCTTCCTGATTGTGAAAGATATGTCATTAAACCAAAGGATGGTGCAGATTCAATAGGTCTAGAATTTCTAACAAAGAGTGAACTATTTGAAAAAGACCTCGTGAACATGCTAATACAACCGGCAATTGACTTTGAATATGAGGTATCATTCTATTTCATTAATGGCCGTTTGGAATATGCATTATATGCTCCGGATAATGACAAACGTTGGGAACTTGAAAAATATGAATTCAGTCAAGATGATAAGGAGTTTGCAGAAAAATTCATTGCTTGGAATGACATTGAAAACGGAATCCAAAGAGTCGATGCCTGCCGTACGAAAGAGGGCGAATTGCTATTGGTGGAGCTTGAGGATTTAAATCCTTACCTGTCTATTCTGGAGCTGGATGAAAAAACAAGAGATGATTTCATGAATCATTTGATTATTGCTTTAAAAAACATTTGCGATTAGCCATAACTATTTCAAGGTTATTATCTGTAATATTTTGTTTTAAGCATTTTTTCGCATTTTTTTAATAATTTTACTATTGGATTATTATATTATAAAATAAAAATTATTTAATATGATAAATCCAAAGGTACATATAGTTTATGCACATCCTAGTAAAAAATCAATTACTCATGAAATAAAAGAGGGATATATCCAAGGTTTAACAGAAAATGGAATAGAATATACATTAATAGATTTATATGAATCTAATTTTAATTCAGATATTACAGAAGATGAATATTTAATGGAAAATAACAATATATACTCTCCATTATCTAATGAGATAATACTTGAACAAGAAAGAATCAACAATGCAGACATATTAACATTTATATTCCCATTATTTTGGATGGATGTACCGGCAAAATTAGTTGGGTACTTCACAAGAGTATTCACTAAAGGATTCAAATATGATCATGAAAATGGAACTGAATCCACAATGAAAATAATGAAAGAGACTAATTTTTTAATTAGTGCTGGAAGCAATTATGAAGAACTAAATCATGATGGAAAACTAAAAGCATTAAAGACAATATTTATAGAAGATCGTATGGCTGGAAAGACTGAAAAGACTAATATGTACATATTTGATGAAACCACATATCATAAAGAACTAATATTAAAAAATCGTAAAAATTATAGTCTAAAAGCGAGAAAAATAGGAAAAAATACAATTTAATAATTTTAAAAATTGAATAAGGATAAATTTGTTAAACAAATTTTGACACATCCCCATTCAACATATATAACTATTGGTCTGTATTCTGTCGACCAAACATCCTAAGATGTTATATAATATTATGAACATCAAAATATATAAAAGTTTCATTTGTCACTTATTTTCATATTAAAGCAATATTCTATTCTAAAAACAATTTTATATTCTAAAATCAATGTTTATTTTTAAAAATAAGAAATTATAAATAGTTTTAAAACGAAATATCTAATTCTAAAACACTAATAAAATAATATATGACTGTTGGTGTTTTTATGAAGTGGAAAGAGCATTCGATTAAAAACACTCCAATCAAATTGGAGAATTAGTATTTTGACTGTTGAAAATATGGTGCTTGCTATCTCTTATTTATTCCTAGCAAGTTACTATGTATTGTTGGCTATTAACTTGTTAATGTAAAACAATCTATGATGTCGA
>NZ_JAXJXF010000055.1:0-6631 GCF_036307625.1 Methanobrevibacter sp.
AAGAAATAGAGAGAGCATTTGAAAACTAATATCTTCAGATGCCTTTTTGTGAAATTCATCTCCGACCTTAAAGAGGTCGGAGTATTCTTTCACCATAAGATAAATAATTATTCTTCTACATAAGAATCTATGTCAATATCTAAATTGTCACAGATTTGTTTTAATTGTTCGTATAATTTTTTATCAATTGCAACACCGTTGGCTTCAGCATCAGCAATTCTTTTAACTTCTAAATCTCCAGGTATGGCTACGGTTTCACCGGTAGACCTGACCTGTGATACAAAGTCCTCGGTATTTGCAACAAATTCACCAAAGTCTCCAAATTTGGATGGATCAATTACAACGTATAAATCTCCTTTAGTACAATCTTGGGTTGGTGAAGCAGTACCACTAACTCCAAGTCCATATCCTGCCTGTACTAGTGGACCGGTTAATATTTCAATTAATAATGATAATGCATATCCTTTAAATCCACCAAATGGCAAAATTGATCCTTCAAGTGCTGCTTCAGGGTCATTGGTTGGGTTTCCATCTTTATCCAATGCCCATCCATCAGGCAAGTCTAAACCTTTTCTTTTGGATTCGATGATTTTTCCACGTGCTGTAACGGATGTTGCCATATCTACAGTAATATATGTTTCGGATGGAATTCCTAATGCTATTGGATTGGTTCCAATTAAAGGTTTGCTGCCTCCTAATGGTGCAATAGCAGGGTCAGTATTTGCAATAACAAGTCCGATGCAGTTTTCTCTTAATGCCAAATCGGAATAAAATCCAGTTACTCCAAAGTGATTGGTGTTATGAACACCTACACATCCGATTCCTACTTCTTTAGCTTTTTTTATAGCTATTTGCATTGCTTTGTAGGATACGGCTTGTCCAAATCCACTGTTACCGTTGATTAAAGCGATTGCAGGAGTTTCTTTTTCAATAGTAATGTCATCTTTGAGATTTATTGTTCCTGATTTGATACTAACTAGGTATTGTGGGAATCTTCCAATCCCATGTGATGTAAATCCTTTTAAATCAGCATCTATTGTTGCTTCAGCTACAAATTCGCTGTCTTCTTCACTAGCTCCTAATTTTTTCAATATTTCTTTTACAAGAGCTATTTCATTATCTTTCATTATCTTCATTTACACACCTCTTATTTTTATCAAATCAGTATTCTATTTCGGATCCTTCAAAAGTTTTTACAGTAATTTTTTCATCATCGGTTACTCTACCGATAATTTGACAGTTACAGTATTCTTTCAAAGTTTCCATTATTTTTTCAGCTTCATTTTCTTCAGCAATTACAACAAAACCGACGCCCATATTAAATACTTTATACATTTCTTTGATGTCGACATTTTGTTCGTAAATAACTTTGAATATTTCTGGAACTTCTGGAAGGTCAGTGATATCGTATCCCACACCTTTTTTCAAACGTCTGAGATTTGTAAAACCTCCTCCAGTAATATGTGCAAGTCCATTAATATTATATTCTTTTTCAAATAATGCTACAATAGGTTTAACATATAATTCAGTTGGTCTAATTAATTCTTCACCGATAGTTGTTTCACCATTAGGCATTTTATCATCAACAGTAAATCCAGCATCATCGAATAATGCTTTTCTTGCTAAACTGTATCCATTGGAATGAATTCCATTACTTTCAATACCAATCAATACATTTCCAGGTTCTATGTTTTCACCAGTAATGATTTTATCAATATCTACAAAACCAATTCCAGTACCTGCCAAATCAAAATCTTTGATGATTCCTGGAAGTGAAGCTGTTTCACCACCAATTATGGCAATTTTTGATTCTTCAGCACCTTTAACAAGACCTTCAGCAATCTCACTAGCTCTTTCTGGGTCTGGTTTTTCAACAGCAAGATAATCTACTAATGCAATTGGTTCTGCACCTACACAGAGGATATCATTAACAACCATTGCAATACAATCTATTCCCACTGTATCGTATTTATTCATCATTTCTGCAATTAAAATTTTACTTCCAACACCGTCAGTACTCATTGCAATAGCTTTATCGCCTAACTTAACTAAAGCAGCATAATGACCACTGTCGGTGATGATATCTCTACATGATAATGTTGATTTAAGTTTATCTGCTAACTTTGAAACAGTTACAGCCTCAAGGTCTATATCAACACCGGATTCTGAATAAGTAACCATTTTAACACCTATAAGCTTCATTTGTTAATTTTTTTAAAAATAAATAATAAAATATTGTATTTAACAATATTTCCACATTTATAGTTTGTTTTATTAAGTATTTAATTGTTTTTTAAATTATTGTATTCTAACACAGTCCAAATTGATTGGAGTTTTGGTTTCAATTTTATAACTTCTATGAATAGAAGATGCTAAATCGACTGCTTTATAAGGGTCTCCGTGACATGTGATAACTTTTTCAGGTCTTGGATTAAGTCTTTTAACATATTCCATTAATTGCCTTCTGTTGGAGTGTCCACTGAATCCATTAATTGTTTTGATTTCCATTTTCACAAAGAATTGTCTGGTTCTACCATCATCATCTTCAAGAGGTATCTCTTTCCATCCTTTTTGAACTCTTCTACCCATTGATCCTTCTGATTGGTATCCTACGAAGATTAATGTATTTTTATCATCTTCACATAACCATTTGAAGTATTCTACTGAGTTTCCACCTGTTAACATACCTGAAGTGGATAAGATGATTGCAGGCTGTCTGCTTTCAACAATTTCTTTTCTTTGGTCTCTATTTTGAACTTTTTCAAACATGTCTGAGACGAATGGGTTTCTGCCCATGTGGAAAATTTGATCTCTTAAGTCTTTACTTAAGTATTCAGGTCTTGCAGTATGGATTGCGGTTGCTTCCCAAATCATACCGTCAATGTATATTGGTACTTCTTCAATTAATCCATGTCTCATGTACTCTTCTAAAACAACCATGAGTTCCTGTGCTCTTCCTACAGCAAATACTGGAACTAATACTTTTCCGCCACGTTTAAGTGTTCTGTAGATTGTTTTCATCATTTCTTTTTCGGCATTGTTCCTTGAAGGTTGCACATCTTCTTTTCCACCATAAGTACTTTCCATAATCACGGTTTCTGCGCGAGGGAATCTGATGGTTGCAGGTTCAAGTAATCTTGATGGTTCGTATTTAAAGTCTCCTGTATAAACTAAGTTATGAGCTCCATCTCCAATGTGCATGTGGGATATTGCGGAACCTAAGATGTGTCCTGCATTGTGCAATGTTAATCTTATGTCTGGAGAAATATCAGTTACTTCCCCATAGTCTAAGGTAATTGTATTTTTGATAGCTTGTTTCACATGTTTTGAGGTAAAAGGTAATGGATTTCCTTCCCTGTGGGCTATGTCCAAATGATCGAATTGTAAAAGAGTAGTCAAGTCTCTTGTTGGAGTTGTACAATATACTGGTCCTTCATATCCATAATGGTAAAGATATGGTACAAATCCACAGTGGTCTAAGTGAGCGTGAGATATAATAACTGCATCTAATTCTTCAATTGAAAATTCTGGTGCATTCAAGTAGGGGAATGCATTTTTATTATCTGATGCTGCAACATTAACTCCACAATCTAATAAAACACGACTGTTTGGTGTTTGTAATAACATTGATGAACGTCCAACTTCTTTAAATCCTCCCATAGAAGTAACTCTTGCCCAATCATTAGGGTGTTTGCTTCCCTGGTGAATTTGACGTCCGAGACGTTGTAACATTTTTTTTCTTTCTTTACTACTATTCTTTTGTATTGTTCTAATTTTTCCAATTATGTCTGAACTAATTGGAGGGGTTCTTAAGATTTTAGGTGCCCATCCAGTATTTTTAACAATATTTCTGGATGTTACTCCATATTTTCCAATAACCAATCCTGGTTTCTTTGCAGTAATTACTACTTCCCCAGTTACAGTATCAAAGTAAATGTCAGTAATTTCAGCTCCTTCAGGTACAATTTCATGAATTTTGTTGATAGTTTCTTCAGGTTCAAGTAATGCACATTTGTCGGATCTGATAATAATTCTTTTTCTAAGTTCTTTTGCAAGTGATCTTATAAGATCGCCATTTTCAGTTATAATTTCCGGATTTTTAGTATATACTACAACTTCTGGACCTTCAAATTCCACTTTTGAAACTTGAATTTCTTTTGGTAGTTTATCTAAAATCTCTTTTTTAATATCTTCTAAAATATCTGAAGTCATATAATCCCTTCAAAAAAAGTTGGTGTAGTATAATAGTTTATGAAAAGCTTTAAGCTATAAATAGTTAAATTCCATAAACTATCTACACTATTTATATAAAAAAATAGTTAGTTATGAAAAATTAGCTTACTTATATTTCTTTTAGAATTTCATTAATTTTTTCATTATCTAACATTTCAAAGCCGTTTTTATCTACTTTAGCAACTAAATATCCATTACCTGAATATGTGTCACGTTCAGCAGCGGCTCTAATAGCTCTTATGGCTATTTCAATTCCTTCATCAGTTGTTAAATCATCTCTAAATCTGTCTTCAAGAACTCCGTATGCAACGATAGAACCTGACCCAGTTGAGATATAAGTGTCTTTGATCATTCCACCAGCTGCGTCTAATGAATAGAGAGATGGCTTGTCACCATCCATTCCGCCAAGTAATGTCTGAATGTACATTGGTCCGGAACGTAAGATGTTTGCGGTTAATGATGCAGCAGCTTTTATGCTAATCTCATCGTTGTTCCTCATTTGGTAAAGAGAAACTTCTGCTTCAATAACTTTCATTAAACTTTGTGCATCTCCCACTGAACCAGCAATGGTAGTTACAATATGATCGTCAATTTTAAATATTTTTTCTGCGACTTTGTGAGCTACTAAGTTTCCCATACTAGCTCTTCTTTCGCTTGCAAATACAACTCCGTCTTTACAAGTAATTCCAACGGTTGTTGTACCTTCTAGTATTTTATCATCCATTTAAATACACCTCTATAGTATTTAAAATATCTTATTTCAACTACTTAATAGGTAGAATATAATAAAATCAATTAACTGAATATTTCATATTAATTTTATTTAAAATCAGAATCAATAATTAGTATAAACTAACAATATTAATATTATATATTTGCATATATAAACTTTTCTTTCAAAAGGTGAATAAATTGAAATGGAAACGTATTGGGGACATATTGATTTTAGATAGTAAATTTCAATATGGCTCCTATCAGGACTTAGAAAATCTATCAAAAAAGCATAATGTTAAAACTATAATGAAAATTGACCATATTCAGGGAACTAAAAGAGAACCGGTGTACAATATAATTTATGGCAGTGAAACCGAAACCATAAACAAAGAAAATGGCTGTCTGTTTAAATTGGATTTGGCGAAAGTGATGTGGTCAAAGGGAAATAATAATGAAAGATTACGTATTGCAAAATTAGTTGAAGATGATGAGGTTGTTTTGGATATGTTTGCAGGGATAGGTTATTTTTCAATCCCGATAGGTGTTCATTCTAATGCAAAACAGATATACTCAATTGAAATCAATCCCAATTCTTACTTTTACTTAAATGAAAATATTAAATTAAATAAACTGGATAATGTGACTCCAATTTTGGGAGATTGTAAAATTCACGCTCCAAAATATAAAGCCGATCGTATTGTAATGGGTTATGTTAAAACCACTCACCATTATTTGGATGTGGCTATAAACAGCTTAAATGAGGGTGGAATTCTGCATTATCATGAAACTGTCCCTGAAAAGTTGATGAAAACAAGGCCTGTTGATAGGATTATTTCTCAAGCGGGCGATAGGGATGTTGAAATATTAAAAATTAATAAAATAAAGAAATATGCTCCTGGTGTGGAACATATTGTTGTTGATGCTAGGATAAATTAGTGATTTTTTCCAGCAGGTATTCGCTTAGCCATTCTTCATTAATGTATTTTTCATAAATGCATAATCTTTCGGTCAATTCAAAACCTGCATCATTGGTTAGTTTTTCAAGTTCATCAATTCCTGGCCAAGGGGAAGTAATATTTACAAAATCTGGGCTTACGGGTGAGACTCCTCCCCAATCATCTGCACCGCATAGTAAAAATATTTGGGCGGTTTCATTGTTTAGGTTAGGAGGAACTTGTATGCTAATGTCTGTATCTTTAAATACTAAAGAACCTGCAATAACAGTTCTAATCATGTCCAAAAGACTTGGTTCTGACCAATTTTCCATTTTAATTCCTGGAATTGGTGTAAAATTTTGAATAATCACTTCTTGTATGTGTCCATATTTATCATAACTGTCTTTAATTGCAAGTAATGACTCAGCTATTTCTTCCTTTGTTTCACCAATGCCTATTAGAATTCCTGTGGTGTATGGAATTTTAAGTTTTCCTGCATTGGAAATGGTTTCTAGCCTAAGCTGCGGATTTTTACCTGGACTTTTATTGTGTGCAGGCAACTCCATTAATCTATTGGATGAGTTTTCAAGCATAAGACCCATTGAAGCATTAACTTCTTTTAATCTTTTCAGGTCTTCAAAACTGAAATTGCCCCCATTTGTATGGGGCAGCAATGAAGTCTCATCTAAGGTCATCTGGCAGACATCGACAATATAATCAATCATATTGTCGTACCCGAATTCTTTTAA
>NZ_JAXJXF010000056.1:0-8052 GCF_036307625.1 Methanobrevibacter sp.
TCAAACATTTACTTGAAAAATGGAGAATATGACTATAAACAGGAATATGAACACAGAAACATCACATTTATTGGTGAAGACACATCAAATACTATCATCAACGGTAACGGAAGCACCATCCATATAACCGAATTTGTATCATTCAAGAATCTTACCCTGAAAAACATCAAAATCCATGCTCCTGAAAACATGACCTTATCTAATGTCATTTTCAAAGATTTCAAATATAACTACTCTGAAGACTTCCCAACAGGAATGATTTACAACGGCTACAGTGACAGCAGCAATATCAATATGGTGAATTGTACATTTTACAATAACACCATTTTAGATGCAGGCATCTTAGAAGCATATTACAGCACAGTGAATATTAAAGACTCAAAAATTATTGACAACGAAAATGTCGTATCAGATTCCTATATAACTTATGGAATAATTTATGCATCCAAATCAAACCTCACCATTTACAACTGCGAATTTATTAACAACAAAATTGGATCTCCTTCAGGAGTATTGACCTGCGAAAAATCAGCAATCAATATAACCGATTCCAAATTTGTGAACAATACCGCAAAAAGCACACCATGTATTCGCGTAAATCAGGCTGATGCTTTAATTGATGGTTGTGAATTCATTAACAATACCGGCACATCCAGTTATGGATCCGTCTATATGAGTAGAGGAAATCTTAACATATCCAATTGTGAATTTATAAACAATTCTGCCGGGAGAAGGGGAGGATCAATATATTATACAACTTACGCCCTTTTAAATTTCACTGTTGACAATTGTACCTTTTATGATTCAAAAGCAAAGCAAACTGGAGGGTCCATTTATATCTCTTGCGGAAACATCAATATCAACGATTGTAAGTTTTATAATTCCCAAGCCGATAGGGGAGGTGCAATATTATTTGAAAATTTATTTAAAGATCCTTCTCAAATAAAAATCACCTCAACTGAGTTTATCAATTGCTCTTCAACATTAAAAGGCGGAGCAATATATTGTAGCGATTCAGATTCATTCAATGGATTTAATTTATCAATAGTTAATGCTAAATCAAAATATGGAGCAGGAATATTAATCAACAATTGTAATTCAACATTCAATAATCTGACTATAACAAATTCATCAAGCCTCATTGGAGCTTATTTCCACCAAAAGGGTGATCTAAACTTAATAAACTCACTTTTTTCCTCAAATACTGGTAATTTTGGATCTGCCATATATCTAACAGATATGCAAAACGTACTAATTGAAAACAATACCTTCAAGAACAATAATGCCAGCGGTTATGGCAGCGCAATTTATATCGTTTCCAAATCAACTCAAGATTTTTCAAAAAATAATTATGAGAATAATTCAGCGAAAGAAAATAAAACCATATATGTCAATTACATTTCATATGATAAGGATAATCTAATAATTATCAGCAGAAATTACACATTTTTCATAGGCAATTATACTGATACTGATTACATCCCCCAGTATTACAATTTAGCTGACTTAAATCAGACCACTTCCGTTAAGGACCAGATGGATGAGGGTAACTGCTGGGCTTTTGCAGCAATTGGAGGATTGGAGTCAAATGTTTTAAAATCACATAATTTATTACTGGACCTTTCAGAAAACAACATGAAAAACATTGCAAGTAACACATCACCATTCGGCTGGATTTATGAACCAAATTATGGAGGATTTCCATATACGCACATAGGTTACCTTGTAAGCTGGTTAGGTCCCGTTTTGGAAGAGGATGATCCGTATATAGAGATTAGTCGATATTCAAATTTGTTTGATAGTGTATTGCACGTCCAGAATATTTTAAACATTAAAAGAGATAACTTCACAGATAATGATGAAATCAAAAAAGCGATAATGAAATATGGGGGAGTAGTATCCGCTATCTATTCAACAAATTCTGTTAAGCAGTATTACAATGAATCCATTTATTCCAATCATGAAATTGTTATTGTAGGTTGGAATGACACAATGGAAATACCTAATGCTCCAGGATTAGGAGCATGGATTTGTAAAAACAGTTGGGGCTCTGAGTGGGGAGAAGACGGCTATTTCTATGTTTCATATTATGATACCTCCTGCCCTTCAAAATCAGACTTTTTAGGCACATCCGTAATCATATTCAACAGTACAATAAAATACGAGAAAAATTACCAGTACGATCAGGCACAAACTGATTTCATCAATACCCTAAATGATACAGTATGGTATAAAAACAGATTCAATGCAACCAACAATGAACTTTTAGCAGGAGTATCCACATATTTCAAGGAAGATAGCTTTTGGAATTTATCAGTTTATGTCAACAATGCTTTAAAATTAAGTAAAACAGGATTTTCAAAATCAGGATACTGGACAATTGAACTCGGAAAGGTCATCCCATTGGAAATGGGTGATGTTTTTGAAATAGAATTCCAAATCAATCACAATAATGCCAGCGTCCCTATCTGTGAAGGGACAATATACGTCAATAAATTTTACAGCGAAAACATCTCATTTATAAGCTTTGACGGTGAAAACTGGACTGACCTCTATGATTATAACTGGAATAACGAAGGAAAAAACGCATTACAGGTAGCATGCATCAAAGCATTCACAGTGCTTAACAATGAATCATTTATGATGCTTTCACATCAAATCGAAAACCATGAGAATTATCTTGAATTAACAAATGATTATACATATACAGATATCGATGAAGAATTTATAGATGGAATCATAATCAGCAAAGACAATTTCACAATTGACGGAAAAGGTCACACCATCAATGGAATAGGGCTTGCAAGAATATTCAACATTACAGCAAACAATGTTACCTTGAAAAATATTAATTTCATTAACGGCAATAGTAAAACCAGAGGCGGAGCAATTTATGTTAATGGAACCGGAATCTTAATTAATTGCGAATTCCACAAAAACTATGCACCATATGGCGGAGCAATCTACATTTATTCAGAAGTAAATGTGACCAACTCCAAGTTTATCGAAAATGCTGCAGAATACGGTGGAGCAATACACAATGAAGGTAAATCAAACATAAACAACTCTAAATTTACTGAAAATAATGCAAATGAGGGAAGTGCAATTAAAACCGAAACTGACATGACAATCAGCAATTCTGAATTCATCGGCAATTGTGAAGATTGCATTGATGTCAACCAAGGTGCCAAAATAACTTTAAATAACGTTACAAGTGATGTTCCATTGGTAAACGATACAATAAGCATAGAAATTCTTGAAGCTAAAGATATTGTTTACGGCAATTCCGCCAACATCAAAGTTCGAGTAAACAGCAGTGCCATATACCCATTAAACAGTGGAAAAGTTGTTATTAAAGTTAATAATGTTGAATATAATGTTGATGTAAAAGATGGAATTGCAACACTTGATATTCCTAAATTAAATGCTGGAACTTACAATGCCCATGTTACATACATTGACAATAACATGTCAAGAGCGGAAATTTCTGTTAATTTCACTGTAAATAAAAAAGACATTACAATTAATGCAAAAAATGCAGCATATGTCATCAACTACGGTGGAACATACAAAGTCAGCTTCAAAAATGTAGCTGACGGCACCAAAGTAACATTTACCTTAAACGGTAAAAACATTGGAACATCCACCATCAAAAATGGAGCTGCTTCAATAAAATTAACTGTAAAAATCCTAAAAACTGCAAAAGCAGGTAAAAAGAACATGGTAATCAAAATTGGAAACAAAAATTACAATCCAATAAGCAAAACCGTCAAAATTACCATCAACAAGGAAAAAACAAAAATAACAGCTAAAGCAAAAACATTCAAAAGAACAACAAAAACCAAAAAATACACAATAACACTAAAAAACAGCAAAAACAAAGCAATGAAAAAAACAAAAGTCACCCTAAATGTTAAAGGTAAAACATACACTGCCAAAACCAACAGCAAAGGCAAAGCAACCTTTAAAATTACCAAATTAACTAAAAAAGGAACTTACAAAGCAGTTATCAAATATAAAGGAAGCAACTACTACAAAAAAGCAACCAAAAACACCAAAATTAAAATCAAGTAGGTGCAACACGCATCTACCCTTCTTCTTTTTTTCAATTATAGCAATCAATAATCTTTTAACTTTAACCATATCTCTGATGACAATATCAATAAGATAGCTAAAATTTTAAGAATCTGTTAAAAAAAATAAATTTTTAAAGTTTAGATAAAAATTAAAAGATTCATATAGATTTAAATTTTTAGAGAATTGCAAAAAAGAAATGAGATCAATCAATATCCAAAAAAGTATACCAATAATATCCTAATAAATACCAACACCTTAGAAATTGCATGATGAAAAAAATTCAAAAATTTTATCAACACCAAGAAATAATCAGTTATGCAACAACACAAACATTTAAAACACAAACCATATCAAATCCCAAATCAAAATCCACCCAATATCAAAAGAAATATTAAGATAACTTTTTTAAAATTAATCAAAACATAAAACAAAACAGGTATAGAAAAGGCAATACTCTATTGTCCACGCAAGAAAAATTATTGAAAAAAATCACCCCATATTTGAGCGACAATCAACTAAAAAATTAGTCTGAGAAATATAAAAAATTACTACAAAATTCGCCAAAAAGTATTACTTAGATACCTTTTTATACTATAAAATAAAATATAAAATATGCTAATGCAAATAAAATAAAAGTTCATTGAAACGTCCTTTAGGTTGATTCACTCTATTAATCACTCCATTTAACTAATACCTAAAGGCATGAACTTATTTTATTTAAATAACTGTTTTTAAAAAAGTTTTTTTCAAAGATTAGTCTACTTATTTTATTCTAAAAAGTATTACTCAATAATGCCTAAAATAGCTTAGAAAAAAATAGAACATATTGAAAAATTAATTTACACCCCCCACCAAATTAAAATTAATTTTACACCCATCACAAAAAATACATGAAAAAAACAATATTAGATTACACTTAAAATTTTAATTGAAGAAGTTTAAAAGAAATTAACAACACAATCAATTACCCGCCATAAAGCGAAAGGAAACACCTCAAAAATATTAAAAAAACAATCAATATAATTCATAGTTATATGAAATGATACATAATAATAAGTCTTAAATTAAAAAATTAAATAGTAGTTAAATAAAAAATAGATTTAAAATAATCACATATATATGCAATCATATTTTTTTAGAAATTTCATCAAAAATTATTTTAGCAACCTGTTTTTTTGAGGTTAACGGAACTGTTAAAACATCCTCGTCAACAATCAGTACCTCATTGTTATCAGATCCAAAATGACAGCAGTCTTTTGAAATATCATTAGCAACAACCAAATCAGTGCCCGCATCTGAAATTTGTTTTCTGGCACATTCAATTATTTCATCACGGGAAATATTAAATTCCGCTTTAAATCCTACTAAAAATATATCTGGATTGACCTTCTTGATTTGACGGATGATTTTTGTAGTGGGTTTTAAATTAATTGATAATGATTTGCTTGAATCAATTTTTTTATTTGACTTTTTTACAAACTCAAAATCTGAAACCGCCGCAGTAGATATGAAAATATCATAATCAGGAATTAAATCCAAAACAGATTTATTCATTTGCGCGCCTGTTTCAACTTTTATAACATTAAAAACAGAAGGAATTTCAACAGACACATTAGCTACAACCAAAGTCAAATTGGCTCCTCGAATATAAGCTTCCTTGGCTAATTCCAAACCCATTTTTCCTGAAGATTTATTGGTTATTCCCCTAACGGAATCAATAGGTTCATAAGTTCCACCCAAACTTATCAAAATATTCTTGCCTTTAATAATAATATCAATCCTTATTTAAATTAATTGTTCTTAATGATTCTAAAACAATGTCTTCTTTGGATGGGAATTTAGCTTTTCCCTCATCCATTCTTGGTTTGATGAAGTTAGCTGATCCTTCCTGTTTAATTTTATCAATATTTTCCTTAATGGCCTTGAACATGGAATCATGCATTGATGGAACAAAAATTATTGGTGTATCATGACCATAGGCAGTGATTAATAAAGTTGAAATAGGATTATCTGCAATTCTATGAGCAAATTTGGAAATTGTATTGGCAGTGGCCGGAGCAACTAAAATTAAATCTTCCTGAGAATACTTTACATGCTCAATATCTCCTGTTAATTTAGTTACAACCTCATTTCCGGTTGCAAATTCCATAGCATTAGGATGGATAATTTCACATGCAGATTCACTCATGAAACATTTAACATCCACATCATTTCTCCTAAATTCACGAGCTAATTTTATTGATTCGGTAGCAGCTATGCTACCTGTAACACATAATATAATCATTTAAACACCTTAAAAAAAAAAGAAATTATGTAATTTGAATATCTGATAAGATATAATCAAAAACATACAAATTAGATTCAAATTTATCCATTGGTGCACTATAAAGCAGCACGTAAGCTTGTCCGCCTTTTTCAAACCAAACAGCTTTGTGTTCCTTTGCAACATTATTTTCCTTTGAAGTATAAATATATTCAAAAGCCTTATTGCCTGCAATCATTGATGAACCGGAAGATACTAACTGATAATTTGAATCATATTTCATAGGTTCATAAGTTTTATTAACGAATGTAGCGAAATCTCCTTCAATAGGTTTCTTTTCAATATTAATATTAACCTGACCTACACCAAAAGAGTCAACATCATCGGCTTTTGAAATAGCCATGATGGAATATGGTGAAATAGCTTGAGAATAACCCCAATTAGAAGGATAATTAATAGTAATACCTGATTTTGATAAAGATAAAACAGATGTGTCATTTGACTCAGCGCTAATGCTAGCTACAGATACAAATAACAATAACAATACAAAAACAACAATACTTCCTTTTAATATTTTAGTTTTCATAATATTTCCTCCAATGAGAATTTATTCACTAATTTTCCGTTCCCGAACTGGAACTACTACTTTGAGAACTCTGACTACTACTGCTCGACGATGAACTACTTTGAGAACTTTGACTACTACTTCGGGATCCCTGATTATAACTAGAAGAACTACTACTTGAAGAAGAATCCCTCGTAGTTTCAACAGAACTTGATGAAGAGGAATCCGAAGTGCCACTTGAATAAGTAGAATTAGTTTTAGAAGTTGTTGTTTTAGTAGTATTAGGTACAACAGTATTATTAAGCTCAGGGAATGCTGTATCTTGAACAACTGCTATTGAATCAGTACTGGATAACGCATTAAAGTCAAAATTAAAAATACCGTAAGCAACACCTGCAGTGAAACCAACTACCAATATCAGTAACAATAATAATTTAAAAGTACCGCTATCCATAGAAGATTTTTCCTTACGATTATACTTTGCATCACCCTTTTTAGGATTAATAATATATTTTTGAACTAAATCTTGTTCCTCTTTCTTTTTATTACCGGTAGGTTTTTTACTTCTTTTTCTTTTTCTAGTATTATCAGCAGGTTTGCCTTGCATAGACCTGATTTTTCTGGTAGCTGCCTGAGCATCAATAGTATTTAGCTTATCTTCATATTTTGAACGAAAATAACTATATTTTTCAGCAGAAATTTTTCCAGACCTATAATCTTTTTCCAAACTACTCATAATTTTAAGAAGTTTATCTCTATCATCTGACATGCCTACCCTCCCTGAACATTATAACATAATAATATATATCCATATTAATTTATAAGTTTAACTTAAATTCTGGGTAGGAACCTAAAACTTTTAAAAAATAAGTATTTTCTTTTATTTCATTTAAAATGTTTTGAATGACTTCCTCATTTTGATGACCATTAAAATCAACAAAAAACAGATATCTGCCTAAACCTTTTTTAGAAGGCCTTGATTCAATTTTTGTTAAATTTATATTGTTTTTTTGAAAAATTCCCAAAACATTGTATAAACTACCTGGACGGTCCTCATAAATGGAGAATATTATTGAGGTCTTGTCATTGCCAGTTATTTCATGGCTTTGCTTTGACAGAACAACAAAACGAGTAACATTGTTATCCA
>NZ_JAXJXF010000057.1:0-1683 GCF_036307625.1 Methanobrevibacter sp.
AAGATTCCAAATGTAAAAATAAATCCTAAAAAATGCAGCAAATGCGAATATGAGAATATATGTTTGAAAAAATAGTTAAGAAGGGAGTTAAAAATAACTCCCCCATATGTCCATAAACATGATTAATACTTAATTTTATCGCCGAGTCTTTTAATATCAAATACCGCAGTATCTGCAACTGCCATTACCGCCAAAACTCCTGCCTGAATAGGATCAGTGATAATCAAGTCAGCATATTCCGTTACACTACCGGGCATATTCAGAGAAATTACAATCAGATTGCTTTTTTCTTTAACATTTTTAACGGCTTCTGTGATTTCACCGCCCATAAGCGAACCTGCTAAAACCAGTGCTGTAACACGAGGAAGTCTTGATATAGCTTCAATAGCTTCAGCCAAATTTTTTTCACCGACTAATGGAATAGTATCTATACTTATACGTTCACCACGTATATTATGTCTATCTGCTTCAGTGATTGCACCTTTAGCGACTTGAGATACTTGTGCTCCGCCACCAACTATAATAATACGTTTTCCATAGATATCCAATTGAGAACCATGCAATTCGACAGATTTAACCTCTGAAATTTCATTTAAATCCACCAACAATTCATCAATATTTTCAACATGCTCCAATTCCAAGTTAATGGAACCCATATTATTTTTTTCAACAAAAAGATGAACATAACTAATGTTAGCACCATGAGAAGTGATGACATCAGTAATATCATCCAAAACTCCTTTTTTCTCATATGACTGAATAGTTATTGTATAATCATTCATTTTTTGGCCTAATTTTATCTAGTTCTGCATGTGCCCTTTTCCACATACTTAAAAAATTATCATTTTCAGTAACCGGAATAACTTCAAGACCCAAATCCCTATGTTCGGCAATCCATTCTTCATGAAAAACTGGTATTTCGACTTTAATTGATTCAGAGGTTTTATTTACAACTATAAGATTCCTATAAGGAAAATCCCATTCCACTATATATCCTCCAAGACTTACCATATGATACGGTCTCATAACAAATTTCAAAATAATCACCTCACAATAATCCAAGTATGATAGACAGTATTCCAAGCAATGTTGCACCTAAAATTGTTGGCAATAATTGCCTGTTAGTAAATACTGGACTGAATGCTGAAAAGATTCCCATCATAAATACAAATATCAATGCAACAACAATATTAACTAAAATTCCCCATGAAAGAATTGTTGGCGGAACTCCAATAAACAATACTGAAAAAATTGCGCCAAGCACAAACATGAAAAATCCTCTTGTTATATAAACAACAGCCCTATATTTAGCAGCATATTCCATATAAGGCCCTTCAATAACATCACTTTTGGCTTTAATGATTGAAAAAGGATATTCATTCAATATTATCATATAACCAATGAAAAATACTATAGCCGCAATTGCACCTGATACAGTGAATAAGAACGGACCATTTGCCTGCTGATATGCAACAATATCAGATAAGAAAATACTTCCGGCAGCAGTTACAGGAGCAAATAACGCCAAATATAATGGAAAAGACCCATAAGTAATCATTCTTAATGACCTTTTAGCACTTATATCTTCAATAAATGATTTGGTAGTTTTTAAGTGAGCAGCACCTTTTACCTGATCCGGAAATGGCATCCTAACAGACATTACTGATTTGGATAATGCCCCCA
>NZ_JAXJXF010000058.1:0-1920 GCF_036307625.1 Methanobrevibacter sp.
CCTAAAGCCATTTTTATTTTTTACCCGGTTGATTTTAAGAAATTAACTGATTGACCTAAATATTACAGGATTAACGCAATTTTAAATACCTCACTAATTTTATAAAAGATAGCTATAAAAATCATGATACTAATAGCAAACTATTATATACTTTAACCAACATATATAGATAATGTAGTTTAAATACTATATTTTCTACATGTTTTTAAATTATTATTTTACCACATATTTAAACAAGTTAGCTAGGGCACCGTATGAATATTACTTTTCAAATGCTCCCTGACTTGATTTAAATATATCAACATATAATAACTTTAAACATACATTATTTAAAGGAGGAGAAATTTTGGCTCAACAACAAATAGGACTTGATTGGGAAGAGGACTTTCAAAGATTAACCCCATCCCAGTTTTTTAGAAAAAACAAACAGATGTTGGGATTCACAGGTAAAATACGTTCTTTAACAATCGTTTTCCACGAATTGATTACAAACAGTTTCGATGCATGTGAAGAATCAAAGATATTACCTGATATCGACATCGAATTGAAACGTGTTGATAAAGAACATTATATCTTAAGACACAGAGATAATGGACCTGGAATTCCAGAAGAATATGTGATGCAAGTATACTGTATGATGTTTGCAGGATCCAAATTCAGAAACATTCAATCCAGAGGACAACAAGGTTTAGGTTGTAGTGGTTGTGTGCTTTTATCCCAAATGACAACAGGTAAACCTGCTCATGTAATTTCATGCTACAAAGATGGCGATGAAATTAAAGGAGTTAAAATGAAATTCCAAATGGATGTTGAAAACAACCGCGGAATTTTAATGGAAAGGGAAGATTACCCCGCTGAAAGTACTGGAGTATGTATAGAATTACAGTTCAAAGACGTATCATACTCATTAGCTGAACAAGGTGCATTCGAGTACATCAGAAGAACAATGATTGGAAACCCACATGCAAAAATTACATTCAGGGATCCATCAGGACACAAATACATATTCAAAAGAGCTGCAGACATTGTTCCAGTACAGCCAAAAGAAGTGTTACCTCACCCAAAAGGTGTAAGTGCTGACGATTTAATGACAATGGCCAAAAATACTGACAGTAGAAGATATAAAAGTATGTTAACTTCATCAATGTCAAGAATGTCAAACAAAAGAGTTGATGAAATTGCAGAACTTACCGGAATCGACATGAATAAACGTCCAAAAGACATGACTTTCCAAGAAGCAGAAGCTGTTGTGCAATGCTTTAAGAAAATGAAATTCATGGCTCCTCCAACAGACGGACTTATACCAATTGGATCTGAACAAATTGAAAAAGGTATGAAACAAATTCTTAAACCAGAATTTGTAACCACAATAACAAGAAAACCTGTAACATACGCAGGAGGGGTTTCATTCATTATAGAAGCCGGTCTTGCATACGGTGGAGATGCCGGAAGAGTAGTTAATGAAAAAAGAAAATCTGAAATTATGAGATTTGCAAATAGAGTTCCATTGACATTCGATGCAGGAAGCTGTGCAATTACCGAAGCGCTTAAAAGTATTGACTGGAAACGTTATGGATTAAAAGATATGGACAACACTCCATTAACATTATTTGTAAACATCATTTCAACACAGGTACCTTATCTTTCAACCGGTAAGCAAAGTGTTTCACCTGAACCTGAAATCGTTCATGAAATCAGACAAGCAACAATGAAACTAGCTCGTAAATTACAAAAACATTTAAGAGCTAAAAGAGCAGCTAAAGAAAAAGAAAAACGCTCAAAAGTATTTGAAGAATATGTGCCAGTTATTATCGAAGAAGCTGCAAAACTTGGTGAAACAGGAGTTCCAGAATACCATGAAGTACTTGCAAAAGTAACTAAAAGAGCTCTTGCAGAGTTACTTGGTGAAAAAGTTGAAGA
>NZ_JAXJXF010000059.1:0-5013 GCF_036307625.1 Methanobrevibacter sp.
AAAATAGTGAATATTCTGAGTTTATTAAGAAAGACAAGATTGTCAAACATACTGTTAATGGAATTTCTCGTTTTTTAATTTTATGGATTATAAAACATTATGGTCCGATTCATGGATACAATATTTCAAAGGAATTTTCAGATATTTTTGAAATTTTAATTATTTCAGGTAATTTAAAAAAGTCCAATCCCAGTAAGATGTATCCTATTTTAAAGGATATGGAAGATAATAGTCTAATTGCTGGTGAAGATGTTTTTAAGGATAATAAGAAAGTGAAATTTTATGAAATCACTGAATACGGTGAATTTTTGCTGGACCATGTCTGTAAAAATTTCAATGATATACGTAAAAGTCCTAAAGGGTCATTATTTTTTGATGATTTTTTAAATCTTTAATTTTTTTAGCATATCCTGTATATGTTTTATTATTTTAATCAATGAATTTCTATATGATTATTTCATAAGTTTAGATTTATGTTTATCATATATTCTAATTTTTTTATCATTTTTCAGAATTAATATAGTATTCTTTACATAGTTGTCTAGATTTGTACAATTAATATTATATATGTTAATTAAGAAAAATATAATTCATAACTTAATGATGAGGTAATATGATGATAGGTAAAAAGATTCGTTTAGAAAGAATCATTAACAGAAATACTAAAAGAACTGTAATAGCACCAATGGACCATGGTGTATCCAGCGGACCAATTCCAGGAATCATCGACATGGATGAAACTGTAGAAAGCATATCTCAGGGTGGAGCTGATGCAATATTGATGCATAAAGGTATAGTACAACAAGGGCACCGTGGTTACGGTGAGGACATAGGTCTTATTGTACACCTTTCTGCAAGTACCTCTCTTGCACCTGATCCAAACGATAAGGTAATCGTAACAAGTGTGGAAAAAGCTATTCAGCTTGGAGCGGATGCAGTATCTATTCATGTAAACTTAGGTTCTGAAACAGAAAGCCAAATGTTGCAGGAATTGGGTGAAATCGCTGAAACATGTGACTACTGGGGAATGCCTTTGCTTGCAATGATGTACCCGCGTGGACAAAAGGTTGAAAATGAGCATGATGTTGAATTTGTAAAACATGCAGCACGTGTAGGTTCAGAACTTGGAGTGGACATTGTCAAAACCAATTATACTGGAGATCCTGATTCCTTTAAAGAGGTTGTCGAAGGAGCAATCGTACCGGTTGTTATCGCAGGCGGTCCAAAAGTGGAAACTGATGAGGAATTACTGCAGATGGTTAAGGATTCTCTTGAAGTTGGCGGTGCTGGAGTTGCATTCGGACGTAACTTGTTCCAGGCTGAAAACCCTGGCAAAATTACAAGGGCTATTGCAGAAGTAGTTCATCATGACCTTGAAGTTGATGAAGCTTTAAAATTCTTGAAATAAGGTGATTGCATGCAAAACAAATTCGCTTGGATAAGCACTCCTGATGAATTGTGGGATGACAAAAAGGAAATGATAACTACTGCACTTGAATCAGGAATTGACCATGTTCTTGATTTAGATGATATAGAACAAATCAGAAAACTTGGTAATGTAAAGATAATTGCAAATTCTGACGATGCAGATATCTATTTGGTAGGCATCAACGGTGAAGGTGACGGATTTGTAGAGTTGAAAGACAACTTCACTGATTCAGTAGACATTGCTAATGCTAAAAAGGCAAAAAGCGAAGGAAAAAGTGTATGCGCATATATAAAAATAATAGATAAGGCTCATGAACAATTGGCTGTAAAATTGGGTTCAATTGTTGACTATATTATTCTTGTCGGAACCGACTGGACAATCATTCCTCTTGAAAACATCATTGCGGACTTGCAAAAGGTAGATGTAAATATCATTGCTGCAGTACAGGACCTTGACGGTGCACGTGTAGCACTTGAAACATTAGAACATGGTACTGATGGTGTAATATTTGAAGCTAATGACTTCAATAAAACCAAAAAAATAGCTGAAGAAGTTGTTAAAGCTTCTCAAATAAAGTATGAATTGAAAGTGGCTACCGTAACCAATGTAAAACCATTGGGCTCAGGAGACAGGGTTTGCGTTGATACAACAGACATGATGAAACCGGGTGAAGGAATGCTGATAGGTTCATATTCAAAATCCATGTTTTTGGTTCACTCAGAATCATTGGAAAGTGAATATGTTGCTTCACGTCCATTCAGAGTGAATGCAGGACCTGTTCAGGCTTACGTGATGGTTCCGGGAAATAAGACAAGATATCTCTCAGAACTTGTTGCCGGAGATGAGGTGTTGATTGTAAACACCAAAGGTGAGACAAGAACAGCATATGTCGGAAGAAGTAAGATTGAAAGAAGGCCATTGATATTGATTGAAGCCGAATACGAAGGTCAAACCATACGAACTCTGCTTCAAAATGCTGAAACAATCAGGATTGTTGATGAAAACGATGAACCTTTATCTGTAGCTGATGTAAAAGCGGGCGACAAAGTAAAAGTTTACATTGAAAGCAGTGCTCGCCACTTCGGTATAGCTATTGATGAAACAATTATAGAACAATGAGGAGATTTAATGCCTGAAATCAGAGCTTTTCTTGCAATTGATTTGGATGATGATTTAAAACCCAAAATCAATAGAATTATTAAGGATTTCAAAAAGACAGATGCAAATGTCAAGTATGTGGACTTGATGAACCTTCATTTGACTTTAAAGTTTTTCGGAGATATTGATGTGGAGGGCATAGATTTGCTTTCAGAGAAAATATCAAATGTGGGGTCTGAGTTCAATCCATTCAACATTAAAATCAAGGGTTGCGGCGCATTTCCAAATGAAAATCACATCAAGGTCATTTGGATTGGAATCGAAGAGGACGGAACCTTAAAGGACTTGCATGATAAATTGGATGTTGAATTCAAAAAACTTGGATTTGAGGCAGATAAAAGATTCTCATCTCATTTGACTATTGGCCGAATGAAATCAGCTAAAAACAAAAAAGAAGTCAAGTCTCAAATAGAAACTTTAAGTGATGTTGAAATTGGTGAGATGTGCGTTGATAGGATTATTCTTAAAAAATCCACTTTAAAGCCATCCGGACCAATTTATGATGATATAAATATATTTGAATTGTGATTACATGGATTATGAAGCTATTTTAAAAGATATCAAACCTACTGAAGATGAAAAAAATCATATTGATGAAGTATCCTCTTCCATAATGAACTTTCTGCAGGATATGTGTGGCAGCAATGATATTGATGCCCAAGTCAATCTGGTAGGTTCCGTTGCCAAAAACACTGCACTTAAGGGAAAGTCAGACATTGATATCTTCATAGCATTTCCATTGGATACTGATAAAAAAGATTTAAAGGATTATGGTCTTAAATTGGCTCATGCGTGCTGTGATGAGTTTGACGGTATTCCTGAGCATCACTTCGCATCACATCCATATGTCACAACCCATATTAAAGGATGTGAAGTTGATATCGTGCCCTGCTATGCTATCGAAGATGGAAGTCAACTCAAATCGGCGGTTGACAGAACAATTCTTCATACAAGATATGTCAAAGAAAAGTTAAACGAAGGGCAGGACGATGAAATTTTGCTCCTAAAACGTTTCATGGCAATGACCGGAACTTATGGATCTGAGTTTAAGGTAGGTGGATTTGCAGGATATCTGTGTGAACTGCTTATTATTCATTATGGGAATTTCGAAAATACACTAAAAGCCGCCATCAACTGGAAATTTGGAGAAATAATAGACCTTGAAGAATATGGAACATCCGGTCAATTCAACGATCCTTTGATTGTAATTGACCCTACAGATGAAAATAGGAATGTCGGTGCTGCATTAAGGCTGGATAAGATGGCTGAATTCATACAGTCCGCACGAAATTACATATCCTCTGACAATAAGGAAGACTATTTTTACCCTCTCAAACGCAATTTGAATAAGGATGATATCCTAAATGAATTCAAATCAAGAAACAGCGATTTGATTGCATTGAGATTTGACATTCCTGACATGCCGTTGGACACCCTTCATCCGCAGCTTAAAAAGACCTGCGAAGCTCTTGAAAGGAAATTGAACGATGAAGAGTTCAATGTATTTAAAGCAGATTACTGGAGTGATGAGATAATAAATGGAGTTATTTTGCTTGAAATGGCTTCATCAAAACTAAATGATATAACTGTTAATGTAGGACCTAAGGTTTTCATAAACAATGCCTGTGAAAATTTCGTCAAAAAATATGGTCGCCAGAACTGCTATGTTCAGGGTGACTTTTTGGTTCACTCTCAAAAAAGGGAATTCAACAATGCAGTTGATTTGATTTCTCATATATTCACAAAGGAAAATATTGGTCTTATTAAAGTTGGAAAAAACCTTAAAAAGAATTTAATCAATACTTATGAATTTATCGATGTTGAAGACATTGATTTGGAATTTTTGGATGACTTTTTAAATCCGGGTCAGTATATTGTAAGGTGATTTTAAAATATTAGGAATATTATTGGATGATTATTATAACTTTTTAACTTCTGAAATACTTAATCCTGTCAGGTTTGAAATTTCTAAATCAGTATGCACTTTTTTTAAATTTTTTGCAACTTCTTTTATTCCTTCTTTTCTACCTTCTTTTCTAGCTTCTTCTTTTTCAAGATGTTCCCATTTTCTGTTAACTTCTTCAAAAACTTGCCTGAATAATGCTTCTGTTTCGGGTTTCATTTTAATCTCCTTTTCCAATTCATTTTGTTTATCTTCATCTTCATCTTTCACAATTGGTTTTTCAAAGTTTTCTAAGAAGTATGAATAGTTATATAAATAATGTGGCATTAAGAAGTCAAAAATTGACCACATTTCAGCAAGTGAGTTTTCAATAGGTGTTCCAGTTAATGCAAAACGTTGTTTTGATTTTAACTGTTTAACACATAATGCATTTCTTGTTTTTGGATTCTTGATGTATTGTGCTTCATCAAGAATGACTGTATGGAACTCTTTTGTCTCATAAAGTTCAATATCTCTACGTAAG
>NZ_JAXJXF010000060.1:0-20453 GCF_036307625.1 Methanobrevibacter sp.
AAGATTATGTTTCACTTCAAACCAAATTGGAAAGTGAAATTAACACCAAGGATAGTGAACTGAAATATTTGAGGGAACAAACCATTCCTAAAGAGGATTATCTTAAACTTCAAAATGAGTTGAATAGGAAAAATGATAAAATTAAAAGGTTGGAAGAGATTAATACTTTCTTCAATGAGCTTCAAGAAGAACAAGAAGCTTATGAAACTATGGATTCAACTCCACCTTTCAGATTGGAGAAAAAACAGGGTAGATAATTTTTATCTATCTTTTCTTTGCTTTTTTTTAATATTTTTTATAATTGTTTTTGCATAATTCTACTTTTTTCAACATCGAATCTATATGTTGTTGTGACTTATATATTTTAGAATAGATATGTGTCATATAATCTATGGTGTATACAATTATCTTCATAGTTTAGGTTGTTATTATTAAAATACTTGGAGGATATTGTCATATTTTGGGGCGTAATTTTTTGAAAATATTTTGATTTGCTTTTTTCTTACTTTTATTTACTTTATACCATAAAGTATTTATATAACCTTAAACTCATGTATTATGTAGAAAGGTTTAGTCAACACTAAAACTTATTTTCTCATGTTGATATTTAAACTGATCTAATTATTTTATAAAATTAAAAAAAGGTGATTATTAATGGCACAAGGACAACCAATTTTTATTTTACCTGAAGGTACTAACAGGTCTGTCGGTAGAGATGCACAAAGAAATAACATTTTAGCTGGAAAAGTATTAGCTGAAACTGTAAGAACTACTTTAGGTCCAAAAGGAATGGACAAAATGTTAGTTGACGGACTTGGTGATATTGTAGTAACCAACGATGGTGTAACAATCTTAAAAGAAATGGATATTGAACATCCAGCAGCAAAAATGCTCGTAGAAGTAGCAAAAACCCAAGAAGACGAAGTTGGAGATGGAACTACTACTGCAGTAATCATTGCTGGAGAATTATTAAAAAAATCCGAAAACTTACTCGATTCAGACATTCACCCAACAATCATAGCTATGGGTTACAGAAAAGCTGCTGAAAAAGCACAAGAAATATTAGATGAAATCGCAATCGATGATGTAGATTCCGAAACTTTATTAAAAGTAGCTATGACTGCTATGACTGGTAAAGGAACTGAAGCAGCACGTCAACCATTAGCAAAATTAATTGTTGACGCTGTAGAAGCAGTAGAAGATGACGGTGAAGTTGACATCGACAATATTAAAATCGAGAAAAAAGATGGTGCTGTTGTTGAAGAATCCAACTTAGTTGAAGGTGTAATTGTAGACAAAGAAAGAGTACACCCAGGTATGCCATCTGAAATCAAAGGCGCTAAAATCGCATTAGTCAACGCTCCATTAGAAGTAAAAGAAACTGAAATGGATGCAGAAATCACTATTACTGATCCTGCTCAAATGCAAGCTTTCATCGAACAAGAAGAAAAAATGGTTAAAGACATGGTTGACAAAGTTGTTGCTGCTGGTGCAAATGTATTATTCGCACAAAAAGGTATTGACGACTTAGCACAACATTACTTATCCAAAGCTGGCGTTTTAGCTGTAAGAAGAGTTAAAAAATCAGACATCGAAAAATTATCCAGAGCTACTGGCGCTAACGTAGTTACAAACTTAGATGACTTAACCGCTGATGACTTAGGTGATGCTGGAATCGTAGAAGAAAGAAAAATCTCCGGTGAAGACATGATCTTTGTTGAAGAATGTAGCGGAGCTAAATCCGTAACCTTATTCGTAAGAGGAAGTACCAAACACATTGTGGATGAAATTGTAAGAGCAATTGAAGACGCAATCGGTGTTGTAGCAGCTACTGTAGAAGATGACAAAGTTGTTGCTGGTGGAGGAGCTCCTGAAATTGCAATGGCTAAACAACTCAAAGATTACGCAGAATCCATTTCTGGAAGAGAACAATTAGCTGTAAACGCATTTGCAGAAGCTTTAGAAATCGTACCAAAAACCTTAGCAGAAAACGCAGGTTTAGACAGCATCGACTCATTAGTAGACTTAAGAGCTGCACAAGAAGACTCCTACTACATGGGATTAGATGTATTCACTGGTGAAGTAGCAGACATGAAAGAAGCTGGCGTAATTGAACCAAAACGTGTCAAAAAACAAGCTATCCAATCTGCATCTGAAGCAGCTGAAATGATTTTAAGAATCGATGATGTAATTGCATCAACCAAAGGCCCAGAAGACATGGGTATGGACCCTTCCGCAATGGGCGGAATGCCTCCAATGATGTAAATATAAGAAATTTTTTATAATTTCTTTTCTTTTTTTATTTTTTTTATGTATTCTGATAGACTCATATTCAAAACATCACTTGGTGATGAATTTTTTTATTTAAAAGATACTATTTTAATTAAATTTGGAGTCAATCGTAATGGAATTTCCACATCTGAATTGAACGGTGGAAGTCATGACTTATATAAATCTGTTTTCAACCAGCACTTGTCACAGGATAAAATTGACTATTTGGAAAATCATGATGTTGGTCAGTACCTGATTAATGAATGTGAAAATTTAGATATTGATTTTAATTACTCCACAGGTCTCATAACCTTGGCTGAAATGAAAAATGTCAGCATAGTTGTAAAAGAGTATAAATCTATTGAAGTGATTGCAGTTACAACTGCTGGTGTTAGAACTAATGCCGTATGTGCTGGTGATGAGGCTGCATATTACGAAGAAAACGGAAGCTTCGGAACAATCAATACAATAATTTTAATTAATTCTCATCTGAATCATGATGTTTTGGCTCATGCTTTGATGGTTGCAATTGAAGCAAAAACTGTAGCATTAAACGATCTGAAAATTCCTTCTCAATATTCAAATAATTATGCCACTGGTACTGGAACTGATGGTGTTTGCATTTTCTCTAATTTGGAATCTGACAATAATTTAAAAAATGCAGATAAACATTCGAAATTGGGTGAACTGATTGGAAAATGTGTAATTGAATCAGTTGAAAAGGCAATCGGAAAACAGGTGTGGATTACAAGGAAATCCCAATCAAATGTATTAGTTCGTTTAAATAGGTATTCCTTGGGTATTGATGAATTTTATAATAATTTGGATTGTAACAAATTAGAATTTCTAAAGCAACTTCAAATTGACTCTAAAAAACAAGAAAATGTAGCTATCACAACTTCAATTTTAAATCTAATTGATGAAATGAATTTAGGTTTGATTGAAAAACAAAATGCCTATGATTTGGCTTTAAAAATAAAAGAGGAATGTGATAGTTATCCTGTAAAAAAACTTTTAGATTATTGGATAAACTATTTTATTCACTCACATTAAAATCGATTATTTCTCCATTTTCTTGCACGATTTTTGCTATTGATTCTTCTGCAGTGTTTAATTTGTCATTACAAATTTTAACTAGGTCCATAGCTTTTTTAAATTCTTCAATGGCATCGTCTAGTGGCACATCTCCATTTTCCAATTTGTTAACAATTTCTTCTAATTTTTCTAAGCTTTCCTCAAAAGTCAAATTTTCCATTATATCACCTTTGTATTAACGGTTCCGTCATCAAATTCAATGTCCAATTCATCACCAGATTTAACATCTTTTGCACTTGACACAATTTTGTCATTTGATTTGGTGATTGAATAACCCCTTTTCAATGTTAAAAGAGGATTTAAAATTTCCAGTTTTTCAAAATTTCTCAAATAGGCTTCTCGTTTGTGCTTTGTTATTTCACTTGGATTTTTCAAAACAATTGAGTTTTCCAATTTAAACAACTTGTTTCTATTTTGCGAAATTGTATTTTTGGATGCATAATTTAGCTTGTTTATCAAGTTGTCCAAATGCATTCCTTTTATTGAATATATTTCTTCGGGATTTTTCAAAACTTGTTTTTTGGAAATATGATTCAGTATTAACCTTTTTTCGCTAATATTGTCATTAATATTTTTAGTCAATTTACTTTTCAGTGTATCCAATCTGAAGTTCACTTCACTTAATTTCGGCACTGCAAGTTCTGCAGCTGCAGTTGGTGTGGGTGCACGCTTATCGGCTACAAAATCAGAAATTGTAAAGTCAACTTCGTGACCTACTGCACTTATGACTGGTATTTTACAGTCATAAATTTCACGTGCAACAATTTCTTCATTAAAAGGCCATAAATCTTCAATGCTTCCCCCGCCCCGTCCTATGATTAATGTATCTAGGTCATAGTTTTGAGCATATTTTATTTGCTTTACAATTTTAGCAGCGGCTTGATCTCCTTGAACGAGTGTTGGAAAAATAAGTATTTTACAAATGGGATATCTTCTTTTGATTGTTGTAATGATGTCCTTTATTGCAGCTCCGGTTGATGCTGTAACAACTCCAATATGTTTTGGGTATTTTGGTATTTCTTTTTTATGGGAATCATCAAACAATCCTTCTTTTTTAAGTTTCTTTTTCAATTGTTCAAAAGCAACATGTAAATTTCCAACTCCGTCTTCGGTGATTTTGGTGGCATATAATTGATATTTGCCGTTTTTTACATAAACTTCAATTTTCCCTTTGATAATTACTTTCATACCATCTTCCGGTTCAAATTCAAGGAATCTATCTTTCATGCCTTTAAACATCACTGCATCGATTTGTGAGTTCTCGTCCTTTAGAGTAAAATAACTATGTCCACTAAAGGCATTAGTTTTGAAATTAGAAATTTCTCCTTTAACTAATATGTTTTTAAAGTTTGGATCCATTTTTAATTTACGATTAATTAGTGAATTTATTTCGGATACTGTGTATGTTTTTTCATTCATGTATTCACCTTGAAATCAATATTGTTATTATGTTGTTTATATTTAATACAATTTTTCATTTCCCGTTTGAATTATTTTGTTGCTCTAAATGTTGTATTCAAGTTGATAAATTAGTATGTAATTTGATTAATGTTTGAATAATGAAGGTAAATGTATTTTAAATTGAATGTACAAAATATGTATAGGTGATTTTTCATGAAAATTAAAGATGAATTATGTGGAAAAGAAGTTATCGATGCAGATATCCAAATAGTTGGAAAAATTAGTGATGCTATTTTTGATAAGGATACCTTTGAATTAACTGACATCGTAATTAAAAAAACTGGTTTTTCAGAACAAATCAAAGCTAGTGAAAATGTCATTCCGATTGAATTAATAAAAGTAATTGGGGATAAAGTTTTACTTAAAGGCGAAGACGATATATAATTGATTAATATGGTTTCTAAAGAATATTTAATTGAGTTATTAAAGGAAAATGAAGTTTTTCTTGAAGGTGACTTTACATTATCTTCAGGTAAAAAAAGTAACTATTACATTAATATGAAAAAAGCTATTACTGAACCTGAAATATTATCCACCATTTCTAAGTTAATCACTGACCAAATTAAAAATGATGATATTGATAAAGTTGCAGGTCCCGCTTTGGGAGCAGTTCCTATAGCTACTGCAGTTTCTCTGGAATCAAAACTTCCGTTATTGATGATTCGTAAAGAAAAGAAAGGATATGGTACTTCAAAACTAATTGAAGGCGAACTTTTAGAAGGTGATGATGTAATTGTTGTCGAAGATGTTTCTACTACTGGAGGATCACTTTTAAAAGCGATTAAAGCCATACAGGAAAATGGCGGTAATGTAAAAAGAGCTTTTGTTGTAGTTGATAGACAAGAAGGTGCTATCGAAGAATTTGAAAAAGAAGGCATAACACTTGAGCCTTTAATAAGTGTTGATGAATTTTTTTAAGAAATAAATGATGAAAAATTAATTTCATCATTTAAATCCTATTTTTTAATATGATGAACCACATGGGGCAGTTCCTCTATAATGATATTGCATGCAGTTTTTACTGCATTGGGAGAACCGGGCATTGAAAAAATTGCAGTTTTTTTGTAAATTCCTGCAGTAGCTCTGGAAAGTAGTGCAGCAGCACCAATTTCCTCGTAGGATTTAGCTCTAAATAGTTCTCCAAAACCCTCAATTCTCTTTTCAAAAAGTGATTCAACCGTTTCAACTGTGATGTCACGAGAGTCAAGCCCTGTTCCACCAGTAGTTAAAATTACATCAATATTTTCATTAATCATTTCATTAATTGATTTAATTAAATCTTCCTTTTCGTCAGGAATTATTTTTTTGGATTTTAGGGTGTATCTTGATTCAATTTCATTGGCTATATATTTGCCAGATAAGTCTGCCTTTTCTGATTTTCTACTGTCGCTTAATGTTATTATTCCGCAGCTAATATCATTAGATGATTTTTTTTGATGTTCGTTTGAAGTTTCACTTTTCATTATTTATCCCACTTAAATCTATTTTAAACATTTCTTAATTTGGTTGTAGTCAGATATATTATTTGTTAATTTTTCCGTCAGGTAGTATAGTGCTCCGTAATGGTCTCCATCTCTAACGATAAAGTCCATTTCTTCCATAATTTTTATATGATATACTGTTGTTTTGTATGTTATTCCCAATTTATGGGACAATTGATTTGCGTTATGTGGACGTTCCAGTAATTGGTCTATAATTTCGATTGTTGTTTTTCCTCCTTTTCTCATTATTAATAGTTCATTTAAATCTTTTATAACCTGGTTCATAATGATTTCCCTTCATTATTTTATATATTTTTCATATAATTTTGAACCCCATTTGAGTGTGTCTTCTGATTCTCCAATCAAGATTTGAGAATCATCATAGTGTCCATCTTTAAAAAACAGGGTCAATGATATGAAATTCGCTGAATAAGTTAAAAATATCTTCAAATTTTTTTTTATTGGTATAATTTTCACTTTTTTATTTCCAAGTAAGTGTTCTTTAAAACTTTTATTTGATTTAATAGATTTTAATATGTCTTCACTGATAATCAACTCCAGATATTTTAATTTATTTTTATCTAAAAGTTCAATCATGTGCTTAATGTGATTTTCAGAATATATTGGCAGTATTATCTTTAACTCGCTTGATGTGGATATTAATTTCAGATATTTGTTGAATGCGTTCGATAAATCACTTGTGGTTGATGTAATGTATGTAGCATCTTTTAATAAATGCATGTTTTTGAGCAGTTCCTGTGGAATGTCATTGAGGTCATGATTGTCCCAAAAAGAAGTATTGTTATTGATTGATGACCAATTTTCAATAAGTTTGATCATGTTAGTAGCGAGTAGATATCCATGGGATGTTAACTGATATTGTTTTTGAACTTTGTTGATTATATTTTTTGTCTCTAGTTCTTTAAGTCCATGCAATATTGTGGCCGAAGGTTTTTTCAGTTCATTTCTCAGTTCCTCTAAATTTCTTGGTGCATTATACATTGCTAAAATTAGTTTAGAACGCATGGTTGAAGTCAATATGTATTTTATATTTTTAAATTCGTTGTTTAATTCTTGTTTAGTCTGTAAATTTGTCATACGTATCACACTTCGTCTTTTATAAAGTTAAAAAGATCATTTGCCCATTTTTGTGACTTTTCACAAGAAGAGGTCAATAATCTATTCTGGTCAAAACTGCCGTCACTTTTAAACAGTCCTAAGCTCATGGTTTCATCACAAATTATCAAATACAAGTTTAATTCTTTTGTGGTGGTATGTACTTTTAGGTTTCCATTCTTTACTGCAGCTTTTCTCTTGTCTTTGTCAATTTCAGAAATTATTCCGTTGAACATGTTCTTTGGAATAATTATTTCGACATTGCCGTTTTCTTCTATAATATTTTCTATCAATAGAGGATAATCTGGATGGAGATATGGAAATATTGCTTTAATGGTTTTAGACTGCAGTATATTCTCTTTAATTGTGTTGTGTGTTCTGTAGATATCTAATGGTGTAGTTTCCACCAGTTCTGAATTTTTTAAATCATTTATGTTTTGCATTGAATTAATGCTTAGTTGATTAATGTTATGCTTATTCCAAAATTCATTGAAATTGTTAATTAAATCAACGCTGTTTTTAAACTCCATCAGTTGATTGTAATATATTTCACTCAATGTATTTATGTGGTATTTATTTTTCTTTTTGGTAACATAGTCACGCTCCTCAAGTTTTACCAGATTGCTTGATATGGAACTGTAAGTTATATTTGTCTTGTTTACAAGTTCCTTTACAGATTTTGGTTCTTTTTGTAGTTCACTTAAAATTTTCAGCCGTATTTCGGATTTTGCAAAGAATTTGATTTCACTATTTAGGTCATATTGACTTATCATGTATTCAACCTCCATTAAAAATTCATAAAAATGTAATTAATTTTTCATGAATCTTTCTTTCAATATCAAATTTAATTGTTTAGTGTTAAATAGCTTTTTTAACAATTCCCTACCAATTCCCTACCAATTCCCTATCAATTCCCCCATAATTCCCCCCAATTTCCCTACCAATTCACTACCAATTCCCCCCAATTTCCCTACCAATTCCCTCCAAATTTCATGGTAAAATTTGACAAGTTTTTTCTCATAAAAATTTCCCAAGTTTTATTAATTCTGTAAAATAAAGATAATTACATGGAAATTTTTTATGTGTTGGATGCATCGGCATTTATTAATGGATTTCAATTGGATTCTAAAAATAATTTCACAGTCCCCGAAATTACTTTTGAAATTAAAGATTTTGAGTCACGTTTAAAATTTGATGAGGCAATTGATGAAAGTCGTTTGATTATTCAGGATGTTCCGGAGAAATATTTAAAACTGGTGGATGAAATAATATCCAAATCCGGAGATAGTTTAAGATTATCATTTCCTGATAAAAAATTGATTTCTCTCGCTTATATGATGTGTGATGAAGGTAAGGATGTAAAAGTTATTACAGATGATTATTCGATTCAGAATACATTAAAGATAATGAATATTCCATATTCTGGGATTATTACTGAAGGGATTAAAGGAATTTACAATTGGAAAAAAGTTTGTGAAGGTTGTAAAAAGGAATATGATGACGATTATCCTTTTGATGATTGTGAAATTTGCGGATCAAAAATATTTAAAAAAAGAATTAAGGTGAATAAATGAGGATTGGTGTTGTTGTCCATGGTCCAAATATAATCGATTCTGGTTATGCTTTAAAATTGATAAATTTGCTTGATGAATATGGGGATGTTACTGCAAGATTGGGCGGAACAATGGGCAGGACAGCAGTTATTGATGCTAGTTTGGAAAATATAATCAATATAAGAAAAAAATTGGTTCCAAGCGATTCGTTAAAGATATTTCACGATGATGATGTTGATATGATTTTTTTACTTAATTATGGTAAATCTGATGTAACTGGTCAGGTTTTTGGATATAAGGTTTATAATCATTATGCTGATAAAATTGATGATAATAGGATTCCAGTTATTCAAATTGAACGTCCTGGTGAAAAAGATGGCAGCATTATTCAATGGAATGGGAATTCTGAATTGACTGGTGAATTGTCTCAAAGATTAAATCTGAATTTAATAACTCCAAAAGAGGTTTACGACAACCATATTAGGCAGGATAATGTTTGTGATAATCAAACCCATAGAATTGTTCATGGCGTAAGTCCCAATGAAAATATCATGGTAAATAGTGTAGTTATTGGTAAAACCAACTCGGATAAACTTATATTGATTGCAAAGGATGATGTTATTGTTGATATTGTGGGAGGCACTCTCAAAAGTCATGGTGTTGAAAAACTGGGTGAAGTGGACCTTGAAAATGCAATAATTAAAACTGGTCTTTTAAGAAAATCCAAAGTTTCTCCAAGGATTTTAAAAAGAGAAGAAAATGACAATTTTGAAGTTGCATTTTTAGACCATGCTGGAGAGGATGTTTATAAATTCAGGCATTGTGATGTTGTAATAACTATTGGTGATGATACTACTTTAATTTCTTCGGATATTTTATATAGATTTGATATACCTATAATTGGGATTACTGATGGAGATTTGGACAAGGTTGTGGAAGATGGATTTAAGGCTAAAAATTCTATCATTTTTGAGGTTGAAAGTGGTTTTGATGATGTCTGTGGTCAAGCTATTGAAATGAAATTATTTGGGGATAATCATATTTCCTCTGATTTTTCAGATATGGGTCAACTTGAAGAAAAAATCGTTGGAATAATAAAAGATATTAAATGTAAATATAAAATTAATTATATTGATTAGGCAGGAAGTGTTTGAGTGGATTTGAAAAGTCTTGTAAAAACAATTCAAGAATTTGAAGGTGTATCACGTAAAAGTTCTATCAATAATGTAATTTCTCTTTTAAAAGAATCTTATAACGTTTCCGGAAATGTTGTTATTGATATCGGTGATGATGCTTCTGCGATAGATATCGGAAATAATCAGGTCGTATTGGTTGCAGCTGATGGAATATGGGGACAGATAATGAATGTCAATCCATATTGGGCTGGATATTGTGCAGTTTTGGTTAATGTGAATGATATTGCTGCCATGGGTGGTAAACCATTAGCTATGGTTAACATCATGTCTATAAGCAATGATGGGATTTATGAAGATTTATTGAGAGGAATCAAAGACGGATGTTTGAAATTCGGTGTTCCTATGGTTGGCGGACATTTGCATCCTGATGGAGATTCCGATTCTTTAGGTGTGGCAATTGTAGGTATTGCACAAAAAGATAAAATTATTACCAGTTTCGGTGCTGAAGTAGGAGATAAGGTAATTGTGGCAATTGACCTGGACGGTAAACCTCATGAAATGTTTAGTTTAAATTGGGACACAACTTATGATAAAGATGCACAACTTGTACAGGACCAGATTACTGCAGTCCAATATTTGGCGGAGCATGATTATATTAAATCAGGTAAGGACATTTCAAATCCTGGAATTCTTGGAACTTTGGAAATGCTTTTAGAAACATCAAAAAAAGGCGCTGTTGTTAATTTGGAAGATATTCCTAGAAATGAAAGTGTTGAATGGGCGGATTGGCTTAGGTCATATCCTGGATCTGGATTTGTATTTACTGCTGATGAGGATTGCTGTGAATATATTAAAGAGTATCTTTCAGGATTTTCTATTGAAGCTAATGTGGTTGGTGAGGTAACAGATTCCAATTCTCTTATATTAAATTATGCTGGTGAACAGGAAGAAGTTTTCAATCAAGAAAAAAATCCGGTATTCCTATTTTAAGTGATTATGTGCAACCAATCGCAAAAAATGGAAATGAAATGTAGTTTGTATGGTGTTAATGATGGACTTTGGAAAGATTATTTCAAACTCATTCAAGTATCCTTTCAGAAACATTAAGAAATTGCCGATTCTCTTTATTCTATTTATCTTAATAGCCATTATACCAATAGGTGTGGTGATAGACAATAAATATCTTTCAATCATTGGTTTGATTGGATTTTTCATATTTATTCTCATTGTGCCGGGATATTTGTTTTCTATGGTTAAAATAGGTTTAAATGAATCTTCCATGTTTCCTTCACTGGATTTTGGAAATACTGTTCGTGACTCTCTTAGGGTATTGGTATTGAGGATGGTGTATATGATTGTGCCGGCATGCTTGTTTTTCGTTCTTTTATATGGTTTGGGCATATCCGTCAGGAATATATTTGACATGAAGTCTGTTGGTTTTTTACTGACATTAGGCGTGTTTTTCCTCATAGCTCTTATAATATATGCTCTATTTGAATTCTTGTTATTTTTTGCCAAAGCTAGATTGGCATATTTAAATAGTTTAAAGGAAGCCTTAAAAATCCATGAAGTTATTAGGGATATTTTTAATATTGGAATACTCAATATAATCAAATGGTTAATAGTCATGGCAATATTGGTGGTTGCTTTTACATTTATTTCGGCATGGGTAATTGAAATTCCATATGTTGGATTTTTAATATATGTCTCTATAGTTATTCCAATATTGGAAAGTATTGGTAATTATTCTTTAGGACTGTTATATTCAAATATTGCTAGAAAAAACAATTATTTGGCCAAATATTAATAAAAAAAATTAAGGATTGCATATTTTACAAGGTACATATCCTTGGTTTATAGCATCCGACCTGCTTGATAAGAATATTTTATTTCCTTCAGACATTTTAGATACGCTGTTGCAGCTTGCAAGGTGGAACTTTCCGGTATTTGCATTGGCCACATAACTTCCTGATCCTGAAGAACCTGAAGAAGAGCTATCGCTTGAATGGCTGGAGCTGGATGATGAAGATGAACTGTGTGTATCTGCAACATGAGTGTTGCCATTGGCCCAGTCATATGGATAGAACTCACTTGGTGGCATATACATAATCTCGGCGAGCCCTTCTTTTAAAAGCATTTCATTAACATTTTTTCCATCAACAATAACAACGGCTAATGTACGACCATATTTGTCATTGTGTTTTGAATCGTCAATGTCTAATCCTACAGTTTTTCCCAGGCACAATTTTTGAACAAAGTTTTTAGATGCAATGTATCCTTCAACACCTCTTTCAGGTGTGTTGACACCAACAAAACGTACTTTTTCACCGTTGTCCAAATATATTGTATCTCCATCGACGACCTGTGTGCACACCGCACTTTCTTCAACATGGCAATCAGTATCACTGTATTTGCTTAAGATATCTGATTCGGACATGTCTGAGTATTTGGAACTTGGAATATTATGTGAAAATCCTGTTCCAGTGTATGCGCTTGCAAATGAAATTGCTCCAATAGCTAATATCAATATTATGAATAAGGAAAAAATATGTTTACGTTTAACTGCCATATTTATATCTCCTACTATTATTGTTATCACTCTGTGTTTATATAATTTTTTAAAACTGAATAAATAATTTTAATATATAAAAAGATTATAAATATATAATATTAAAAATTCTTATTAGGAGATTGTATGTTAATCAAAATTAATGGAGAAGAAATGGATGTGGCAGATGCTTCAACAATTCAAGATGTAATTGATGAAACTAATGCTCCATATACTCCTGGTAGTATTGTTTGTTTAATTAGAGGTAAAAAAGAGCTTGAAAAGAATATTAACAAGTATAAAATTAAAACAAATCAGGGTTCTATAATTATACAATTGGATGAATCCGACGAAGCAAAGCCTTTAGTTGATGTTTGGAAAAATCAATATGAGGGCTTTGTTGATTTGAATATTAGATGGTCCACTCCTACTGAAGTGGCTATCGGACCTATTGTCACTGATTTAGAACCTACTCATGAGGAATTCAAGTATTTTGAAGGGGATGTTGTTTTAAGTTTATCTAGTTTTAGTAATGAGTCTACTCATTTAATAATGCTCAAAGATAATACGACAAATGTTTATGGTGTACCTAATCATAATAAAGGTATTTTTGCACGTGTTATCGGTGGTAAAAAAACCTTAGATAATTTAACTGATGACGATTCTATTGTGGGTATTGAACCAATCATCGAAAGAAGTACTACAACAGATAGTTCTTCAGTTTCTGATTTAAATACTGTTCTTGAAGAGGGAAATGAGTTATTTACTTATATCTCTTTTGATATTGATGAGTCTTCACCGATTTGCGTTGAACATTTGTTTTCAATTATCAAGGATGGTAGAATCAAAGTTTCTTATGATAGTGAATCATTCATAGGTTTTTATGAATTGGCCGGTTTGGAAAAACCTCAAGAACATACCACTCAGAGATCAAGAGGCACTGTTACTGTTAGGAATAATGGTGTCGGTGTTGGAAAGCTATTTGTTTATCGTGAAAATAGGGTTTTAACTCCAAATCATACTACTGTGGGTAAAATTGTAAAAGGTATGGAAATTATTGATATTGCTAAAGAAAATGATTTCATAACTGTTAAATCTGAACAAAAAAGATTAATGTTATTGAATAAAACTCAAAAAGAAGCTACCGAAATGTTATCTTCAGCTGGTGTTGAGCATATGATTGATGGATTGGTCGATGATGATGCTATAATTGTTGAACAAATTCCAAAACATACAATTGACATATTAAAAGAAGGCAGAGTTGTAACTAAAGCGATTAACAAAGATGAATTATGCAGGATTAAATTTTCAGATAACGCACCAAGGTCTGTAAGGTACTTTAAACTATTGTCTGGTCTTTTGGAAAATCCTGTGGGTCAAATTAAAGTTCATTTTGCAGTGCCTGGAATGCATATTGTCATGTTTGAAGGGGATAAAAAAGCTGCTAAAGGTTTAATACCTGAAAATAATCCTATTGATAAGGTAATTAGAGGTCAAATTGGTATCACAAACATGGCTTCAAAAAGTGCTGGTCTGATTGGTATTAGATTTGAAGACAATTTTGAATATGGTCCAACAGCTGAATCTTTTGAAGCAACCAATGTCATTGGTGATATTGTTTCTGATTATGACCGTCTTGAAGAATTAAAAGAAGGAGTTGTAGTTTATGTCACAGAATCTAACCATGAGTCCTGATTTAGGTAAAGAAGATTGGGATCCTGATGTAATTACTCGTATGATATTTATCGGGCCGGGAGCTCGCGTGAGTGAACAGGAAGTTGTAAGTGAATTCCACATGCTTGGATTGCCTCTTACAATTAAAAACACCTGTTATGGATCTATGATTAGTGGTAAAAGTGCAGATGTTTACAAAGCTATTGAGGAGATTAGAAAACTTGACCCTGCACATATTTTCACTAAAGAAAGAGGATTTGCTCCTGGTGACCCTAGAAGATGTAGAGGTCACAGATTCGGTCCTAGGGAAGGTTTCCACCAAATGGAAAAAGAATATAGAATACTTGGTTTTGTTTCCGAAGCTTTGGAAAATCCTAAAGAGGTTACTGTTGAAGAGAAAAAACCGATTAAAGTTGACGAATTTAAAAAAATTATGGATGAATGTTTAGAAAATAAATAATTGATAGGTGAAAACATGGTTAAAATAGCTATTTATCCTCCAAATTCATTAATATTGGCAGATTTACTTGAAAGAAAAGGTCATACTCCTTTAGTTCTTCAAAAACAAATTAGACAAAAAATCAAAGATCCGGAAATTGATTCTCCTCCTATGAATATTACCGAGGAAGATCCAATTAAAGGACTTAAATATGCTGCAATTGAAGTTCCATCAGGTGTTCGTGGAAGAATGTCCATTATTGGACCGATTATAGATGATGCAGAAGCAGCTATTGTGGTTGATGGAGCTCCTTATGGTTTTGGATGTATTGGTTGTGCAAGAACTAATGAATTGTCCATTTTCTTACTTAGAAACAAGGGCATTCCTGTTTTGGAAATTACATATCCTACCAATCAGGATGAAACATACGTTATGGTAAATAAAATAAATGAATTTGTAGATTCACTTGAAGAAACTGCTGAGGAGGAATAATAATATGGTTAAAATTGCTTTAGTTTCATGCGGAACAGAATATAGTGGAATTCAAAAAGAGATTGAAAAGGCAGCAAATAAGTTTGGTGCAGAAATTGTTCTTCCTGAAATTGATTTAGATTATATTGATGAGTCTTATGAAAAATTTGGATTTTCAGCTCAAAGTTCAAGTTTAAAGTTAATGATTGCAAGAGCTATGGCTATTGTTGAAGGCAGATCAAAACCGGATGCGGTATTTATTGCAACTTGTTTTAGATGTGCTGAAGCGGCATTGGTTAGAAATGAAGTCAGACGTTTTATTCAAAATAATACTCGTATTCCGGTAGTTACCTATTCATTTACTGAAAGAACAAAAGCTGATGAGTTATTCATTCGTATGGAAGCATTAGCTACTACTGTAACTCGTAGGAATATTCTTGCTCGTGAAAAACAAGAAGGTCTTACTCTTGGTTTGGATTCCGGTTCAACAACTACCAAAGCAGTGCTCATGGAAAATAACCAGGTTATTGGAACTGGTTGGACATCTACCAAAGATATTATTGAATCTGCACAGACTGCTGCTGCAGAAGCATTTTCCGAAACTGATTATGGTTGGGATGATGTGGATGGTATTGGAACTACTGGATATGGTAGGTTTACTATGGGTCAGGAGTTCGGTGCAGAACTTATTCAAGAAGAGTTGTCTGTTAATGCAAAAGGAGCGGTTTACTTAGCAGATTGTCAAAAAGGTGAAGCTACTGTACTGGATATTGGTGGTATGGATAACAAGGTAATTACCGTAAACAACGGTATTCCTGATAACTTTACTATGGGTGGTATCTGTGCAGGTGCATCCGGAAGATTTTTAGACATGACTTCACGTAGGTTGGATGTTGACATTACTGAATTGGGTCCTCTAGCTGTCCAAGGTGATTGGAGAAAAGCAATGTTGAACTCTTACTGTATTGTATTCGGTATTCAGGACCTTGTTACTACTTTAGCAGCAGGAGGTTCTAAAGCTGATGTTGCGGCTGCAGCATGTCACTCCGTTTCTGAACAGGTTTATGAACAACAACTTCAGGAAATTGATATTCGTGAACCTTTGATTCAGGTGGGTGGTACTAGTTTAATTTCCGGTCTTGTCGAGGCGGTTAGTGAAACTTTAGGTGGAATTGAAGTTATTGTGCCTGAATACTCTCAACACATTGGTGCTGTCGGAGCAGCTCTTTTAGTATCTGGTATGGGACATAGACAAGATAATAAGTAAATAAAGGGTTGGTTTAATGTTAGTTGAATGCTATGATGAAAAAGGAGCAGAAGTTTATGAAATCATCATTAAACAAATATTTCAGGATTTGGTTCTTGGGGCATCAGTCGATGATTTAAAAGCTTATGTAAATCCGGACGATCCTGTATTTGTCTTAGCTATTAAAATGAGAAAAACTTCAAAAGCGATTGCATTTGAAGATGTAGCTAATTTAACATATATGAAGGATGATGATAAAACCATGATTCTGATTGATAATGAGAATTATCTTCCTAATATCCTAAAAGAATTGTGGAAAAGATTTTCAAGAGATGAAATTTATCAGCCAAACAGGTATCAACTCGAAATTGAAGGTGACCATACAGATTTAGCATCATTGGTTGTCGATGATCCTCATTCCAATTTACAAAGACGTATTTATGATGCAATCTTTAGAATATTGCCTGAAGGATTTAAAATAATTAAAGACTTGTCAACTGATGATATTGTTTGTGTTGTGGCTACTGATGAGTTAATTAAGGATGCATGGATTGAAAAAGCACATGAATATATTGATGAGTTAAGCGAAGGTATGTAGAAAAGTTTATATATTTGTTCGTATCAATACAAATTAACGAAGTTATATAATTGGGGAAGTGAGAGTATGGCTGATCATAAAGGTTCAAGATTTGCACACATTACAAAAGCACATCCATGTTTTAATGAAAAAATGCATGATAAAGTCGGTAGAGCACACGTGCCTGTAGCGCCAAAATGTAATATCTTCTGTAATTTCTGTACAAGGGACATTAACAATGAAGAAGATAGGCCTGGTGTTGCAAGTTGCGTTATGAATCCTGAAGCTGCTATTAATCATATTAATGATGTTACTGCAGAAGGTCCAATTTCTGTTGTGGGAGTTGCAGGTCCTGGTGATTCACTTGCTAATGAAGAAACATTCGAATTTTTCGAAAAATTAGCAACAGAACAACCGGATTTGATTAAATGTATGAGTACTAACGGTCTTTTACTTCCAAAATATGCGGATAGACTTGCAGAACTTGGAGTAAATTCTGTTACAGTTACTATAAATGCTATTGATCCGGATATTGCTGTTGATATTTATTCTTTCATTAAATATGAGGGAAAAATATATAAAGGCTATGAGGCAGTTGAAATTTTAATTAAAAACCAATTGGATGGTGTTGAAAAAGCTGCAGCTAACGGTATGGTTGTTAAAGTTAATTCAGTATTAATTCCTGGATTAAATGATGAACATATTGTTGAAATTGCTAAGGAAGTTAAAAAAAGGGGCGCTTCTTTAATGAACATTTTACCATTAATTCCTTTAGCTAAAATGAAACATTATTCTCGTCCAGACTGTTCAATGATGGAAAGCGTCAGGGAACAAGTCGAAGAAATCATACCTGTATTCCGGGCATGTACTCAATGCAGAGCCGATGCTTATGGAATACCTGGTAAGAAAAGCGAAGACCATCATTTAGGAATGACTCCACAAAGTCATTACTAAATCTATTTTTTTATTTTTTATAATAATTTTTTCTTTTAATCATTAAAATATGATATTATGGTTAAAATAGGGATTATCTCTGATACTCACGTTTCTGAAAAGAGGGGAAAACTTAATGAAAAAATTTTTGAATATTTTCAGGATGTGGATTTAATTTTCCATGCAGGAGATATTACTAGTCCAAAAGTTTTAGATGAATTAAGTACAATTGCGCCAATAACTGCCGTAAAAGGAAACAATGATAAGTTTGAATTGGAAAATACTGAGTTTATTTCAGTTAATAGTTTTCAAATTCTTTTAAATCATGGAACAAATTTTTCGGCTAATTTTGACCAGTTATATGAATTTGGAAAAAAATACAATGCCGATATTCTTATCACGGGCCATACCCATAAATCTCATATGGAAATTATTGATGACATGTTGCTAATTAATCCTGGAAGTGCGAGGGGTACAAATGCATCAATAGCAATATTAAATATAGATGAAAAAGATAAATTAATAACTGATATTGATATTGATTTTATAAATTTATAAAAAAGGAAACGATAATATGGTTAAAACTTATGTTTTTGGACATAAAAGTCCTGATAGTGACTCAATTACATCAAGTATTGTAATGACTAATTTAGAAAAAGAATTAGGTAACAGTGAAGCTAAAGCTTACAGATTAGGTAATATTAATAAAGAAACTGAATTCATTTTAAATTATTTAAATATTGAAGCACCCGAACTTTTGGAGAATATAGAAGATGGGGCTAATGTGATTTTGGTTGATCATAACTCTCCTGCAGAATCTGTTGATAATTTGGAAAATGCAAATATATTGAAAGTTGTTGACCATCATAAATTGGCTTTAGAAACTTCTTATCCATTATTTTTAAGATTTGAGCCAGTAGGTTGTACCGAAACAATTTTATGTAAATTGTACGAAGAAAATGGTGTTGAAATAACAAAGGAAATTGCAACTTTGATGCTATCTGCAATTATTTCAGACACTTTACTTTTAAAATCCCCAACCACAACTGATGATGATAAATTGGCAGTTGAAAAACTTGCAAAAATTGCTGAAATAGATGCTGAAGAGTATGGTTTAGAAATGCTTAAGGCAGGTACTGATTTAAGCAGTTTTTCAATCGATGAAATTTTATCATTGGATGCAAAACAAATTGACTTTAAAGATGTAAAATCCATTGTAAATCAGGTAAATACTGCAGATATTTCTGATGTAATGGCAATGAAAGAAGATTTGGAAGAAGGTATGAATAAAATCATTGATGATGAAGGATTGGACTTATTCATGCTTTTAATCACTGATATTGTTAACAGCAACTCTCAGGTAATCGCACTTGGTAAAGATGCAGGTCTTGTTGAAAAGGCCTACGGTGTTAAATTAGAAGATAATACTGTACTGCTTGAGGGCGTTGTATCACGTAAAAAACAAGTAGTGCCTATTATGACTGATAATGCATGATATTTTTAGGTTTTTCTAAAAATATTTGAAATTCTTTGATTTGTATAAAGGTTTATAAACTAGTATGTTAAAATTATAAATTAGATGTATTTTTTTACATCTCTAATCAATCCGTTTTGGATATTATTAGGCGGAAGGCATAATTAAAAATTGTCTATAAATTGGACTTAGAAACTAACAATTAATTATGCTTTCAACTATTTTTTAAAAGATTTTTTTTACATGGTGTTAAGTTATGAAAACACTTGAATGGGAAGATAATAAATTAAAACTTATTGATCAAACAAAACTTCCTGATGAATTAACTTATGTTTGGTGCGAAGATTATCAGGATGTTATAGTTGCTATTCGTGACATGATTGTTCGTGGCGCTCCGGCTATCGGTGTTACTGCAGGCTTTGGAATGGCACTTGCAGATATTGAAGGTGTTGATTTGGATAAGGCAGCTCGTGAAATCAAAGCGGCAAGACCAACTGCAGTTAATTTATTTTGGGCTGTTGATAGAGTATTGAATAGTGAAGACCCTTTAAAAGAAGCTTTAACAATGTATGATGAGGATATGGCAACAAATAGAGCTATTGGAAAATTCGGTGCTGAGGTAATTGATGAAGGGGATACAATTTTAACCCATTGTAATGCTGGAGCTCTTGCATGCGTTGACTATGGAACTGCTTTGGGAGTGATTAGGGCAGCACACGAGCAGGGCAAAAACATTAATGTGATTTGTGATGAGACTCGTCCTAGAGGACAGGGAGCTAGTTTGAGTGTGTGGGAAATGCAGCAAGAAAATATTCCCGTTAAGCTGATTCCTGATGTTGCTTCAGGATTTTTGATGTCTCAAGGTAAAATTGATAAAGTTGTTATTGGTGCAGATAGAATAGCAAAAGGCGGTGTTGTGAATAAAGTCGGTTCTTTTATGGTGGCACTAGCTGCAAAGCATCATGATATACCATTTTA
>NZ_JAXJXF010000061.1:0-5784 GCF_036307625.1 Methanobrevibacter sp.
CTTTTAGCATCAAAAAATAATAATATACCAATGGATTTTGCAAAACTTAAAAAAAGCATTCTTGACGAATCTGATTTGATGGATGTGGTCAAAGAATCTTCAGATGATTATATCCGTAAAGTTGCCATAAAACGCATTGACAACCAAAGCTTTTTAAAAGATGTTGCATTGAACGATACCAATCAGAATGTCGTGCTGGAAGCCGTTGAACGTATTGATGACGTATCTGCTCTGGTTGAAATTGCTAAAAATGCCAATGACAGATGTGTTCGCAACAAGGCAAAGGACAAGATAAAAGATGTGGATTTGATATGTGAAATTGAAGCATATGAAAAGGAACACTATATGATATGCGAAAAATGCGGCGGAAGATATTCCATTGTCTCAAGTCATTACAACGAAAGTTGGGAATGGTCTTTCTATGACATCAAATGCCACGAATGCGGACATATGCGTGACATACCCCAGCACATACTGGATGAATGGCCAAATGACATTGATGATGAGATGCCAATGACAAAAACAACAACCGTATTCGGCAAAACATTTCCCATTCCTCAAGGATATGAGGAAGTTGAAAGATATACTGCCTTTAATTTAGAAAGAGTTACATTCAAGAACAATAAAAGTAATGTATTTAAAATCAAGGTCGACCCAGATACGAATTTTCCATTTGACAGTCCATATATCGAATTGAAAATTGACAAGACAGTGAACGGCATTCCTGGAAAAGAATTGCTTTATGAAGACGGTGCAAGATTTGTATATATCGACAAAAAAGGATTATTGGTATTAATCGACACAGAATTCGATCCATACGATGAGATATATGGTATTGTAGTATGTTAATGAATCAGTTCATTAATCAATGATGGCATCCCCCGAAAGGTTTAAAAGAAGTGAAATAATCCTTAAGGATTTACATGAAGAATTCTTAAGTTGCATGTTCTTTTTGTTTTGAATATTTCCAGGTTACAAGCAATTTGCTTTTTTTGTTATCTTTTGAACCAAAACTCCTTCTTGCCCAATGTTTAATTTTCAATCCAGTAATCATCCATAACATCGGAAAATTCAAATCTGCCGGTTACAAACATATAATGTTTGGAATTTCCACTCAACGGATTTACTTATCCCACTTTCAGGAGAGACAGTTGCACAAATTCTGATGAAATCGCCATCAATTTCAATCCTCGAGGGAACATAGTGGTTGAAAGCAGATTGCTATTCGTCCCAAACATCTTTGATGTCATCATCATTTCAATTCCAATAGGATAGTCATAGATGTCTAAATCCATCTTGATTATGGACTCAGCTTCAATAGTAATTAAAAAAATATCCTCAAAAAGTTATAGAAAGCAATGATGGAATTGATGGATTTATAATAATCTTGGATGAATTTCAAATGCTTAAAAAATTAAGGGAACCTGAAGATTTCTTTCTTCTTAAAAGAATTAATAATGTTATAAAAATTATATTGAATTAAAATGAAAAACGCATATAATAAAATGTCTGATACGACATAGGGTTTCATCCCATGTTCTCATTGTATGACCTGAACTGGCTTATGAAATAATCGAGTTCCTCTTCAATCTGAAACAGCGAAAGAGTCGGCTTGTAGTTAAGCAAAGTGTTTAAGGCAATAAGCAGCGGAATAGCTTCACCAATATTGATGTCTGAAAACACAAGATCCTGATAGGTTATCCTGAAGTTTCCGTTTGCCTGTTCATCAATTTTCAATCCAGGAGCTATGAAATTAATCTCCTCTTTTTCAATCAGCTCCTCAAGGACTTTTGTGCCTTCCATTATGTCTTCAAATTCAATCTTTTCCTTGCTCAAAAGGGGTGTTATGAAATCGAATTCGATATCATAGTCATATTTGGAGTAGCCCTGCCTGAAATAGTTGTCCACCATCAGATAGTTGATATACAGTTCATGGTTCTGAATGCCGTATCTCTTGTTGTTCAATATGAATTCCATAATTAAAATATAGTAAAAAATAGTATAAAAAAATAGCCACTATGGGCTATTTGAATTTGAGTTTTCTTTGGAGGAATATTTCTTGATTGAAATCTTTTTGAATTCCCTGATGAAGAGTTTCGCCCAGATATAACCTATGGTTCCTCCAACGAAACATCCGAATACAACTCCACCGTAAATTCCTGGAAGTCCCCATCCGAAAATGAAACAGAACAGGTATGCAAATACTGTCTCAAGAATCAGAGACCTGAGAAGGGTAATCAGAAGGGAGTACATACCTTTCCCAACGCCCTGAAACATCATGGATGACATTATACCGTGAGGAATAGCCAGAACAAAGAGGCTCAAAACGGATATTGCTGTTGCAATTTCGGAAGCCAGACCCGCACTGGCCTGTGTATATGAAAACATTCCAGCTATCTGGGATGAGAATATGAACATCAATGCTCCCAGAAGTATGGATACTGCAAAACCTATTTTGATTGAATAGGAATGTGCTGTCTGCAGGTTCTTGTAGTTGTGGGCACCATATGCAACACCACAGACTGTTAAAACCGCTGTACCTATACCAATCAATGGAATCATAGCCAGCTGCACTATTCTCATGGATGCGGTATATACTGCCACTGCTGTAGTTCCAGCTGCAATTACAAGCATACTGTTGATTAGTATTGCCAAAGCTGAAAATACGATTGTTTCCAATGTTGAAGGAACTGCAACCTGCAGGGTATCAATCATTATTCTGCTTGAGTAACTGAAGTTTTTAGGACTTAAATCTAAAAACAGGTCCTTTTTTCCCCAAATCCAATAGCTCATTACCGCACAGGACATTATTGCTGATACGACAGTTGCCCATGCTGCACCTGAAATTCCAAGGTTCAATACATAAATGAAAACCGGATCGAGAATGATGTTGAGGATAGCTGTTACGGCAATCGCAATTGTTGCCCTTCTCATATCCCCTTCAGATCTGAATATTGCTGATGCCACACCTGAGTAGACGAACACTATGAGAAATCCGAATATGATGTAGCTGTAGTCCATTGCATATTGGATGGTATCTCCTGCACCCATAAACTGCAGGATAGGTACCATAAATGCTTCAATTATAATTGTAAATACTATGGATACTATGACTGCCAAAACGATTGCGTGCAAAGCGGCATTGTTTGCCTCTGCATGCTTTTTGGCTCCGATGTTTCTTGCAATCAGTGAATTTGCACCTGCACCGATTCCGTTACCGAGTCCGACCAGCACCATAAACAGTGGTGTGATGAATCCTACGGCCGCAAGAGCGTCCGCACCAAGTCCGGCGACCCAAATACTGTCTGCTATATTGTAAAGCATGATCAATAGCATGGAAACCATCATCGGAATGGCCAATTTGACAATTGCCTTTTTAGGGTCTCCTGTAATCATTTGAATATTGCTTTGTTTGTTTTTACTCATTCCTATTCTCCTCATTCATTTCTATTGTCCTGACGGCAATATCCTTCAGGACTTTTTTTAATGTTATTTCGTCAATCAGATAATCGTTAAATACCTCATCTTCCCATATGTTCAGCACATCAATGCCCTTTTTGATTATTTCTTCACCTTTGGGGGTAAGGGATATCTTGTTTTGGCGTCTGTTCTTTTCATCGATTTCCCTTATTATCAATTCCTTTTCTTCCAGTTTCCTGATGGATCTTGCAACGGCGCCTTTGTTGAAATTGCATCTGGAAGCTATTTTTTCCTGATTGAGATTGTTCTGGTGTGATATTTCAAACAAAAGCATGAGCTGTGTGGAATTGATGTCCAAATTCTTCAGCTGATGGTTAAGATAGATTTCCTGTGCTCTTGAAATCATTGATATAAGTTTGCCGATAGGAAACTGTGAAGCATCCATCTTTTTAAATTCTTCAAGAGACATTTCTACTCCTGGTTGATAAAATCAGTCATTTTGTCTTCAAACAAATCCTTTTTGACTTCCTTGGTTGTAAGGGCCAATGTTGCTTCTGGCTTGACGTTTGTATATTTTTCCATCTGTTCGAATGTTGATTCGAAACCGCCTGAACCTGCGGTTGAAAAGAATATTACGTTTTTAAATTTGCCTTCATTCTGTTTGATATATGAAATCAGTGGACTTGCTGCTTTTGAAGCCCATACCGGTGCTCCTAGATATACGATGTCATAGTCTTCAGGGTCATATTTCAACGCATCAATGTCGATTATTTTTTCCTGAATTGCATGCTTTCCGGCTCTTGCATATCCGAGCTTTCCCTGATAATTTACATGAGGTATGATTTCCTCAATATCTGAATCTGTTCTGCTTGCGATGCTTTTTGCAAGTTTTTCTGTAATGTTAGTTCTTGAATAATATGCTACGAGTGATTTCATACATAGTATTAATACTTCATCATATATAAACTGTTGCATTGACAACTATTGCACTTGCAACAATTTAAAGTAAATTTTTCCTTTCGATGAAAAAAATTAAAAAAAAAGAGATGTGGACAAAACACATCTAAAATCCCAAAAGGATGATTGCGAACACGAATGCATCCGTAAGGAGATGGGAAATGTATGGAACGAAGAGATTCTTGGTTTTTGCATATCCATACATTTCAACAAGTGAACCCACACCTTGCACAAGCAATACTGATGCAATTGATGTTGTTGCAGGGTCATAGTGGAGAAATGCAAAGAATACCAGAACCAGAATCATTGAAGCTATAAATGAAAGGTTTCTCCTACTAGTAAATTTGTAGAATACCCTCATGAAAAACATCAGAGGAATGAATTTCAGAAGTTCCTCGCCCATCATTGAAAAGAGAAGTGAAATGAGGCTTATGATGTCTATATCCTGAAATGCTGATTCGCCTCCGGCAGGCACCATCTGGAAAATTTCCAGGATAGAACCCATTGCAATGGAATAGACCATGTAAACGACAAACATCAGCACTGCAAGTATCAGCTCGTTTCTGGTCGGCCTGTGAAACAGCAGATCATAGTCCCAGTTTGAAAAATACAAAAGATGAATCAGAAGAGTGAAACAGAAGAATATGCTTCCCACAAGTTCGTTGTCGAAAATGACAGATCCAATAAATGAAATTGGTATCAAAAGCATCAGTACAAACCATGCTTTCTTGGATAATCTTGGGTTATTTCTATAATATGGAAAATCCCTGTCTCCGTCAAAGGTTAAAAAGCTAATGAAAATCACCTACATGAATTTTTTCCCCGGTTTGAATGCATCCGAGATTTTTTCACCCATCCTGAAATAGGAATGTGTAACGTCATCATAGGCCAGCGGGTCAAGCTTTTCGAAAATGATTCTACCATTTTCATCAACAACACTTTCATCGGCCTGAACGTTTACAATCTCTCCTGTAAGTTGAGTGTGTGAGCCCACCTCTGCAATATGCATTAATCTACATTCAATAGAAACCCTGAACTCTTCGATTATTGGAGCGTTAACAATTTCAGCACCTCTATAATTATATTTTACCTTTTCAAGCTTGTTTTGCCTATAGCCTGATTCGATACCGAAGTAATCGGTTTCATCCATATGCTCACAGCTTGGAAATCCAACACAGAATTCCCTGGTTTTCAGTATGTCCGCCAGGGTTTTTCTCTTGAGCGTTGAATTGATTGCAATCATTATTGCCGGCGGATGATGTGAACACATTGTCGCAAAGGCCAGTGTGCAGCAGTCGGGATTTCCATCCTCATCGTATGCGCTTGCAACAACTGCAGGTGCCGGATACATCATGGTGCGCGGTTTTAAATTTATTTTCATGATAATTTATTTATTTGATTATAATA
>NZ_JAXJXF010000062.1:0-9645 GCF_036307625.1 Methanobrevibacter sp.
AGAAGAGGATTCTTTGTAAGCAAAAAGAGATATGCCGTAATCGAAGATGGGGAAATTATAGCAAAAGGTTTGGAATTGGTTAGAAGAGACTGGGCACCTATCGTTAAAAACACCCAAGAGGCAGTTTTAATGGCTATTTTAAAGGAAGGAAATTCTGATAAAGCCATTAAAGAAGTTAAAAAAGTATTTAAAAGAATTAAAAATGGGGATGTGGACAATAAAGAACTGATTATACATACCCAAATCACCAAACCACTTGACCAGTACAAACAAGTCGGACCTCATGTCGTTGCTGCAAAAAAAATTGAAGAACATGGCGTTAAAGTTACACGAGGCACAATTGTACAGTACATAATTGTAAAAGGAAAAGGTTCCATCAGCCAACGGGCCGTTCCTTATGAATACAGTGAAGGACTTGAATATGACAAGGACTATTACATCAACAATCAGATGATACCTGCCATAGAAAGGATTATGTATTCATTCGGATACTCAAAAAAAGACCTGCAGGACATGGCACGTGGTGAAGTCCAACAGAGTTTGGATGCATTTTTCTAAAAAAATTTATAACATATCACAACTATAAATGTAAATCATATGATTAACAATGATGAACGTGTTGTCTTTTTTGATGTAGACGGTACATTACTTGACACATCTGATTTTGCTGAAACTGCAAGAAAAGCAGCTATAGGATTAATGGTAGATAATGGACTGCCTTTAGATAAAGATGAAGCATATGGTGTTTTAAAAACCATCATTAGAGAAAAAGGATCCAATTACGGCAAACATTTTAATGTTTTAACCCAGGTTGTTTTAGGCCATGAGGATCCTATGCTTGTGGCGCTTGGAATGATTACATACCATAATGTTAAAATGGCACTTTTAAGACCATTCCCAGACACCATTGACACATTAATCTATCTTAAAAGCCAAGGTTATCGTTTAGCCGTAATCTCAAACGGCATTACAATAAAGCAATGGGAAAAATTAGTAAGGCTCAATGTGCACTCATTTTTCGATGCAGTAATCACCTCAGAAGAGGTCGGTAAAGACAAGCCAAACAGATTAATCTATGACGTTGCATTAAGAAAAATGAACGGTAACCCTGAAAAATCTGTGATGATTGGAAATAAATTTAAAGAAGATGCCTTAGGTGCTGTAAATGCAGGCATGAGCGCCATTCTTGTAAATTCAGACATTACCGAAGACGACAGGGATTACATTAAAAAAGAAAAATTAGATATTGCAATTGTTGAAAATATTGGTGATGTAAACACAATATTATAATCACCAATCAAACTTATTTTTAAAATTCAAGTTCCAAGGTCACAGGACAGTGATCGGAACCGAAAATATCATTTAAAATTTCTGCAGATTTTACATTGTCCTTGATTTCCTCATTGACATAAAAATAATCAAGCCGCCAGCCGGCATTTCTTTCGCGTGCTTTTGTACGATAACTCCACCAAGTGAAATTGTTTTCGCCTTCATCAAACATTCTGAAGGTATCAATAAAACCCGCTTTTTCAAGTTCATCCAACCATGCCCTTTCCTCAGGCAAATAACCGGATTTTCCTTCACAGTTTTTAGGATTGTAAACATCGATTGGATTGTGTGCAATGTTATAATCCCCTGTGATTACAATGTTTTTTCCCTGATTTTTCAGCTCAACAATCTGGTCCAATAATGCATTGCAGAAATCCACCTTAAAATCAAGTCTTTTTGCATTCATTCCACTGTTAGGGAAATAGATATTATATAAAATAAATTCAGGATATTCAATTCTTAAAACCCTTCCTTCACTGTCAAGCTCCTCAACACCAAGACCATTAACAACTTCAACAGGTTCAATTTTTGAATATGTTCCAACTCCGCTGTATCCTTTCTTTTCAGCTTCATTAAAATGAGATTGGAAACCTTCAACATCAGTTAATTTCTTAGGAATCTTATCTTTATCAGCTCTTACTTCCTGAAAGTTAATAATATCGGCATCAGTATTGTCAAACCAGTCCCAAAATTCATCTTTTTTAGAAACTGCCCTAATACCATTGACATTCCAAGAAACTAACTTGATTGACATTATAATTCCACTCCTTTTGTGAGAGGCACATCACGAAGCCATTTAATATCACTTTTGTAAAGCATACGAATGTCTTCAACATCATATCTAATCATTGCAAGCCTTTCAATACCCATACCGAATGCCAATGCCGGTTGGTCAATGCCCAATGGCTTTAATACTTCAGGCCTAAACATTCCTGCACCACCAAGCTCAATCCAACTGCCCTTTTCTTCAAGATAAATTTCAGATTCTGTTGACAGATATGTGTATGGGAAATAAGCCGGCCTGAATCTTACTTCAAAACCTAGTTTCTTATAGAATTCTTTTAAGGTACCCAAAAGATTTTGATAACTGATATCCGGACCGCAAACAAGTCCTTCTACCTGATGGAATTCCGGCAAGTGTTTATAATCGAATGTTTCTCTTCTGAACACCCTTCCAACAGAAAACATTTTTATTGGAGGTTCATGTTCAAACAAATGTTTTGTAGAGATTCCTGTAGTGTGAGTTCTTAAAACACTTTGACGAGCAACATCTTCACTCCAATCATATTTCCATCCAATAGAACCAGTATCTGCACCTGTCTCATGAGTTTCAGCAGTGCGTTTTACCAAATCATCATCAGGCAAATCACATGTCAAAGGATTTTTAAGATAAAATGTATCCTGCATTTCACGGGCGGCATGGTCCTGTGGTTGGAAAAGTGAATCAAAGTTCCAGAATGCAGATTCAACATATTCACCATTGTCTTCTATAAAGCCCATATTTAAGAATATTTCCCTAATTTCATCAATGATTTCCCTTAACGGGTGTTTTTTACCTGCAAAAGCAACTGGTGCTTCTGCATTAATATCATAAGGACGATATTCTAAGTTTTTCCATTCTCCTTCTTTTAATTGTTGGTGTGTTAATTGAGTAGCTTGTTCTTGAATTGTGAAACCTTCTTTCAATATAGCTTCACCTTTTGGTAAGAGTTTAAAAGAATGTGAGGTTTCTTTTTTAATATTTAAAATATTTTTCCTACCAGTCAATTTTTTAAATCCATCCCTTAAATCATCGGTGAAAAGTTTAACACCATCAGCATTGTTTTTAAGATATTCCAAAACTTTTTCATCAACACCAGCCTTATCGGCAAAATCTTTACCCATTTCAGTGATATTGATTACGCCCTTATCGATTTGCGCCCAATTTTTTTGTCGTAACCATCCAAGAGCTATACCTGTTTCTTTTTTATCAATGTCTGCTTCGGAAGCCAAATCTTTCATAGATATTTCTTTTTTTTCAGCCAAGACATCTAAAATTCTTCTTTCAGGAAGCCCATTATTTGCATATTCAAGCCCGTCATCTGTTAGTGAATATGTTTTTTTGACTTCCTTATCCACTTCAATAATGTCTTTTGAAGCAAGTGAACCTGCCGCACTCATAACAGATTTAATATCCATACCTGTGTTTTCAGCAATAGCTTCAGGAGTTGCTTCAGGATTAGATTCAAGTTCTTTTAAAAGTTTCTTTTCATAAATATGTAATTCTCTAATGGTTTTTTTAATATCCTCACTCATTTAAACACCATGATTTATAAATTGATAATATAATAATATATGTTTAAATTTACTTATAAAGATAATGTTAAAACTAAAAAAAAGTAAAATTTTTAAAAAAAAGGATTAAAAATCATCATAGGAATAATAAGCCTCGAATGCTATTAGCAACCTATAGACAATACCAATAACATAAGCAATTAATACCCTGCCTAAAACTGCTGAAAGAGCAATTAGCAATCCGATGAATATTATTAGAAATAGAATACCTCTACCAAAATGACCGTTTAAAAATTGTCCAATACCTGGTATTATAAAAGAACAAACGGCTCTCACTATCCTTTTTCCTTCCATTTTAATCAACAACTAACCAGCAATAAATAAGTATATTTAAAAAATTTATTATATTAATAGTTTGTCAATTATTCAACAGATAATCTCTGACCCAACTCATAAGCTTTTTTCAAGTCTTTCGGAAATTGAGTTTTTTCACTTTCTTCTTTCAAATCTGGATCAAACATGTTGTTTACATAAGCGGAGTATTGTTTGAATTGCTTTGTATCATAAGCATATAATGACTCACACTCGCCGAAAATAGCTGTCAAATATCCTCGCATTATAGCAAGCTGGTCTTCACCGTTAAAGTAGTCCATTTCCTTTGGAACATTCATTGTGTAAATCATTGCAGTCTTTACTTCCTTTTTAATTTTGGATACTCTGTTTCCATCTTCATCAATCAGATAGGTATCAGCTGCAAAAAGCAGCCTTTCCAAAAACGCCTGAGCATATGAAGAAATTGATCCATAATAAATTGGAGTTCCCAAAACTATCGAATCAGCATTAAGGCAAGTTTTAAGTATTTCTTTCAAATCATCTCTCCAGAAACATAATGGATTTTCAAAATTCTTCTTTAAATGACATGCAAAACAACTCATGCACCCTTTAAAATCATAACTGTACAAATCAATATATTTCACATCTGATCCATTGTCTTTTGCACCATCAACTACACTTTTGCACAATTTTGCAGTATTTCCTCTTTTTCTCGGACTTGCATTAATAACTACTACATTCATAATGTAATTTATATTTTTCATAGTTATTAATCATAGCCCCATAAGTTTTTCAATTGTTTTACTTAATTCTTCCCTTATTATTTTTACACATTCTTCAGCTTCGCTGTCCAATCTGAAAGGGTCTTTTGCAGATACTTCATATTCATTTAAAATTTCATTGACTGGAATAGTACCATCCACATCAATTCCCTTATTTTCAAGAATTTTGTTGACACATCCATTTGGACAGCCATTAACCGCAACTATTGGGTATTTTTTAAGCATTTCATTGTTTTTGCCTTCAATATCTGCAGATGTAGAACCCATACAAATTGATATTGCATTTTCATTCTCTTTTCTGCAGTCACCAACTGCAACGCGTGATACCAATCCGTTTGCACTCATTCCATTACATGGTGCTAAAGCTATTTTATCCACCATATTACCACCAATCACCTTTTCTGAGTTTAAGAACAATGCCTCTTTTACTTGCACTGTCAATCAACATTTGTTTAACCACATCCGATTTATCATTACCCCTTAATTTACTTGCTTGATTTAAAACAATGTTTAAATCATCAACATCCATCAAATTCACAGCCAAACAGAAAAATACATCCCTGTGACCATTGTCATATTTTTCTAAAAATTCATTTAAAATATCAATTTTAAGCAATTGCTCTTTGTGATATTCATCAATACCAATACTTTTAGCCTTTTGCATGTCTTTAAACTGATTTAAATGAGAAATCAATGAATCTTTCTTATCTACACCATCATAATGATTACATGGATACTCTTCACACTCAAAACAGTAAGCAATGTCCCCATGTTCAATACTGCATGGCACAAATGGACACATTAAAGCGCAATGACTCCCCTGCTGACATCCCTGACAGTTACCTCTGACAAATGAAGGACATAAACTGCAGTTAAGTCCGCATAGAGAAAATAACTTATCAACCCTTTTAAATTTTTTCACGAATAACCTCCAATAGTTATTTTATAACTCTCTTTAATATTAAAAACATCACTTTTGAAAATAACTTCTTAAAAATATTTAATTTGACTTCAGGGGCGAAATCCTTATTTACCAAATCATTTTTAAACCAAAATTCCTTATCTGCCTCAATCGGATTATTTGATAATGCCATGGCCTTCCAAACATCAAAAAATACAATATCACCCAATTTTGGACCGTGCAATTTCTTGGATCCAACATCTTTTCCAAATTTTTTAGAAATCTCATCAATGTTTTTTATGTCAGGCAAATCCTTTGCTCCGTAGGCATAAGTAATCTTATATACCTTATTTACTCCCCAATGCCTTAATGTTTCATCAATATATTTTGCAACATCCTTTTGACCTATTCCAGCCGTGGATACGACAACCAATGCTTTTTTGGTAAAAAACTCTGGTCTGTGATACAAATAAGCAGTATGATCAAAGAAATTCTTCAAAAGAGCAGTTACATTCAATGCATATACCGGACAAGCAATTATAATCCCGTCAGCTTCCTTCATCTTATCAATTATCGGTTTGATTTTATCATTATGAGGACATTTATCCTCACCTTCCACAATACAGTTATAGCAACCGTTGCATAACGGAATTTTCTCTTTCATCAAATGAATTTCTTCAAAATCTCCTTTTAAATTATTTTTTGCATATTCAACCATTTTCCAAGTGTTTTTACGCCTAGGAGACCCATTAATAATAACATATTTCATAATCATAGCTCCTTGAGTTGGCCTTCCAAAACCAGTTTTTCCTTAAATTCAAATTGCCTGTCAAAATCATCCACATCCCCTTCATCAACATCGAATACATCAGGATTATGGAATATTCCCTGCTTATTTTTCAATTTGCTTTCATCAAATATCCTAATCATGAAGAATGGACACTCATCATTTGTATCTGTTCCCTCCAAAAAGATATTGTATTTTGATGCGGATTCAAAACCGAACCTGTGATAATAGTTTTCATCCCCTATTACACAAACAAATGGAATATTTTCACTTTTTGCCAAGTCAAGCGTATAGCTAATTAATTTTGAACCCCATCCCATATTTTGATAATCATTATCAATAGCAATCGGACCTAAAACAACAGCATCAGTTTCTTCATCGCCATAGTCTATGAAACCTACAGAATAATTAATGTGACCCCTAATTTCACCATCACATTCAATAACATAAGCCAGATTTTTAATAAAGCTTTCATCATTTCTTAAATGATGTACAATATAATGTTCAAATGCTCCCGGACGATAAACATTCCAAAAGGAGTTTCTAACTAGTTTTTCCACTTTTAAAAAGTCTTTTTCAGTTTCTAATCTAATTTTCACATCATTACCTCCTTACAGAATTATATAATAAGTTAATATGTCTTTCAGACTTTTCGCACAGTTCCTTGACGAATTTCTCATCATCTTCAGGATAATTGATAATGTAATGCTCATACAAGAGAAACAGACCGTATTTATAAAACGATTCGGACAGTTGTCTTGAGTCAACATCATCCCGTATTAACTTTTTGAACTTCATCAAATCAAATAGATTAATCCAACTATCAATTGCATCATCAATAATACTTTTTTTGAGAAATTCCTTAATTTTATCGTTGTGATATGATTCAATCAGAATTATCCTTGTGATTTTGGACATCTTTTCATCCAATAGCTGTGTTGCAAATGCATTAAGTCCAGCCCGGTAAAAATAATCAAAACCAACATCCAAATTTGCGCTTGCATCCTCCAGAGGTATGTCTTCGGACAGCATCTTTTCAATGTAAAAATTTAGAATAGAATCCAAAATAGCTTCCTTACTATTATAATGATTATAAATTGAGCTTTCTTTTATTCCAACTTCACCAGCAATTTGGCGGACGGAAACACCATCATAGCCAAATTTTGAGAACAAATCAATTGAAACATCGAATATTTTATCCCTATTGTTAACCTTCATCAACTAACAGTTGTTAGTTATACAATATAAAACTAACGATTGTTAGTCTAAAAAAAGAACTTTAAAAGAAAAAAGAAAAAAAGATTATTCGAAATTGGATTTCAAATAACTTACAAAAATTGAAGCTGCAGTTAAATCTGCAGTAGTTCCAGGATTATACTTATTTTTAAATAAATAGTCATCAAATTCTGCAACCCTATCCATAAAATCATCGGAATCCTTCATTTTAAGCAAATCTCTGGTCATCAATGATATTTTAAGCGCCTCTTCATCACCATATTTTCTTGAAATCAAAGTATCCGGAACATGAGACAGTATTGTCAGAAATGTCAAAAGACAAGAATGGTTTTGGGATTTTCCTTCTTTAAGCTCATGATAGGTCGGATAGCCTATTTCAAAAACGGCAGGCATGTCTGAAGTCATTTCACGTGCAAGCATGTCCCAAGGAGCTGAAATTTTCAATACATCATACATTGTCTGATTGTTTTGCCTAAGCTCATTTTTAGCATTGTCGCTTGCAACATCATATTCATCCTGGTCACCCATTCCACCTGCATCAGCGATATTTATTGCATCATACAAATCACACGCATCATCAACTGAAGTATTTCCCATCAACAATTTAATGTTTTGGCGAATGTCATCAAATGAATCACTTATGGCAGCAGCAACAGCAATAGGCGTTATCATCATAACGATTCCCAAATTGGTATTGTTTTTTATCCACCTGTCTGTTTCACCAACAGCCTGCAGAATATATTTGCCCAATTTAGGGTTTTCAATATCAACATCAGTGCATGCTTCACGAATTGAATCCCCAATTACAATTCCACTAATTAAAAAGTCTTCAAAGACCATGTCATCATAATCACGTGTACGATGAACGTTTCCAGGCTTAGGATATCCACTAACTTCAAGTACAGAAGCTATTTGAGCAATTTTAGCAATTTCATCAGGATTCATTCTATCACATCATTCAAAAGTATATATGGTGCAAAGTTAGTGATTATTAAGTCTGCTCCAGCCCTTTTTATAGAAAGCAATGATTCAGTGATTGCGCGTTCTGTTAAAAATCCCTTTTCAATAGCAGCCATAAGCATTGCATATTCTCCACTTACGTTATATGCAACCAAAGGAAGCATGAATTCATCGCGAACCATACGAACAACATCAAGATACGGAAGTGCAGGCTTAACCATTAAAAAGTCACATCCCTCAATCACATCAAGTTCACATTCCCTAATAGCTTCAACCGCATTGGCCGGATCCATTTGGTATGATTTCCTATCTCCCGCATGAGGTGATGAGCATGCAGCTACACGGAACGGTTCATAAAATGCAGATGCGTACTTAGCGGAATATGACATAATCATTACATTTTGATATCCTTCATCATCCAAAGCCTGTCTGATTGCACCAACCCTTCCATCCATCATGTCGGAAGGCGCTACAATGTCGGCTCCGGCTTCTGCATGGGAAACCGCCACTTTAGCAATGTAAGGTAAAGTTTCATCGTTTAAAATTTCAATTCCATCATCAGTGTCATCATTTTCGACAATCATTCCGCAATGGCCATGAGAAGTGTACTGGCATAAACATACATCAGTTATGACAACAAGATTTGTTTCTTTTTTAAGTCTTCTTACAGCTTTTTGAACAATACCTGTTGCTGAATAATCAGGAGAAGCAATTTCATCCTTGGTTTCTTCTTTTGGTATTCCAAATACAATAATTGATTTTAATCCTTTTGATTCCAGCTGTTTTGCAAATTCAATTCCACTATCCAATGAATATCTGAATTCACCAGGAAGAGATGAAATTTCTTCCTTTTCATCACCCTGAAGTTCTTCCTTGAAATAAATCGGATAAATCAAATCATCCTTTTCAAGTTTAGTTTCACGAACGATGTTTCTTATTTTAGCATTTTTTCTTAATCTTCTCATTCTTGTTGTCGGAAATTCCATAATAATCACTTATTTAATTATTTCAATTTAGAATTATTTAAAATTTTTACTAAATAT
>NZ_JAXJXF010000063.1:0-21288 GCF_036307625.1 Methanobrevibacter sp.
AGAGTCTACGCGAATTGGGTTGGTGAGTCCACCATAGGAACCTAATAAATCAGCACCATTATAAATATAGACATCTTTTTCAACTTTGCTGCCGGTAGTATTATACATGTAGACTAAAGTAGTTGGATAAACACCAGCAGAACCAGTCTTATTCAAATCAAGAACATTATCACCATTAACAAGATAATCAGTAACATCATAAACGACTACACCAGAACCACTATTAGCCTTCAAGTTACTTGCATCACGGCTGAAGAAAACAGGAGTTAACCTGTTATTGTTCAAAGTAACATTAAACATGTTAATATTATCATTAGTTCCACCATAAGTGTAAGTCACATAAATAAACGCTTTATCCAAAGTATCATTTTCAGATAAAACAACCGGGAAACTGGTTAATGCATATTTACCAGTACCACTTGCATAAGTACCATTAGTTAAAATAACAATATCTCCAGTAATAGTTGTAGTGTAGAAAGATTCTAAACCTGTTTGATTATAAGTATCCTTACCAAGATAACCATTATACAAAACAGTAGCCCCATAAGAAGTTTCATTCAATAAGAATCCTTCAAACAGGACTTGAGTTTGGTAATTTACAGTATCATAGTTTCCGGAACCGTCATATTTGATATGATCAGTCAAAGGCCTGATTGTAGGGTCAATCAAAGTCAAGGTGTTATCACCACTAGCCAAATCAACTTCAGTAGAATTTACAACAGTACCATTAGCCAATAAAACAACAACATATTTGCCTGCCTTATTAGTAGTAACAGTAACTGTCAATTTATTAGCAAAGCCAGGATAAACAACATCTTTAGAATTATCAACTACTTTAAAATTAGAAATAGCAGCTGAATTTATAACTGATTTTGCAGTCAATACTGAAAGAACACTCTTATAAGAAGGTCCAGAGTAACCTTGACCAGGAATTACAAACAATTCAGTATTTTTACCATTTTTAAAGTAATTAGTTATATTCCATTCGTTATATTGATAGTAATTACCTGCCTTATGTTTTGAATCAGTTAAAAATTCATCATTAAGTTTATAAGTTCCATCAGATGATGAAAGAGCAATATTGATTAATTTTGCTTCAAATACATTGTTAAATGAGGCTGTGTTAAAAGAAATAGTTTTATTGGAACTAGTCCAAATTTGATTATCGTCAACCAAATAATTGATTACATCGTCGTCCCCATCATCATAAGCTAAAACTAACCCCATAAATTTTATTCTTCCGTCAAATGATTTATTTTCCATTTTAAAGGTATCAACCTTAATTTTTAAATTAGTTCCATTTAAACCTTGAATCAAGCTAGTTACATCATAATGAACCATGAAATCTGAATAACATTTAGTAGTATGATTATTTACTGTATAAACAGTACCATCAGCTGAACCGTCTTCAGTCCATAAAGATTCAGAGTAACTTGCATTTCCATTAGCGGTAGAAATACTTATATTTGCATTCGCACCGTAAGTATTTTGAGCACTACCACTATAAACATTCACATAAACATCAGCACTTTTAATTGTCTTAGCATCAGCAGGAATGTCATAACTTAATTCACCACTTGTAGACCATGGATTTTCAGTTGCAACATCCACATCTCCTGAAACTTGTTCAGAATCCCCAATAACCGTTTCATCACCACTTGTAGAAATAGCATTATCCACATCCTGAGCAGATATGGCACTAACACTAAGAACAATTATGAAAACCAAAAATATTGAAAATATTAAACTTTTATTTTTCATAATCTCACTTAATTACATTTCTCTTAAGTATTTAGTAATAATAAAAATAACTATTATATTACTAATAATACTATTATATTATTATAAAGTAATACTCTTATAAAACTTTTTATTCGGCCTTAAAAAGAGAAAAATATATATGCATGTAATGTTATTTTGAAAAAAAGTAATAAATATTCTAAAAAAATAAGAAAAAAGTAATACTAATTGGTTAATGATTAAAAATCAAAAGTATTACTTTTATCCTTCAACCATAATCAGCTTACCCGTTGAAGGATCTTTATAAACTTTACCCATTTCCATATAGCCCTGACCGGAACTGTTTGAAGATTCAGGAGTATCATTCAGTGTTTGTCCTTCGCTGACTTCCGTTACATCAGGCGAAGACTCTTGAATGGCTTTCTGAGGATTTTGATTATCTTGGAAAACCACACTCTGCATATTCCAGCTTATAACAACAAATATTAATAAACCAACTGCAATAACAAGCATTGCATCTACAAGATTTGAGGTTCCAGCCATCGGGTCTTCTTCACCTTCGGAAAAACGTTTTTTAGATTTATCGCGAACCATCACCAAAACCTCTTATTGGTTTAATTTATCAAGCAATGCATCTGCAAGTGCATCCAAATTAGACAAATACTCTTCATACCATCTGCGCCTTACTTTGGATACAAAATAAGCTACAGCTCCCGCACCAATACCTACAACAGTTGTATCGAAAGCAACGATAATAGCATTAGCCAAAGTATTTACGTCACCAGCCCCCAAAGCAGCAAGACCCGGCCCCATAGGAATTAAAGTACCCATCAATCCTAATGTCGGTCCGATACGTGTAACAACATCGGTTCTTTCGATTGATTTTGCGAATTTATTTTCTTCGAATTCAACCAATTTTTTAGCAAGCGCATGTCTTGATTCTGGAGTTAGGGAATTTGCACGTAAAATCTTAATTAAAACAACTTTTTGAGATTCATAAATATTGGCATTTTTAATAACGTTTTTTATTTCATCTAAAGAAGTTGCATTTGATATAGAATAGATCAATTCCTCAATTAGCTCGGGAGTGATTTTCTTTCTTGAGGTATATTCGGAAATCAAACCACCAATTGCAAGTACCGCAAAGACTGCAAAAACTACCAAGAATATGATTACAGGAATTTGCAGACTCTGTGAAATCATGTTTAATGTTGAGGTTAATACTTCACTTCCAGGAATTGTTGTTACCATTAAATCACCTAATTAAAATTACTGTTTCTCCTAGATATTACTCCACCAATAGCCACTACAACAAGCACCAATATTAATGCTCCAATTAATGAATATGGAGATGATATTGATATTGCTTCCATAGGATTTTGAATCATTGCAGTAATATTCGGCAAGAACAGTGCAGACAATAGGAAATAAATTCCTAAAAAGAACATGAAATTGCCCAATACTATTGGATAAGGCTTATCAATGAATTTTACCAAGTAATTAGAAGCATAATAAGTCACAACAATTGTTAAAACTAATGCCAAAGCTACAATTAGACTTAAATTCATCAATCCTAAACCTACAGTAGGCGCCACAAGCATTATACTCACTATAATTGAACCAAAACAACAAGGACATGGAGCAACTACCGCCATACAAGTGGCTGCAGTGGTATTTTTTTCAAATACTTTATATTCCCTAATTGTAAATATTCCTGCCAAAATCATGATTATTGCCATGATTAAGAAAAATTCAAAGTTATATGTATAAATTAAATCCGTAATTTGGTCTGTGAAAAATGAGGAAATTTCCGTCAATATTAAAACTCCCCCACCATATCCTATTGACACTAGTGCCAAATATTTCTTTGACATATTTGCAAGGCCTGTAGCAAGGCCCAATTTGACTCCAAAAATTAAAACCGCTGACAATATTCCAAGTTGCCATAAAATATTAATTGCATCCATAAACTTACCCTCTTTCATTAAATAGCTTATCTAAATCTTGAACTTTATCTTTATCATCTTCATTTCTAAAGTATCCGACAGCCACAACCATAATCAAGCACAAAATAGCTAAAACAGCAACTATTGATAAACCAACTTCGCTGGCTGATTGAGAAGATATCGGATTTATTTCAACTGATTTTTTAACATCTGCTCCCTCTGCAGATGAACTTCCAGCTTGTACTGATTCACTTCCAGCACCTACATTTGAAAATGCTTCCCCCTGAGCATTATCTCCACTTTGAGCAGTGGTTTGAGAAGTTGTTGAACTGGAATTTGTTTTAACAGTTGCAGATGAAATTGATCCTTTTACTGGATTTTGAGTTGAAGCTTCCTTTTGAATATCATTTGATTCAGTTTCCGGTGGCTGAGTTGATTGAGTATTGTTCTTGAAAACCGGATTTTTAGTTGCCTCATATAATTTAGGAAGTAGTTGTGCCAAAATATCCGGATTGACATATTGCACAGCCCATTGCATCATTGCAATGTTACCACAACTACAATCACAACATGCCACACCATTCTGAATAGTTGCTTGAGCCCATGTATTTGCTATATCACTTATTGTTGCCTTATCTGCATTCCAATAACCCTCATGGATAGTTGTAAGCATTGTTCCACTCATGGAAATAAGTGAATATGCATTGTTACCACTCATCAACCAATCTTTAACGCCAATATTGTATTTATCATTGTAATAAGTATCATAAATTCTATTCCACAAGTCATCTGATACTGCTGATGGTCTTGTCACTTGCCATCCATGCAAATTGCTTACAAATTTATTTGACATGTAACGGGCACCGCTGTAACCTTCTTTCATCATTCCTTTAATCCAATCCGGATTATCATACCTTGCAGCAATTTCTTTATACATTACTTCCTCCAATGATGAAATGTATGCATTGTTTTTATCCGCATACATCAACACGTTGAATTTAGGAGCCTTGCCGGAAATATCTTCTACAGTCATTGACAAACCGCCCCAGTAATCAAAGAAGTCATCGTTATCAAGTACACCATACTGGTTAGTGTTACGACTGGCCACAATTGTATCGGAGTTTGACAGAGCCCTTAGGAATACCAATGGATTTGTATCTCCCCAATAGTTTTTGGAATACATGTTACCCATTCTTCCAAGGTAGAAGTCTGCAAGTTCGCTTGTATCGTTCCATGTCCATGACATTGATACCAATTTTGATATTCCTGCACCATAATCTCCATTAGGTGGTGCAAAAATACGGGTTATTGCACATTCCCCTGCATAAGTTGCATTATAACCCTGACTTAAATAGAACAATGTATCTTCAATCCAATGCTGTGCCACATAATTTGAATCCAACGGCTCGTTATAAACTCCATAATAGTTAATGCTTTGCATTACTCCTTCAAGAGCTTCACGTAATTTCTTACCCTGTGCAGAATTCATCAAAGTAGCATTTCCTATTAATGTTAAGTATGATCTCGCAAGTGCAACACGATATGCATTATCCATCAAGATAGATTGTGATGAGTATAAATCCCTAAATAGCCCACTTGTGATTACGGTTACGTCAATTCTTTTTTTATCCCAACCGTCAGGACGGGTCAAATCATCCAATTTGATTACTTCAGGCATTGCACTCACTTTTTTACCTGTTGGATTTCCTTCATCGTCATAACCTGCACTTGATGAGTCTGTCCAGACAGGTTTCATACCCAACAAGTAAAGAACAACAGAAACCAATGCACCATCATCTCTTGCTGTTTCTACACACCAGATTCCCATGATAATCTTTTCAGTGTCATCATCCAAATCAGCAAGGGTTAATAAAGCAAGGTTTTTTGCATAATTCCAAGCATCCATTGTTGGAAGTTCAGATGACTGGTCCTGGAACATATTTTTACCTGTCGGAAGAATTGCAGGTTTTATTACAAGTTCTCCACCTTCACCGACCGGAACATATTTACCATTTAATCCATCAATCATTGCATTCAGTTCATTTGAAACGCTGAAATTAATAAGGTCAATATACTTTTTAGCCAGTTCAAGACAAGCTAAAAATGTAGGGTTGTCGAATTTTTGATTTTGACTTATCAAAAGATTATTGACCGTGTCAACATCCCAGTAAATCAATGTCTTTACGATATCATAGGATTTGTTTAGGATGAATTCCCTTTGAGATGCGGATAGCTGATTATATTCCTTTGAGAAGTATCCATTTGAAAGTTGAGTGAATAAATTTAAAACACCCTGATTATTGTCAAGAGCATAATCATAAGACAGCATTGCTGAGACTGTACTTGCCAAGTCCTGCTCACTCCAGAATTGACCCAAAGCATGAAGTCCTAAAGGATACAGGGTAGACTGCATCTCCACTAAAAACTTATTTACTTTTTCAACAAGAGAAGAAGCAGCGATAGTTTTTACTTCATCCTTTGAAAGACCCAAATTGATATAGTAATCATTTTTTATAATCAAATCACGCAATTTATTGGCAGTCCCAGCATTCGGATTGGCAGCATAGTCATTTGCCAAATTAGCCGCAACAGACAAGTTTCCATATAAATGAGTGTAAGACATTGGAGAGGTCAAATGTGAAATTATAACTGCAAAACCTCTTCTTTTTGCCTGAATAGCTTCAGCCAAACCATCTGCAATATAGAAGTATAATTGTGGGACATCTCCGACTACAACTGATCCGTAATCGGTGGCTGAGAGTAAAATTTCTTTTCCAGGCAGCCATTCATGTGTAGCGTGTCTTCCAACAAAAATCATTGCATTATGGTATTTGGTCTGCATATAGTAGTAAGCCGCCAAATACTGATGGGTTGGAGCTACGGCAGTACAGTGATACAGGTTTTCAATGTCAGATTCCCATCCCCTTTGAGGTTCAGGAGCAATGAATATATTTCCATAAGTCAAACCAGGTATGACAAAGTAATCAACACCGTTTCTGTTAACGACCATTACGTTACCAGGTGCATTTCCCCAACCATTCAAACCTGAAATGTTCAACTTCTTAAACTCTTCAAAGTATTTCAGGAATAGATTATAATATTTCACATCTCGAGTTTTAGTATAATCTTTTAAACTGGATACAATGTTATCTAAAACTCTTTTGGATTTATCGGCATTTTCTTCTGGAAGCAGAGCAACAACCTGATTATACCAATCATCAATTGTATCACCAATGGTTGCAGTATAGTTTAGCTCAACTGCACGCCTTGAAAGTTCACCAATGTAAGCGACAGGCCCATCTGTAACTTGTATTTTAACAATGTCATCCAATGAATTGAACCACTTTGTATATTCTTTAACAGGCAATAATGTAACGCCTGACTGGTTAGCTAGTTTTTCAAGTTCTCCCGGTGCCCAGGTAGCTACATTAATACCGCATTTAAGCATTAAATTTTCAAGTTCGGAAACGTTAGCAGGTAACTCGCCAACCTCATAACCAGCATTTTTTAAAGTTATAAGCATATTGTAAATACTTGTTATGGTATCCAAGTAGCTTGAACCGATATTTTGCTTTCCTGGCGGATAGTTATAATAAATTATTGAAATTAACTTATCAACATTCGGAGTGTATTTCAAATCAACCCAAGAATCAATTCTGTCAGCTAATAGCTCAATATTTCTAGTGTAAGGAATGTAGGTAGTAATCTGCGCTCCTGTTCTATTGGAAATATACTTTGATTGACCGCCGACAAATGTTGCATCAATGATTCCCTGAGTTTCAGCAATGGTAATATGCCACCATTTATCACTTTTTTCTGTTGTAAGACCAGTAGATCCCAATTCCCACATTTCATTAGAAACATAATCGGAGTGTACGGCCCTAAATACAGGTACGCCTACCTCTTCAAAAAAGTTTGTAGCATTGGAAAAATTTTGGCCTCCGACACCATAAGCAACCATGGAGACTATTGCATCAACATAAATATCATAATTTGAAGGATTAGTTAAAAATCCTGAATAATCTGTTTTTGCACTTGTCCATGATTCAATCATAACTTTCAATTGTTCGGCAGATCCTCCTGCAGCAAAAATAGGGATTACATTATATCCCCTTGATTCTAATGCTTCTATAATACCATAACATGGATGCAATTGCTGAGATTCGATATACATTGTACTTTCCAGTATACCGATAGTTCTGGAATTATCTGAATTGAAGAAAGTTGCAATATACTCATCAAGGGAATACCACCTGTCCCTATAAATTCCATACTGCTTTACACCGGTAAATGTTGGAGCATTGACTTCGAAATTAGTGCCCAAGAAGTTTAATGTGTACAATATCTGATTTTTAAGATTTTCCTTATCATTTATATTTTTATAAAGGACCATCTGATTGAACAGAGGGTTGAATTTTGTGGCGCTTCTGTTTATGTAATTATAAACATCGGCATAGTTTTTGCCTCTTTTTGTATTTTCAAAATATGAAATCAATTCCTGGTCGGAAAAAGATGTGAAAATCTTTTTGTAATTTATTGTATTGTTTCTAATCAAACCTATTGAGCTTGAACCAGAGTTTAACTTACCTGAAGGAGGTTCTAATATAAGAAACAACTTTTTATTTGATAATTCAGGATATTTACCTAAAATACTTGTTAAAACTGAATCTACATCACTGCTTATCCATTCACCAACAAATCCGTCACTTGAAGAAAGCAGATTTACCAGTTCAACATCATTCATTTCCTTTATCTGCTCACCGCTGCGAATAACCAAATTAATATTACTTAAATTTTGAGAACCGCTCAATTCATCACTGGCTTTATCCAAAATGTTAGTTCCGGGATTATCACTTACAATAAATAAAGTGATATTCTGAGATTTGGATGAATCACTCATTAAATTATTATTACTTACAGACTCTTCAACAACATTATCTGTTAATACAGTATTATCATTATCCGAAATAGACAAATCATTTGAAGTGGAATTATCCAATGCAAATGAATGAGGAAGGATAAATATCGTTATTAATAAAATTAATAAACAAAAATATTTCTTATTTTTTAAACAAAACATAATACTACCTACCATTAATATAAAAACCAGTATTAATTATTACTTTTAATATTAATAAATATATTTAAAGTATTACTTATTTCGCAAATATTGGAAAAAAGTATTACTGTTCAAAAAAAGACAAATCCTTAAAAAAATCAATTTTAATAAAAATATTTATACTCTCAAACACAATATATACAACATAATAAGCGAAGGGTATAATATGAAAATAGGTAAAGGTATTGTAAAAAAATATTCAAGAGAGTATCACAGAACTCTAAAAAACGGTGAAAGAAAGAAATATACTACAGAACAAATTCAAATCACCGTTCCAAAAAATGAAGACATATACAATAACCAGGAAGAAGTTTTGATTATACCCCACAGCGAGATTGAAACATTTAAAAGTAGAGAGGAAGAGAGTGAGTCTTTAAAAATAGCTAATTATTTGCATGTCCAGGAAGTGAAGGAATTGAGAGAACAACTTGAGAATAACATTAACCCATCTACTTTAGAATATGAAAAAGAAATTGAAGATCTTAAAGCTGAAATCGCTGCAAAAAATGAAGTCATCACCGAAATTGAAAATCAATACAACACCATGAATAGAAATAATATTGACAGCTTGAAAAAAGAAAATGAAACCATAAGAGACAAGCATTCCAAATTAATCATAGAAAACGAAAACCTCAAAACAAAATTCGTTAATATGAAAACAGAAAATGAAAATCTCAAAACCAAATATTCAAGCATTAAAGAGGAAAATAAAAATCTAAAAACAAAATGTTCCACCCTAAAAGAGGAACATCAAAGTATCAAAAACAGCTATGACCAAATCACCAGCAAATATGATCAATTAAAACATGAAAATCTCAGTACAAAAACCAGTTATGCAGAGATTTATGAGCTCAATGAAGATTTAGAAAAAGATTACGATTCATTACGCTTGGAATATAATGATTTAGTTGACAAATTCAACGATTTGCAAGAAGAAATATATAATATAAAATCCACTAGAAGCCACGATGAATACATAGCTAATAAAGTTAAAGAATTTATTTTAAATAGTGGAAATTAAAGAGTTTTATAATCATCCTGAAACTCAGGATTCCATCTTTTCAATCCCGGAATAAACATTGTAGTAATACCAGTCGCTTGGGTTTCCGGCAATCTAGGATTTTTTTCCATCATTTCTTTTGATTTTCTTATAATCATTTCATTTAGAGTTATATCAGGTTCTGTATACTCTCCATTTTGATAACAATCAATGCAAAATTCATCGTTTGGACTTCCGTCCTTGTTGGTTCCATAATCTTCTCTGACAATTGGTCTACCGCATGAATTACAAAATCCCATAATAAAAACTCCTTTTTTAAAAAAAATAGAAAATAAATTAGAAATTAATCTAATTTACTAGTCATCTTTTACTTCAATATTTTCGTCTTCGTCCATAGCAAGTCTCATGTTGTCTGGGTCTGGGTCGAAATGTTCTAAGAAGTCTTGTGCAGCTCTTCTTACATCTCTTGAACCAATAATGTATCTACCAGCAATAATGATGTTTGCACCTTTGTTTATAGCTTCTTCAACATTATTAGGTTTGATTCCACCAGCAACAGCAATTAATCCTTTAGGACCAAGAGCTGATTTGATGTCTTTAATGTTACCCCATTCAGTCATGTCACTAGTGTCTTCACCATGTTCTGCCCTGTAGGTTTCCATATCAACATTTCTGTGTAATAAAACAATGTCAGGTTTTAAATCTTCAGGCAATTTTGCTAATTTTTTCTCGAATTCAGCTACATTCATCATGTCAAGGATGGAATAGATACCTTGTTTTTGAGTTTCATGAATAGCTTTAGCAATAGATTCAACAGTACCAAGACCAGAGATTGCAACTGCATCAGCAGTTTCGTCTGCTGCCATTTTAACTTCTACACGACCTACGTCTAAAGTTTTTAAGTCAGCAATAATGAATGCATCAGGACGTAATGCTCTGATTTTACCAATGATTCCAACACCGAATTTTTTAACGAGTGGAGTTCCAGCTTCGAGAAGAATTCTGTCATTGTCAGGTAAATCACTAATGATTCTTTCCATTGCTGCTTCATTATCGAGGTCAAGTGCAACTTGCAAGTATGGTGGTGACCAAAGTTTTTTGACTTTGAATCCCATAATTGGGTGAGTTCCACGGTCTTTTTCTGCAAGTACTTTGTCGATGGATGGGTAATTTTCCATAGCTCTTCTAATAGCTAATTTGGTTGCACCGTAGTTGTATTGATAAATTTTTCTGAAATCTTTAGCAGAAGGATCAATGAATACACTTACGTTAATAACGATGTCTTCTACAATATCTTTTGGAATGTAGCCATCTTCAACAGCATCAGCTACTGCCCTTGCAACAGCAGTTTGTGCAGGTCCAAATATTTTACTTGCATCTTCTAAATCTCCAACAGTTACTTTAGGAATAATTAAAGTAGCTGGTTTAGTCATTAAGTTTGGTCTGATTACACTAGTCAATGGAGTGTGTCCAACTGATAAATTGGATAATCCATTAGCGAAAGCTTGACCAACAGGTCCGAATTTATCACCGATTAATAAATCAACGTGAGCTAATTCAGGTCCGTCTCCAATAAGAGCTTCACCTATTCTATACATTGGGTCCATTAAATTTCCTCCGTTATATAATAACATTTTATAATATGTTTTTATTTGTAAATATAATTATTGGAAGTTAATCCTTTTTGAAATATCCTTAGGCAAAGGAAATTTTCTGAAAGGTTTTCCTTCACATTTTGTATTGATTTCATCAATTAATTCATCAACTGTCATTTCAACCTTTTCACCGGTTTCACGTACAGTCACCTGGAATTTACCAGATTCCATTTCCTTGTCACCTACAACAAAAATGTAAGGAATCCATTCTTTGGATGCATTTCTGATTTTTTTACCAACACTTTCATCCCTGTCATCAACATCTACACGAATGTTTGAAGCATTGATTTTGGCATACAATTCATCTGCAAATTCCTTGTGTGCTTCACCAATGGTTAATATTCTTGCTTGAATTGGGCTTAACCAAGTTGGCAACATTGGAGATCTTTCATTGATTTCAATTGCGGTTTTTTCAAGCATTGCACATAAAACCCTTTCGATACTTCCGGTCGGTGAGGTGTGCAAGATTGTAGGATTATATTGCTTGCCGTCTTCTCCCAAATAGGTAATGTCAAATCTTTTACCACTTTCAACATCTATTTGTACAGTAGGATTTTCAATTGGACGGCCTAAAGCATCGATATTTGCCAGGTCGATTTTACATACCCAGTAGTGGTGTCTTTCAGGCAAGATTTCTAAAAGAATTGGTTTGTTGAACTTGTGGGCAATTTCATACATCCATTCTTCATTTTCTTCAAAGAAGTCTTGGGTTGCTCTGAAAATCACTTCAAAGTCAAGATTCAAATCTATACCTGTTTGCATACACATATCAGTCTGTTGAGAGAATTCTTCCAAAGAAGAAGGTACATCACAACAGAATGAGTGACAATCAGGCATGGTAAATGCCCTTAATCTTTTAAGACCAACAACTTCTCCTTTTTTCTCAAAACGGAAACTATATCTGGTTAATTCAAAGATTTTAGCAGGGAAATTTTTCCATGTCAAATATGAATCAGACATCAATCTAAATGCGCCGAAACATGCCGCAAATCTAAGCATTAAATTCTTTTTGGTGTCGGTTCTGTATTGTCTTTCACCAAATTTGTAAGCATGTTCATAAATTGCTTGATTGTCCAAATCATAGAAAATTGGAGTTTCAACAGGCATTGCCCCACGGTCGACAGTTAAATCATAAACATAATCAGCTAATAAATCCCTAATTAATTTTCCTTTTGGATACCATCTGAGATTTCCAACATCAGATGCAGGTTCATAATCACATATTTCCTTTTCTCTCATCAATTTGACATGAGGCGGTTCTCCTTCATCGGATGCACCTTGTCCAAGTTCATAATCAACAAGTTGTTTGAAAGCTCTGTTTTCAAAGTTGAAGTCATCGATTTGAGTAATTTTGTCCCCTTCAAGGATTTGCCATTTTGAAGGTTTTCTTTCAACTTTCTCTTCTTCAACATCTGCAGTAATAGTTCTTGAAAGTTCACTTAATGGGTGACCTTTACAGGAAATCTCAAACGCCTTATACCATCCAAAAGGTACTCTTTTAACATTTAAATTTTCAGCAAGCAAAGCTTCTTCAGTATCCTTTAAAATTTGAATAGCTATTTTTGGAGAACCTAATGAAGAAGATAAGTGAGCGTATGGATATAAAACAATATTTTCAGCGTTAACTTGTTCATTGGTTTTCATGACTTCACTGACTAAATTTTTAACAATACCTTCTGGATTATTTTCATCATCTTTTTCAACACTTGTAAATACTACTAAAGAGTCATCGAAGGCACCTTCCATTTGAGCGTCGTCGATTTCTTTAGCAACAGGTGTTTTATTCTTTACATTGTAATTTAAATAATCAGAATGGATTAATAAAATTCTCATTTAATCACCATATATTATGGTTTAAATTTTATTTTTAATATTATATAAAAATAGCTCATGTAAAAAAATTTGCAGAACCCTATTGATTTTTGCAAAAGTACAAATCATGTTTTTAGTTATTTTTAACACAATTTTTAGATAATCTAAACTGAAGCTAACAAAAAAACCAATTAATTAATATAACATAAGACAACTTAATATTATGAGAATCATTTTAGCAGGAACTGGTAGTGCTGTCGGAAAAACCACAATATCTACCGGAATTATGAAAGCTTTAAGCGAAAAATACAATGTTCAACCATTTAAGGTTGGACCGGATTATATAGACCCATCTTACCACACATTGGCCACAGGTAATGTTTCTAGAAACCTGGATTCATTTTTTATGGAATCCGGACAGGTTAGAGATTCCTATCTAAAGGCTATGGATGGAAAAGACATTGCCATAATCGAAGGTGTTCGTGGACTTTATGAAGGAATTGATTCTGTAAATGATATAGGAAGTACCGCTTCAATAGCCAAATCCCTAAAGGCACCTGTTATATTAATCATAAACTCAAGGAGTCTGGTTAAAAGTGCCGCCGCATTGGTTTTGGGTTTTAAAGCGCTTGATCCAGAAATTAATATTGCTGGAGTTATCTTAAACAAAGTTAAAAACAAGGCACACTACGAAAAAACAAAAAGATCGATTGAAGAGATAACTAAAACCGAGGTTATCGGTGGAATCATACGTGATGATTCAATATCAATAGAAGAAAGACATTTAGGTCTTGTTCCTGCTCGTGAAAAAGAAAATTCTCTTAAATACATTGACATCTGGTCAAATGTAATAAAAAATTCAATCGACTTGGACAGACTGGTTGAAATTGCCGGTGAAGCTCCGAAAATCACTTCAGACATTGTTCCGATTTGGAACAAGCTAAATAAACAAAAGGTAAAAATTGGAGTGGCATATGATGAAGTATTTAACTTTTATTATAAGGAAAATATAGAATCTTTAGAGGCAAACAAAGCTAAAATAGAATACTTTTCACCTTTAAACGACGAAGGATTGCCTGATGTTGACGGACTATATATCGGAGGAGGATATCCTGAGCTCTTTTCAAAAGAACTTAGTGCAAATGAAAAAATGCTTCAAGAAATCCGCACTTTCCACCTAGAAGATAGGCCTATTTTTGCCGAATGTGGCGGTTTAATGTATCTTATGAATTCTATCCATGAAGATAAAGTTGTTAGTGTATATCCTTACAAGGCAGTTTTAACAGATAGGGTGCAGGCACTAAAGTATACCATTGCTGAAGTCACAGAGGACAACATCATCTCAAAAAAAGGTGAAAAATTCCATGGACATGAATTCCATTATTCTAAAGTACTGGTTGATGAAAACAATATCCATCATGATTTAGCATTTAAAATATTAAGAGGAAAAGGTTCATACAATAATCATGACGGATTTATGGAAAGAAATACACTTGCAAGTTATGTGCATACCCATGTTGCGGCAATGCCTAACTTTGGAGGAAATCTGGCCATATCATCTCGTGAACTAGGAGGATAAAAATGAAATTTGAAAAAATTGATTTTTTCCAGCCTTTATTGGTTGTAGTTGCAATACTTGCATTTTTGGCAATGGGATATATCGGATCATTCAATTACAGATTTGAAGACCCTCTAAAACTAGAAGTTATACTAACCGTCATTTTTGCATGTATCATTTTTACAGTCGGCGCAGTTTGCATTAAATACAAAATTAGCATAGATGAGACCAAAAATCTGGACTTTTTATCCGAAAAACTTCTGTTAATACTGGTCATTGCTGCATTAATTTTACAGGCTTTGAATATGGTACTGCTTGGAGGAATTCCCCTATTCAATAGCGTTTTGAAATCCAATGCTACAACAAACATCTGGAGAGTAGCTTATCCACTGTTTTTAATAATGATAAACCTCCTGCTTGCAAAATATTACAATAAAAAATATTTGTTGCTCGTGATTCTGGGAGCATTGATTTTTGGATTGAACGGATACAGAACATCAGTTCTTGGAATTTTAGTAAGCTCATTCATCACACTTTTTTATCTTAATAAAATATCAAGAAAGATTGGAATAATTTTTATAGCTATAATTGCTGTCGGATTGCTTGCAGTAGGATATATTGCATCACAATCAATTGCAAACCAACACTGGACATTGAATCCTTTGGAACTTCTTTTCTATAGGGCAGCATTCACATTAGAAGTATTTGAAAAAATAATTCCATTAGGCGGAACCACACATGGACACATCTTAAGCATGATTTTTTCATCAGGAAGTCCTAGAACATTCATTGGACAATACGTACTGCATTACGATGTTTGCTTAACTTCCACAATGTTTGGACCTGTTTACCTTGATTTCGGATTAATCGGATTAACAATTCAGATGCTGTTTATGGGAGCATTTTTACAATTGGTACATAAAATAAAAAAAGGAATAGGAGTTGGAATTTACTCCATTATACTAACACACACATTAATTTGGATAGAAACCGGACCCACAGACATAATGATTTGGTTCTTATATCTTTTAGGATTGATTTTAATAATAATTAATTTTAATTATATTAAATTAAACAAAAATTAATATAATTAAGATTACTAATGAGATAAAGAAGATGAATGTTCCCCTTACAATAAAATCACTATTTCTTACAGTCATTAATGACAAGCCATATGATAAAACTAAAGCTACAATCATTTCAATTAATCCTGTAATTCCAGCATCCATCCTTAAAAGGTTACCAAAGATGAATGATAAAAGATAAGAAATAATAACAACCACAATAATTGTTATAATCGGATTTTGAATTAATCTGAAGAACAGTGACTCGCGAACATTTGTTCTTTGGTCATAATTATATAAAGTAGTATAACCGTAACCGGCATCCTTGACCATGGCTCCTCCCCTATTTAATAAGGAAGACAAACCTCCAGAATGGTTTTCGCCAGTTTCCCTATAAAGAGTGTTCTTATAAACAACAGGATTTTGATCTCTTCTTTGCATTAGATATTCCATATCAGAAGCATCATAAGTATATTCAGGATATTCCTCTTCGATATATGCGGATGCTCCACCATCATATGATGTATTGTCCAAAGTGGTTTGAGAAGTTCTATCCTGATATTTTTTAGCAAGCTCAAGCAAATTGTCCCGGTCTACCAATTTAATATTTTTTCTAAGCGCATAATTTGTTGCCTGGCTTGAAAAATAAGAAGAAGAAACAATAGTCACCTTAGATGCTTTTAGACTTTCTCCAACTTCCTCCATTTCTTTTAAAACATCCACTCCAATTTCAAAGTCCTTATCATAGTTTTTACATGCTACAACTACACCAAAATCCCCAATATTAGTAGGTAAAATAGCATATATATCTATAACTCTCTGAGAGGTTTTAAAATTCTTATAAACCTTGAAACCAGAGTCCTCCATTACCTTAGCTATAAAATTAATAAGTTGTGGTTTTTCCAAATTTCCACCCGCATGTGTTTTTTCAAAAAATTAATAATATATTTTATAAATTAAATTATTATTAAAGTTTATCATATGGACCCCTAAAAGATAAAAATATTTTAACAAGGTTATATCTTAATTAATATATGAAAGCATTGATAAGTAATGATGATGGCATAACTGCTTCAGGAATCTTAACTGCAAAAAAAGCAGTAGAAGAATTATGTGATACATATGTAATCGCTCCAGAAACTCAACAAAGTGGTATAGGGCATGCACTAACCCTTTATGAACCATTAAGAGTAAATAAACATACATTGAAAGATGGAAGTGTAGGCTATGGAGTAAGCGGAACTCCAACCGATGCAGTAACTATCGGACTATTTGAAATTCTTGATGAAAAACCTGACATTATGATTTCAGGGATAAATACAGGATTTAATTTGGGCCAAGCAGAACTAACAACATCAGGAACTTTAGGAGCTGCCATTGAAGCGGCAAGCTTTGGAATTCCAACAATAGCCATTTCACAGGAAGTCGCAAGGGACGATATAAAATTTGAAAACGGTGAAATTGAAATAGATTTCGATTTTGCAGGAAAGATGCTTAATAAATTAGCTAAAATCGTTTTGAAAAAAGGATTACCTGAAGGAATTGATTTATTGAACATAAATATACCAGATAATCCGGTTAATGAAGAATTTGAAGTTACAAAATTAGGAAAAAGGATGTATACGCCAATAATCCATAAACGTTTAGACCCACGTGGAAAACCATATTATTGGATTGGCGGTGAACCATATGATTTCGATGAGCCTGGAAGTGATGGTTACGAATTATGCAAATATAAAAAAACTACTGTAACACCCTTAAAAATAGATTTGACCAACAATATGAATTCATTAAAAAAATGGTTTGAGTAAAATACTTATAAGTTTAAATCCTTAAGTATTTTATCTCTTTCTTCACGAAGTTCATTTAAAACTTTTTCATCGTTGCATCCATCTCTTTTTAACTGTTCAATTGTTCTAGTAATCGCTTCTAAATTTTCTTCTAATTGATTGATTGCCATAGTATATATTATCAACATTAAAGTATTTAAAGTTGAAACTTCAAAATAAAAGTAGAATATAAATCAAGGATTTGAAAAAATGAGTTTCGATAAAGATAATGTAAATAAACTTTTTACTCAATTTAAAGATAAATATGTAACTGTAGATTTAAGAGGCGACTATCAAAGTGAAGGAAAAATAATTGCTATCGATAATTATCTAAATCTTGTCCTTGAAAATGAGAACGGCCTTGAAACTATTAAAGGCGGAAATATTATATTTATTAGTTTAAAAGAAGATTGAAATCTTAGATATCTACTTCAATTCCTAAGATTTCTTTTTTACCATTGAAAACATCCATTGCTATTTGTGCAGCACCAATTGCACCTGATTCCTTTGAAATGATTTCTAAAGGATACTTATTTTTGAAATATTTATTGATTTCATCTTTGAAATCAAACGGTTCGGTAGCACTTCCGACAGATCCTGTCAGCACTATACCTTCTATCTCATTTTCACAGACAACATCAAGGCCTGCAATTTCCATAGCCACAGTCATGATTAATGTATCAATAGCTAATATGGCTTTTTCATCACCATTTTTGTAGTTTTCTAAAAGCTGATTTTTCATATTGGCAACCTTGCCATCGATGCCTGCAATTTTAATTGCTCCAGCATGTGAGAAACATCCATTAGCGGACGCATTGTTTTCATCAATGTCCCTTATCATTTCCAAATCCAAAGGTCCGTGTACAATACCCATAGCACCTAAACAAGCGTCAATAGCCCCTTTAATTTTGCCATCTTCAATTAAAATATCTACACTGTTAGATGAGATATCTGCAACAATAAAATTGCTCCAACCAGTCTCTTTGATGGCATTATATGATATGCTCACTTTTTCAGGGCTTGCTTGATGAGAATAAGCGGCCCTAAATAATTTATCCAAAGAAATGGAGTCCTTATGAAGACCAGGAATCATAATTGATGGAATATTCAATTCCTGTAATTCGGAAAATACTGATGTTCCGCCACCGGTTACCTTGCCTGCACCGTTGATTGATAAAATTCCCCTATCCTCAACCTTATCAGTAGGTAAAATCTTGTTAATGCCATCACCCATTGCATAAGTAATGGCCATTAATTTAACAGAGTTCAAATCAATACGTTTGGTCAATTCCTCACTAGCAGAGACCAAACCTTCTTTACTTTCCTCTCTTCCGATTTTAAAAACATCAATAATGTCTCCCTCATCGGACATTATGCAAAATGAGATTCCAGTAGTCCCATGGTCCATCCCAACAAATACCATGTTTACCACACATAAAAAAATAAATAAAAAAATAGTAAAAAAGGATTAAAAAGACTTAATCGTCTTTTTGTAATCCACAAGCTTTTCTTAATCTTTCACCAACGATTTCAATGTCTTTCTGACTTTCAGCAGCTCTCAATTCTTTTAAGTTAGCGCCGTCAGTAGCGTTTTCTTCAGCCCATTGTTTTTTGAAGGTTCCATCTTGGATTTCTTTTAAAACAGTTTTCATACCGTCTTTTGCTTCTTGAGTAATAATCCTATTACCTCTGGTTAATCCACCATATTCAGCAGTGTTACTTACATCATGCCACATTCCAGCAAAACCTTTTTCATAAATTAAGTCAACGATGAGTTTTACTTCGTGACAGGTTTCAAAGTAAGCGATTTCAGGTTGGTAACCTGCTTCAACTAAAGTAGTGAATCCTGCATTGATTAATTCAGTAATACCCCCACATAAAACTGTTTGTTCACCGAATAAGTCAGTTTCTGTTTCTTCTTGGAAAGTGGTTTCTAAAACACCTGCTTTAGTTAATCCACAAGCTTTTGCCATGCCTAATGCAAGCTGTAAAGCATCACCAGTAGCGTCTTGTTGAACTGCTACTAAACCAGGAATACCGAAGCCTTCTTCGTAAGTTCTTCTTACCATGGATCCAGGTCCTTTAGGTGCAAACATTACAATGTTTACATCTTCATCAGGTTTAATTAAACCAAAGTGGATGTTGTAACCGTGAGAGAATGAAATGGTGTTGCCAGATTCAACATATGGTGCAATTTGTTCGTTGTATACTTTTTCTTGGATTTCGTCAGGGAGTAAAATGTGAATGATATCAGCTTCTTTAGCTGCATCTTCAATGGTTTTTACAGTCATACCATCTTCTTGGACTAAGTTCCAAGAACTACCATTTTCTCTTACACCAACAATAACATTAGCTCCACTGTCAGCCATGTTTCTAGATTGTGCTCTACCTTGGGAACCATAACCAATTACTGCAATGGTTTTACCTTCTAAAGCATCAGTATTTACATCTGCATCATAGTACATTTTCATTTAAATCATCTCGCTAAATAATTTGATAAAAGTTAAGATATCAAATATCACTTAATAAATATGATTTTTTATATTTATAAAAGTAACCTAAAATATAATTTTAAATACTATTAACTGTAACATATAGTATACAGTTATTTAGGTGATATTATTAGAAAATTATATTCAATATTGTTATTTTCATTAATTTTATTTTTAGGCATCGGAATCGTATCCGCATCTGAAAATAATACCGATACTGGAGATATTGAAAATTTAATAGATGAATGTGAAGATCAAGGAAGCATAAAACTTGATGAAAAAACATATGAACTAAATCCTGAAAAGGAAACACACTTATATCTAAACAAATCCATTTCCATTGAAGGAATCAAAGAAAAGACAATCATTGATGGTAAAAATTCCACTTTATTTTTAGATACTGAAAAAGAAGCGGAACCTGACTATAATGGAACAGTCATTATTGCAAAGGATCTCTACGACATCAGAAATACCGGGAACCACATTATTTTTAAAAATATTACCTTTAAAGATTTAAATTTGATAAGTCGCCATAAAATGGACTTTCTAGATTGTAAATTTATCAATGCAAATTTTACCAGCAAGGAATTGAATAATACCTTTGATAACTGCGTGTTCAATGAATCAAAAATTGAATTGAACTTATATCAGGGATACAAGTACTATTCAAAAATAATCGATTGTGCTTTTTATAACTCTACAATTACTTCAAAAAACAATTACTTCATTTTTATCTGTGGAAGCTCAATAATATTCATGCAAAACAACATAGATTTGATAAATTCCAGTCTAAACAATTCAGAAATTTCACTATCCCATTATAACATTAACATAAATAACTTAAAATTCCGCAATTCAAATTTAAAAGGATGGTCAGACAGAATCAACGTTAGAAACACCTCATTTGATAGACCTATAATTGACCTTGAATATAGCTATATTAACTTTGAACAGGCAATTTTAAATAACTCCGAACTTATGTTTCAAGGAGGATATTACAACAAAGGAAGTGAAGTGATTTTAAAAAATACCCTAATCAATAACTCCACTTTTGAATTTACACCGAACATTTA
>NZ_JAXJXF010000064.1:0-17918 GCF_036307625.1 Methanobrevibacter sp.
AACATCAACAATGAACCTACCATCACCTATAACGACAGCATACTCACCATCAACATCAGCAAATACAACAACATTAGATTTTTCACCATAAACAACATCAGAAGAATAAACTAAAACATCATTAACAGCCTTATCCACAATTATTGTAATACTATCACTGGCAGGAGCATAATTAGCATCCCCACTGTAATTAGCATAGATTACATAAGATCCAGCATTCAAACCAGACAATACAAATGACTCATTAACGCCCACAACTTTAATTATTGTTCCATTTGCTAATGTATAGGTTACACTTCCAGTTGCATCACTCGGAAGGCTTTGAGTAATGTTAATCACATCACCATAAACAATTTCAGAAGCATTAACAATAATGTTAACGTTGGTTCCAGTTTGTGTCACTTCGAAAGCAGTTTCATTATCTGCAGAGTTGTAATTATCAGTACCATTAAAGCTTACAGATGCAGTATAGTTACCTACATTCAATATTCCAACATCAAAGCTACCAACACCATCCTTAACAGTGACTGGCGCTTCAAAATTACCAATAACTACTTTGTACTCACCATCAACACTAGCAAATACATTACCACTAACATTAGCAGTATAAACTTTATCTAAAACCTCAACACTCACAGCAACATTCGCTTTAAATACTGTAAATGAATCGTCTATTGTGTAGATATCATAATTGTCATCAGTAAAATTGATTTTGGCAGTATAATCACCTGCATCAAGAGTAATAGTGCCTACTCCTTGGCCATTAACAACATTAACAACCAATTCTTTATCACCTATATTTACAGTGTAGTTACCATCAACATCAGAACCCACATTAACAATGGATAATTCCCCATAAACAGAATCATCAACTGAAACTGTCAGAACAATTGATGCCTTCAGGACCCTGAATGATTTGGAATCACTGCTTGCAGTCACGTTGAATGTTTCAATATTAGTGACATTAACAGTATAATCTCCTGCATCCAAACCAGTAATTAAAACACTGTAATCAGTTTTATTTTCATCATAAACAATATTTCCATTCGCATCAGTTATCTTAACATTTACAACAGTCGGGTTTTCAACTTCAAATCCTATTAAAACATTTTCACCATAAACAACATCTTTTACATCATTTAATGTAATGTTTGAATCATATTTGAAAACAGTGAAATTACTTACAGAATAATTTCCAAACACATTTTCTGTTTCCAAATTAGTCACATTGACAGTATAGTACCCTGCAGGCAAACCGGAAACAGTGACATTGAAAATATTTGCGTTTCCTTCATGATAAACAATATTTCCCAGTGCATCCATAATAACAATATCAATTATTCCAGGGACATAAACATAATATTCAATGAATACATCATCACCAACATAAACAGAAGTAATATTCTCAATATAAACAGTGGAATTGCCTTTAAAAATGGTGAAATTCATTGAAACACTGCAACCTGTTATGTTTTCATCACCAGGATTAATAATCTCAATTGAATAACTGCCAAGAGTTAAATTACCTAACCTATATAGGAAATAACCATAATCATTAGTTAAATTTCCACCGGAAATTTCATTACCGTTACTGTCACGAACAATAACGTAAACATCTGTAAGATTGTCCCCATCAAATTCCACATCGAAATAATAACCCCATGGAAGAGTATCATTGAAGTATATAATATCAATTATTGAATTTGCCTTAGATATGGTGAATGCTTTTGTATAATTGCTTCCAGCAACGTTATCAGTTTTTAAATTGCTTGCAAATAAAACGTATTCACCGGCAGACAAATCAGGCATTGGCAGGTAATCCCCTTCAATGATTTCATTGAAAACTATTTTACCGGTTTTATCTCTAATTTCAACAACAACAGTTGTACGATTATCAACAATAACATCAACCTCTACATCATCACCATAAACATAATCATCCAAACCATCAACAACAATTGAAGAACCGACTTTTAAAACATTGAAGACTTTAGAATCACTGCTGTAACTGGTACTCTCAGATTCTTCAACAGAAAGTGTAATGTTATAACGACCACTGTCAAAATACAAATCAGAAATTGAAGTGTTTGTTGATGTGAAATTATATTTAACATCACCAGTAGCCAAATCGCGAATAACCACATGGACATCTGATGCATTAACAACCTCATATGTTATTAAAACATCATCATAGAAATAATCAGACACATCATCAACTTTAACTGATGATTTAACTTTCAATACATCAAATACCATCGAATCGGAAGAAGTTTCATGATTATTATCACCCACATTGGTTACGGTAAGATTATATGAACCTGCAAGCAAATTAACATAAAGACAATCCGCATGAACGCTCATGTTTACAATAACTTCCCCTGTCTTTAAATCAACGATTTTTGCAGTGACATTAGTCCTATTGGATACAGTAAAGTTTATCTGATAATCATTAAAAGCATAGAGAGAACTGAGCTTATCTACAATAACAACATCAGATCCAATTTTATAAACTTCAAATGTTGCAATAACAGAACTGGATTCATATTCATCATTTCCTACATTGGTGTATGTTAATATGTATACGCCAGCATCCAATGATTCGACATTAATCTCTGTCATATCGCCTGTTTGTCTGAAAATAACCTCACCGGAAGCATCACTAATTTCAATAACTGCACCTGTAAAGTTAGTACACTCCACTTTAACGTTTAAAACTTCGCCACAGGTAATGTTATCCAATGAAACAATATCAACACTGGATGAAAACTTAGAAACATCTAACAAGACACTATCAGAACTATAATCAGAAAGTGAATCAATTACAGAAGCATTAACTTCATGTTCACCACAAGGATAACAATAAACATCCAAAATCCAAACAGTACCCTGTGAACTTTCATTATAGTCAATTGTTGGATTAATATTAAATTCCAAATCATTGACCTTAATAATATTGTCGTTGTCATCATAAACTGTGGCATTTAAAGTCAAATTATCATAGATTAACAAATCATAATACTTTTCACCTGGAATAGCAATTCTGGTTTTTGAAGTTATAGTACCCTCATTATCAATGTATTGAGATTTGCTTAATGTATTTTTGGATAAATATAATTCAGAATCTATTGATACGAAAATCGGATCAACTAAATTAACCTCATCAAACTTAGAGGAGTAAATCTCAGCATTGGAATCAATCAAACTAACACAATATGTTCCCACATCATTACCTTTGAAACTAGTATTGTTAACTGTCAAAGTACTATAAAATGCGTTGATAATATTTGTATTATTTATAAATGTGGAATCTGAAATGAAAACGTCATAAGAAGATTTCAAATCAACAACATTGGAATTATTGAGGAAATAACAACCCACGATTTCCATAGTACCATCAACAACAGAGATTACATCAGCGTTACTGATAAATGAAACATTATCGAAAGCAGCATATCCTCCATCAACTGAAACAGTATTTTTGGAATTAAAGATAGACACATCATATACGGCAACATATTCACCAGTAATATTAAACACACCGGCTTTATTTGAAGCATCAATGACATGTCCGTCACCATCAATCTCAATGTGTGATTTATTAATTAAAATTCCACTCTTAAGTTTCTCATCATAATCGTAATACCTGTAATCATGCTGCAAAACAACTTTGCCATTAGCATTATTGATTAATTTCTGAAGAGCAGTAAATGAATCATCATCACAACTTACATTAAAGTAAAACTCTTCATTGACATTATAACAGGACATTTCCTGATAACCTGGCCCAATACCGTCGCCGATAAACTCTAATTCGGCAACACCATCAATCAGTGTGGCCTCAGAAACATTGATGTCTCCACCAACACAGGACAAGTCAAAAGTGACTGGAATTATGCCAGTGAATGTAGAATTAGTTCCTTTAGTTACATCATACATATTGGTCAAGTTAAGAGTAATGATTGCCTTATCACCAACAAACAAGTCGAATTTGGACACATCCACTGTTAAAAACAACCATTTATTTAATTCAACCTGGTCGCCTTCAACAACAGGAGAGACATCATAATCATCAATTGTATTTCCAAACCAGTTTTCATTCGCAACAAACCAGAATGGACAATAAATTAATGAATCAGTTGAATTTAAAACAATTGAACTTAACAGCTTATCGCCTGAAGCATTGGAATATATAACACTGCCCTTTTCCGCATAACCATTAACCAAAATGAAATTATACAATTCAATGGAATTGGTAGTAAGATTAAATAAACGGGCCTGATTTGCACCGTCAATCACATGACCATTACCATTGACCATCAAACTTTTATTAATCACAATACCGTTCTTAAGATCACTATCAAAGTTAGGGTAATATTTATAAGACCTGTTTAAGACTATACTGTCATGAACACTTGCATTATTGATAATTTCCTGCAATTTTGTAAATGAATCTTCAGGAACAGTAACCACATTAAATGTAACTGTTTTATTAAATGAATAATATTTGAAATCAACACTTCCCACACCCTCATTAACAGGCATGTAAGACGCATTGCATTTGCCGCCAACCAATTCCAGCTTATCCAAAGCTACAGCATTATTGACAGATAAAACATCGAAACAAACATCCGGCAGATTAGTTTCCACATCATAAACCTTCCTGGAGGTACGGTCATAAGCCTTATTCAGACTAACATTAATGACTGCGGATTCATCTATTTTTAAAAGAGTACTGTTGGCATTTACATCCAAAAACAACCATCTATTCAAGTTAACACTTGATTCGACATTAGGTTTAACATTGTAATTTTCATTGGTGTTTCCAAACCAGTTATAATCCGCATAAACACTGTCCTTGTTACCTGATGTGATGTCATAAAGACAGTTATTATCTAGGAAAATTGAATAATGAACATCAGCAACATGAAACTTTGGAGTACCCCTAACACTAATAACACTATAATTTCCCCTATTTGACATAAACAATGATTTATAAATCCTATTTAAATTATCAGAAGTAGCAGAGATAAAAATGGCGGCACCATTTTTAGCAGAATTGTTTACAAATACTCCAGTAACTGAAACATCAGAAGAAATCGAATAAATTGCACCACCTATTTTAGCAGCATTATTCACAAATATTGAGTCAATGACAACATTCTTAGATGTATCGATACTAATTGCGCCTCCACCATCAGCAGTATTATTAATGAATGTAGAATCGATAACAACATTATTGGATTCATATACCCTAATCGCACCTCCATCACCTAAACCTACAATATTAGTGTTATTGACGAAAGTTGAATTAATCAAAACATTATTAGCCATAATCTGGACTGCATAACCGTTACTGTTAATGAAAGTAGTGTTTAAAACTTGAACAGCATTACCGGTGATTCTAGCAATATTTGCCATACCTTTAGCATCTATTGTAAAACCATTGCCGTTCAATATCAATGGTTTACTGAGGGTAACATATTTGAGTTGAGAATCACAAGCAGGCATATACTCATAGTTGCGTCTCAGGTTTAAAACAGAACCTGCATTGTTAATCTGATACTGCAAATCTGAAAAAGAACCCGGCAGGTAATTTTCAACATAAAATGTGAAATTATGGGACAAATGACTTAAAGTCACAACATCCCTTAAAGCAAAGGCATAATTCATCACACCCACACCGGAAACAACATCCACAAATCCGACAACACCACTTACAGAAGAAACATTGAAACCAATATTCAGAGCAGTGTTGTTTTCAAGTTCTTGGGAATTTGCATTGTAAACTTTAAGATAAACATACTTTGTTTCAAATGTTTCACCATTTACAAGGTCTAAAACCATCCAATTATCCAAATCAACATTAACACGAGGTAGGGTATCAAAATCCTGAATAGTATTTCCAAACCAGTTGTAATCATAACTTGCACGTGCAGGATCACCCATCTTAAAATTATGCATATCAGTAAAACTATTATTCAAGAAAATATTATGAACAAAGTTAAAGGATTCACAACGGTACCCCTCCATAAGACAATTAGCATCATCCCCAATAAATTCACAGCGAATTATTGATACATCAGGCCCCCCATAAGAATCAAAGATGAACATAGAAGAATCAGAACTGCAATTATAAAATTTAGAATTTATAATTGAAATTACCCCTGCGGTAATTCTAAGCAGCTCTAAACCATTTCCACAATTGTTGAATGTACAATTCTCGATGAAAAGATTTCCATTGGCTTTATAAATATTTTTGATATTGACAAAATTGATGTTTTTCAAGGTCAAATCCTTAGCAAAGCCCCCTTCGAATAATGAAGCAGTATTTTTTCCATCAATAGTATGACCATTACCGTCAATGACCAACTCCTTATTGAAAAAAATTCCATTGATTAATTTTTTATCGCAAATATCCATATACTCGTAATCTGAGGTTAAATTCAGAACAGAACCTGCATTGTCAATATCCCACTTTAGATTGGATAGGGAACGATTATAAACAGTTAAAGGATTACCATAATTTAAATCGATTTTATGAGACCATCCCTTTGTTGAAATAGTAACAGCAGTATTACCCTCAACTAATGGAACAATAAAATCACTAACCCTATGAAAAGTCATTGTATTTTGATTTGAAACAGTATTGGTGAATTTCAAATCAAACACCAATGGATAATAAGGAGAAAGGCCACCATCACGCACATTTTGTAGCCACATTTCAACAACTGCAGCAAGTGCTGATTTCGTATAATCATACTTAACAGTATAGTAAAGATAATTCCAATCATTTTCAAGGTTCACTTTCTTATTAACATCGGGTTTGGTATCTTTATTGCTGGCTACATTACCCCACCAATTTTTTGAAGCAGAAAAACTGCTTGAAGAGTAAATTGCGTTCTTAGGACTGTTTCCTAAAATAATGGAACCTGTGAGACTACAATAACTGGAATCACAATAAATATCATAACCCTTTTTAGCAGAGTTACCCGTAAAAGCGGATAAATCAATTTTTGTATATCTTGCATTGATATAAACAGCACCACCTTCATCCTTAGCATTATTGTTAGTAAACAAGGAATTTTTTATTGAATTGTATCTTGCTTCAACATAAATGGCTCCACCGTCATCATCAGCGGAATTGGAATCAAAAACACAACCATCAACAACATTATTTTTAGAATCAAAATATATTGCTCCACCTTTGTCATTGGCATGATTTTTAGTAAAGATGCAACCAATAAACTTAAGATTAGGACATGTGGATTCCGAATATGCTGCACCACCATATTTTGATGCCTTATTGCCTGTAAAATTACAATATGAAATAGTTCCTCCATTAATATTTTTAGAGAAAAATATTGCACCACCATATTTACAGTAATGTTCATTGCCAACATATCCATTATTATTGAATGAACACCTAGTTATTTGAATAGAAGTTTTAGGAGTTTCCTGGTTATTAGTCACATATATTGCGCCACCCATGTTATAACGACCAGTCCCAATGTAATTAGAATCAAAAATACAATCCTCAATTCTAGTATTCTCACTGTTAACTGATATTGCACCCCCAATACGGTCAGCATGATTGCCAATGAATGTGCATCCTTTAACTAAAACACCATCAGCTGCCTTAAAAACATAAATGGCACCCCCATGCTTAAAACTCTCCACATTAATGCCTCTTCCAGCACGATTATTAACAAAAACAGAATCTATTATTTTGGCCTGACTCCTCGCTACATATACTGCACCGCCATCTCCTGCAGTACAATTTTCAAAACGACAAGATTTAACAGTAATCGGAGCACTAGAATAAATGGCACCACCCGAACTAGATGCACCAGAAAATATTTGAGAAAAAGTCTCCAATTTAACAACTTTAGTTCTAGGAAAAGCAACACAATTTGTAAAAGTACAATTAATAATATATGATTCATACTTCCCACTTACAACAATTGCACCTCCATTATTCCCATTCTCCGGTTTTGTAAAATTACAATTGGAAATTATAAAAGGACCCGCTGCCTTAGTATTTTTAATAATTCCATTTATTCCATTTATAAAATTAATATTTTTTATTTGCAAGTAGGCTGATGAGGGAGGATGATTTATTTTAAAAGCATATGCATAAACGAAAATAGTATGTCCCCTACCATCAAGTGTAATCGCTTTCGTAAATTCAATAGCATGAGAAGAACCTAGACGTATATTGTAATCCTTATCCAAGGTTACTGTTGAGCCCGGTTTAGCATCATTAATTAACTTCGCCAATTCATCAGAAGTTCCCATTTTTGAATCGGATAACTGATCATCATTACTTACATTTAAAACTTCTTCCCCACCGGAAAATCCGAGTTTCGAATCATCTTCTTGAGAAGAAGTATAATTATCATCTATTGAAGAATCATCATTGACAGTGTTTAAAACATCCACCTGAAAATCAGATTCCTCCAAACTTAATCCATCATTTTCCAAATTTGTAGCATTGCCTAGTTCATTTGCACTGACAAACGATACTGAACATATCAATACCAGAACGGCAATGACAAACATGATTTTATAATTCTTAATAAGTTTTACCCCCATTAAATATAATATGAAATGTATTTTTATGAAAGAAAGTATATATAAATTATGTTAAAAAACAATATTTTCAAAAAAAAAATAATAAAAATGAAGAAAAATACATCAGAGTAGTATTTCGTTTGATTAAAAAAAAAGAAGGATAAAATAATTATCCTTTTATTAAATCAACAGCAGTTTGGATAGCTTCATCCATTTTATCTGCGTTTTTACCTGCACCTTGTGCTAAAGTTAAGCGACCACCGCCGCCACCACCTAAAACACCTGCGGCAGTTTTTATAATTTCATTGATTTTTATATCATTGTCAATTGCATTCTGGGAAGCTGCACCAACGATTTTACCGTCACTGTTTCCCATAATAACTACATCCGCCTTTCCATTATCGGTAAAGTCAGTAGCTATTTTTTGAAGTTCCTTAATGTCTGTTTCCATTTTCTCGGAAATTACCTTCAAGCCATTGATTTCAACAAAGTCATCAGCAAGAGAATTCATTTTAAGTGATGCGATTTCTGATTTCAAACGATCAATCTCATTTTTCTGTGATTTCCATTCACTGAAGAACCTGTCACAAGTTTTTGGCAATTGGTCGTTTTCAACTTTGAAAATAGCTGAACTTTCCCTTAGCAATTCATTATCATGTTGCATTGAATCGATTGCAGCAAGACCCGCTGAGAAATCAATCCTTTCAACACCATCCTGAACCCTTTCGGTTTTGTTGATTTTGATTGGTCCGACTACACCAGTTCTTAAGACATGTGTACCTGCACAGGCCTGTACATCAACGCCAGGGACTTTAACTACACGAATCATTTTGCCCGGAACGATACCTCCTTGGTAAAGCACAAAGCCGTACAGCTCCTGCGCCTCATCACGAGTATGGAACTGGATGTCCAAGTCAATGTTGTCCATCACATATTCGTTGGCAAGCTTTTCAATTTCATTCAGCTCTTCCTGTGTGATACGCTTGTAGTGTGACAGGTCAATACGTGCCCTTGTAAGGCCGTTTTGTGATCCTGCCTGCCATATGTGCTGACCCAATACTTTTCTTGCAGCCGCAATCACCAGGTGAGTTCCTGTGTGGTGGCGTGCAAGAGTTATTCTTCTTGTCCAGTCAAGTTTTCCTGTAACTTTTTTGCCAACAACATCATCAGAAATGTCGTCATCTATATGATGCAATACAACATTATCAATCTTTTCAGCATGCTTCATGTTAATGTCATTTCCATCGATGGAAACGATACCCATGTCTGAAGGTTGACCCCCTCCTTCAGGGTAAAATACTGTTTTATCGAAGATTAAACATTTGTCTCCATCTTTTTCAACTACGCCCAAAACTTCCGCTTCAAATTCTTTTTGGTAGAAATCTTTATAGAACAATAAATCAGTTTCAGGGAAGTCTACTTCAAATGTGGATTTTTTATTAGAGGTGTCCTTTTCGTGAGCTCCTGCAACTTGAGTGAAGAAGTTATCCGGAACATTGACGGTGAAATCATTGCCGGCCATTTCAACAACAGTTTCAGGAGGTATTCCATGAGCATCATATAAATCTATTAACATTTCAAGAGGCATTTCAGATTTGCCTTCTTTTTTAAGTCTTTTGATTGACCTTTTAACGATGCTTTTTCCTTTTTTGACTGTTGAGGCATAACGCTCTTCTTCCAAGGTAATGATATTCATGATATGACCTTCTGAGTCACGAATTTCAGGGTAAAATTTAGATAGGAAATCCAGTTGAATAGCCATTACATCAGCCAAAGATTCCTTCATGTTCAAATCCTTCATGAATCTGATTGTTCTTCTTAACACCAGACGTGCAAGATAACCTTCCTTAACATTGGAAGGGATAATGCCATCGGCAATCATGAAAGCCAAACATCTTGTGTGGTCAGCAATGATATAAATTGCTTCCATCGGTTCGGCCGCTTTTAAATAATCCTCCAAAGAGAGATTTAAGCTATCTGCAACCTGTTGTCTGAGTTCTTTCAAGTCCCCAATGTCTTCAATATCCATCATTCCTGCAATCTGGGCGTTTCTTCCCTGGATATCCTCATTGATTTCAACACCAGTCAATTCTTTCAGTTTATCAACGACAGGTGCGAAACATGCATCATATGCAGTTGGAGTTCCCTGTGAAATCCAGGCTATACGTTCAAGGCCGTAACCGGTATCAACAACTTTAATTGGAATTTCCTTTTTGTCTCCGTTTTCAAGGGTTTCGTATTGGATGAATACCAATGTTGCAAGTTCCACTCCTCTGCAGCAGACTTCATAACATGGTCCTTCGTTACCTCCACCACTCCACCAGGATTTGATGAATGTAATCTCTTCAGTGTTGATGCCAATGTGTTCAAAGAACTTATGACACAATTCAATTGTACGGTCCTCCCAATAAATGAAATCATCTTCCTTGTTGATTACAGTGTGGGTTCCCATTGTAAAGCAAGTCATGTGACGGCCGGTTCTTCCGACATTGTCAACGTCGTTTAGCCTGATTGAAGGCTGAGCCATTTCAATTGGGTTTGCAGGAGGCTTTACAAGACCTGAAGTAATCCAAGGCTGGAAACAGAATATGGATGCACCAACCAGGAATACGTCATCCCTCCACCTTTTGGCAAGAACAGGGTATCTGTGGACATGTGTGTGCCCTTCACTTTCTAAAAATTCTCTAAAAACTTTCTGGATTTCATATAAGTTGTACGAATTCTCGGTTGCAGGATTGTTAATGAATTCATACTCGTCACACGGAGCGTCCCCACAGGTGTCCCTGTCGACCTGGGAGTAAAACTCCTGTCCGCAAGTTTTGCAAGTTTGTTTTTTATAACCAAGTTTATCAAAAATTTCTACCATAAAAATCATTTAAATTGTTTATTAGTATATAATATATCTTTTATATGATAAATAAATTTTTGAAAAAATGGATTTTTTAGGAATTATGAAAAAAATTAAATTTAAATGTTTGAATCGCTTTTCAAGCAAAAAAAAGTATATTCATACACGACACATACTAATAACATGAGGCGATTAAAATGAAGTTAAAACATACTTTAATTGTACTTATGTTATTGCTTGCAATACTGACAATTGCATCGGCCAGTGCAACAGAAGACAATAACATAACCCAAGATGAAAACGAAGCGTTAGGAGAACAGATTTCATCTGATAAAATCATGATGGAATACAACCTAACACAAGATGAAAACGAACCATTAATGAAACCGGATTCTGCTGAGGAAAACACAATTGGAAGCTGGGGTAATTCAAATTATCACGATTATTATGATGATGACTATTATGCCGGTAGGGACATGGGAATTCATTTATTATCAAAAGGAATAGTTGCAAAAGGAAATCCCGTCACTTTTGAAATTTCCTACAAGTTAAAAGGATCTTTTGAGGCTCAAATTGATGGTAAAAATGTAGAATGTTATTATGAATATCAACCAGAGGATTATGTGGAATTATATGTTGATACAACAGGAATAGATTTGGGAGAGCATAATCTCACATTAAAATGCACAAACAGCGAATATGAAAACTTAAGTGGAAATTACACCATTTATATTGAAAATGTTGTTGTGAACGTTCCAGAAAAAGTTATTTTAAATTACTGCTCTTCAGCTGCAGTAACATTACCGAAAGATGCAACAGGAACAATAACAATAAAAATTAACGGAAAAACTGTTTGCAACAGTCAGGACACTTTTGCCTATGTCTCTTTAAATGATGAACTTAAGGCACCTGTAAAAAATAATACATATACAATGAGTGTTTCATATTCCGGAGATGAAAAGTATCCGGAATATTATAAAGAATTTAATCTAACAGTAGATTACAATCTTTGTATAAATGAAACTTTCATCTATGGAGATTATATATACAAATCATATGAATATAGCATTTTTGGTTGTGACATGCTTGATAAGAATAAATTCATTGTAACAATAGATGGTATTGACTACACAAGGAATATTGAAGAGCTCGCATATTATTACATAAAGTTACCTGAAGATTTTGCTATTGGAAAACATAGGGTCGTTGTAACATATCTGGGAGATAAAAATTATTATGCAAAAACTGAAACAGCAACAATAGAGATTGCTCCAAAAATTTATATAAGCCCAGTATATGAGTGGTTTTATGGAAAAGATAACTACATTTCCCTAACATTACCAAAAAATGCAAAAGGAAACTTAACAGTTTATGTTGATGGAACAAAATGCAAATCAGTGAAACTTAAAAACGGCAAGGCAACCCTTTCAATGAGATATGCAAAACCGGGCACACACAACATCACTGCCGCATATGACGGCACTGACTATAATGTTGAAATCCAGAGCGTTATTAAAGATATTATGATAGATTATCTGAAAAACTGTGAATTCAATGTAAATCAGAATGCTCATGTTTTTTTATATAAGGCAAAAACAATAAAGGACAACATCCTAGTTAATTTCAACGGTAAAAATTACACAGGAAAACCTGACGGCGATAATCTGGATGTTAAACTGCCTAAAATATCTGAAGTCGGACGTTACTCATTTGACGTATTATATGTAAAAAATAACAAAGTTTTATATAAGGAAACAGGTTATTTTAATGTTAATCCAATATATAAAGTACCCGCCACAATCAACAAAGGCACAGGATTAATCACCATAATATCCTCTAAAGAAGACGCAAACATAACCGTCACAATAGAAGACTACTCATACTACGACAGTGAAGAAATCAAATTTGAAACAAGACTGGTTAATGGAACTGCAACAGTTTCTTTGGCTAAATTAAAACAGGGAGAGTATTATATTACAATAAACTATGTTTCAGAATCATGTGAAAATTATGAAGTCTATAAATTGAAGGTAGTAACCAATAAACTAATAGCCAAAGACTTAACAAAATACTATGGAACCTCAAATGCATTTAACGTGAAAGTAACAGACTTGAAAGGAAATCCCATCAATGGCAAATATGTAAAATTCTACATAAACAACAGATACATAAAACAGGTAAAAACCAATAAAAAAGGATACGCAACCCTAAACATAAATCCTTCACCAGGAAAATACAAAATAACAGCCACATACAGCAATGCAGAAATCACAAGAAATTTAGTTATAAAACACGTTTTAAGTCTTGGAAAAGTAACTGTTAAAAAATCCGCAAAACAAATAGTGCTGAAAGCCTATCTTAAACAAGGGAAAAAAGCATTAGCCAATAAAATGGTCACATTCAAATTCAATGGCAAAAACTACAAAGTAAAAACAAATAAAAACGGAATTGCCAAACTAACCATCAGCAAAACAATTTTAAAAAATCTTAAAGTTGGAAAAACAGTTATCTACCAAGCAACATACCTCAAGGACACCATTAAAAGATATGCAACCGTAATAAGATAGAGAAAGCAACTCTATTTTATTTTTTTATTTTTTAGATATACTATTTTTAAATGAAATTACTAATCAAAAAAAAGCTTGAAACAGGATTAAATTAAAAAAAATGCATTAACTACAATAACTACGTAAAAAAAGTAAATAAAAAAAAAGAAAGGTGATAGATTTAAAAAATCTATCCGAAGAGAGCACCTAATCCAGCTGCTGCTTCTTCTTCAGAAGCTTCTTCTTCTTCCTCGTCTTCTTCCTCTTCTTCTTCAGCTGCTTCAGCTGCTGCAGGAGCTGCAGCTGCAGGAGCTGCTGCTGCAACAGCTGCGGTTTCGATAGCTTCTTCGATGTCAACATCTTCTAAAGCTGCGATTAATGCTTTAACTCTAGCATCATCAGCATCGATACCTGCTGCTTCAATAATACTTTTAACATTTTCTTCGTTAATATCTTTTTCTGCACTGTGCAAAATCATTGCCGCATATATATATTCCATGTTATCACCATTAGTTTTTTAAAGTGTTAGTTATTAAATAATAAAAATTTTAATTAATTAATTTAACCGAAGAGAGCTCCTAACCCAGCTGCTGCTTCTTCTTCACTATCCTCTTCTTCTTCCTCTTCTTCCTCTTCTTCAACAACTTCTTCTTCCACTACTGGAGCAGCTGCTACAGCAGCATTGGAAATTTTTTGTGCTAATTCGTCGTCAATTGCGCCTTCAACATCAGCAATTGCAGAAGCAATAGCTAACATTCTAGCATTTACAAGACCGAGAATTGGTTCTGAAGTTTTGGAAGTCAATATAGCTCCTTCTACACCAACGCTGACAGCTCTGGTATGTGCGAGAGATAATATTGCGGAAATAGTTTTTGTAGTAGGTATAGCTGCATTAACAGACAAGTTGAATGCACCTGAAAATGCTTTTTGTAAATCTGCTAATGTTTGTTCTTCGTCGATTGCAAGTACGTCTGAAGTATAGATTGATCCTTCTTCATATACTGCTTTTAAGTCAATTCCCACTTCCATTGGATTAATATCCATTCTTGCTAAGGTAGCTGCTACTTGTTTAGATACTTCTTCACCTGCTGCAACAACAACAGTTTCTTTTTGTACGCAGATTTTACCTTTGTCAATTTTTGCAGGAATACCAACTTGTTGTAATTCACCTAAGAATGGACCTGGTTCAAATCCTGTGTCTCCTTCAGGCACAACAATATCATCAGATGCAATAGATCCTGGTTTTGCAGGAGCTGAGGTTTTGCTGTCTTCTAATATTTTGTATAATCTGAAAGGATTCATTTCAGTTGCAATAAGTGCAACTTGACCATCCATATGTCCAGATAAATCAACAATGTTGTTTTTATCAGCATTACAATCTTCAAGAGCTAAGTCAATAAGATTCTTTTTAGACATTCTGATAACAGCTTTACCGTTAAGAGATTTTCTCATTTCCTGGAGCTGTTTTGCAGGAATGTTTAATAAGTCGACAATACCGATTACATCATATTCGTTAATGATTCCAGCAAGCTCTTTAACTTCTTCCTTTTTCCATTCAGCAACATGAGCCATTAGATCACCCTCACTACTGGTCCCATAGTTGTTTTTATAAACATGGACTTGATTTGACTTCTTCCTTTTTCTAAATTGCGGTCTAAGACTGTAAGAACAGTTTCAATATTTTCTGCTATGTCTTCGTCTGACATGTCTTGGCTTCCAACAACAATTTGAATACTTGGTTGTTGTTTTACACCAACTTTAACAGTACTTTGTAATCTTTCTAAAAGAGGGTCAAGTTTGATACTTGCAGGCACTGGTTTTGGCATTTTTCCACGAGGACCAAGAACTGGACCAAGGAATCTACCAACGAGTGGCATCATATCAGCTTGAGCAATGAAGAAATCAACAGTGTTTGCTGCTTTTTTAGCAGATTTTCTGTCTTTTCCAAACTCTTCTAAATCAGCTTTGTTGATTACAAGATCGAGACCAGCATTTTTAGCTTGAACAATGAGTTCCCCATCAGCTATGACTCCGATTTTTACCTCTTTGCCACGGCCGTTAGGAAGAGTAACTTCCTCATTAAACCTATTTTCTGGCTTTCTGACATCTAAGTCACGAAGATTAATAATTATATCTACGGACTCAGTGAAGTTTCTCGGCTTTGATTGTTCTTTAGCCTCCTTCACCGCGTTAACTACATCTTGTGTCATATTCATCCCCCATGAACATTATTGTTCATTGGATTTTCATTTGGTTTCATGAGTATCGATTACTAAGAAAAAAATTCTATAAACGATTGCATGAATTAAAAACAGTATATCAATTATAACCGTAATTATAACATCATATACACTGTATTATTAACTTAATTTTAAATTGAATGATTATATCTATTCTAATAAGATATCATCATATTTTCCAGCATCTACATCTTTTTGTGCTTCTCTTGGGTCTTTACCATCAACAGATAATCCCATACTTACACAGGTTCCCATAACTTCTTTTACACCTGCTTTGTAATCGTTAGAAAGTAATGAATCAAATTTCATTCTAGCAATTTTTAAAGCGGTTTCAATTGGTAAGTCATTCACAATATCTAAACCTGGTTCATGAGAAGCTTTTTCGATGCCTAATTCTTCCATGATAAGAGCAGTTGTTGGTGGAGTACCAATTTCAATATCAAATTCTTTGGTATCTCTGTCGATGATAACTTTAACAGGTACTTTCATTCCTGCAAAGTCAGCACTTTTTTTATTAATTTCTTCAACTACTTGCATCATGTTAATACCGAAAGGTCCTAAAGCAGGTCCTAATGGTGGTCCTGGAGTTGCAGTTCCACCTTCGATAAGAACTTCGACTGTATCTTTAGCCATCAGTCAGCCTCCTTTTGTATTATTCTAATTTGATCAGCTTTAACAGTAACCGGAATAGGCACTGCTGCTTCTATTAACTCTAGAACGACTTCTTCACGTGATTCATCAATACGAACCACTTTCGCTCTTTCCCCTTTAAACGGTCCAGAAATAAGCTCAACAATACTTCCTTTTTGAATAGAGGAAATAATTGGCTCTGGTTTTAAGAATCTTTTTACTTCTTCAAAAGTAATGCCCACATTACCTTCAACGACCCCTCTTAAATGTTGTACTTTTAAGTCAGGATTTCTGAGATCTATTTTTGTTGAAGATTCAACTAAAATATACCCCTTTAAAGATTCCGGAACAAGAATTGAAGAAATGCCTATGCCATCTATGGTTCTAGCTTTACGGGCAAGCAACCTGGCAACATTCCTTTCTTGACCTGCAGAGGTTTTAAGAGCATATATGGAACTATTAGTATCTTCCATGAAAAATTCACCTATTTCTATATTTACTGGTTAATAAAATCATACATTAAGTTAAAAGTTATTTGAAGCCTGCAAAATTAATTGCAGATTCTTAGGTAATTCACAAAAATGCGAAAATTGACTAAGCTATCCCCCGTCTTCCCTAGGTTCTAATAATATCATATAATTGATTATAGACCTTACTCAAATAAAATCTAAATCAAAAAGATACAAAATTATTACAAAATTCTATTATAATATCTTGGATTAAAAGAAATGATTAACGGTTTTATAAACCGATTAATGCACCGAGTAACATTATAACAAAACCTATTACACCAATAATAACAACACCAATTGATGTAACTTTAGCAAGTTCTCTGTATTCTTGCCCATCAGGTTTTCTTGATACTTTCAATACTCTTTTACTGTCTTTAACAAATTTATTAACACGTTCTTGTACATTCATTTTAAATACCCAAAATTAAAAAAACTATGGAATCATAGTTTAATGAATTATAATAAAATAATAGTAATAAAATAATTTATAATTTAAACATTAATAAATGTTTGCATTTTTCAAAAAAAATAATAAGATAGAATTAGAAAATTCCATCAATAAAATCATCTA
>NZ_JAXJXF010000065.1:0-2391 GCF_036307625.1 Methanobrevibacter sp.
ATGTATAAATCAGGTGTATGGCCAGATACACCTGAAGGAATTAAGGATCCGAAAAATTTTCATAAGATGATTAGACGATGGGCCCGACGAGAGAATTCTATATAAATTACAATATTAAAATGCACATTTTTTCCAAAATAAAAATGTACAGCTTTTCTAATAATTAGGATTCATCATTGCCGTATATTGACTGCAATCGATAAGATTTTCCTTTGATTGTTACTACTGTGGCATGATGTAAAATACGATCTACAATGGCGCTAGCAATTAGTGGATCACCAAAAACTTCATCCCACTGCGAAAAATTGATATTCGTTGTAATTATGGTGCTGTTACGTTCATACCTTTTGTCAATCAACTGGAAGAAAAGTTTTGAGTCAGATTTGGAGATTGGAAGATACCCTAGTTCATCAATAATCAGTAGCTTATATCCACTGAATTTCTTGAGCCTTTCGGCAAGGCGCCCTTCAAGCTGAGCTTTGTGAAGCGCCTCCATCAAATCAGCACACTTAATAAAATAGGTTGAATTTCTATTTTTAGCTGCGGTAACTCCTAAAGCAGTTGCCAAGTGAGTTTTTCCAACACCACTATTACCATAAAACACGATGTTTTCTTGCTTATCTATAAATCTAAGCGAATTGAAATCATATATTTGTTGTTGATTTATGGATGGCTGGTACTCAAAATCGAAATCTGATAAGGTTTTCACTTTAGGAAAACCTGCCATATTTACAGAATGCTTAATGAGATTTTCTTTTTTCTGATCCACCTGAGCTTCTGTAAAGTACAAGAATCCATCAATGAAAGATAGATTATTGCGATTTACATAGTCCAATGTTTTATCCAATACATTTATAGACTCTTTACTTTTTAAAAACTTTAGATTATCCATGATCTTTGTATACGCGCTAGTATTATTCATACATACCTCCGATAATGTCTAGATTGTGTTTTGCCATCTGCAAAACCTCATCGGAGCTTTTTCCTATATATGTACAGGCAATCGTATCTACATAATGATCGACAGAATAATTAAGTTTTCTATTACTTAGAGTGTGCACTGCAATCAGTTTTGTGTTAAAGTATACGTAGATATTAGAATCATACAGTTGATAACTTACCATTTTTCCAATATATTCTCGTGGTACAGAATACTGATTGGATCTTACGGTTATCATTCCAGCGGTGTTTACCTTGGAACGAATGGTTTTAATTCTGTATTGATTCCTTACTGATTCGTGTGGTAGCGGCAGTAAGGAATTTTTTTCTTTATTAAAGTCTATGATTGGGATTCTTCCAGTACCCTGGCAGATAGAGTTGTTAGCTCTCTGATTGATTTTCCCTATTAATTCATACAGTTCAATAAGATTTAGTTGTCCATTATACGCACCTATTTCATCGAGTAGTTTCATTTGAGATTCTACTTTCCCTTTGGTTCTAGGTGTTGCCGCTCTGCAAGGCTGTAGCTGAAATCCAAAATCGCGGGCAAATGCTTCAAATTTAACATTGATCTTACCTTTTTGATACTGTGTTCGGGCATTACTCATTATCGTCTTCATGTTATCTGTAAGTAAAATATGAGGAACACCGCCAAGGGTTTCAAAGCATTCCGTAAGCAAATGCAGCAGGGTTTCCTGAGTCATGTTTATTGCCGGTTTATACAGTTTGAATCTGGAATAACCAAGAATTAAAACCAGTACATGAATTGTTATTTTTTCACCCGTATCAGCCAGTGTGAAAGGAATGGATTCTTTCCAATCCAACTGAGCTTGTTCGCCAAGCGTAGTTTCATATCTGAATACAGGATTTGAAGATGAATTCGAAACCTTGCCTTTTTGAAAATATGCATCGAAAGAAGGTACTGATTTGAGATAATAATAAAAAGTCTGCCTAGGTACAACCATTCCATAATTATCCTGTAAATATCGGTACAAAACACTTCTATAATGAAAAACCTGTATGTCAGATGAAAGTAGTTCTTCTATGATGTCATGATATTTATCAAGTTTAGAATGGCTGTTTCGATGTTTGCTTTTTTCAAAACCATCAAGATATTTGGAAACCGTGCGTCTGTCTACATTGAGCTGTCTGGCAATTTCAGACTTATTAAGTTTTAAATTATTCTGTTCCATAAAAGTCCTCAGTTTTGGCAGATCTGTCAGTTTTGTGATTTTTAGACTGACAGGCACATTTATATTTATTAACACAGATATCACCTCCGGAAAGTGCTATCTGTATTATACTAACTGAGCATTTTTATTTGAGAATTTTTGAGCATCTATATATTAGCATTTATATATGATATTTCAAAAGTATGGAAATATGAAATTTGCATATCGAAACCGCGAGTTTTGGTGTAAGGGATACTATGTCGATACTGTAGGTAAGGAC
>NZ_JAXJXF010000066.1:0-105083 GCF_036307625.1 Methanobrevibacter sp.
ATCTTAAGTTGTTGATTGCACCTAAGATAAAACCGATGTTGGTGTATAAAAGACCAACTGCGATAGCTATTATCAAAATAGTATCAGGGTGCACGAATGCCTCAACAGGTCCATAAATGGTTGGTAAACGCATACCTAATAACCTTTCTGGGAAGTCCCCGATACAACCGTTGGTTATCAGACCTAGTACAACGGCCCACAGACCGGACCAGATTAAGATCCAACCAAAGGATTTCATGGATTCTTTGATTTTACCTAATCCTTTTAACAATACAACACCAATAAGAGATACAAATAATCCATAAACTGCATCGGTTAAACAGAAACCGAAGAAAAATGGGAATGTGATTGCAACAAATATTGTTGGATCCATTGCGTTATAACGTACTGGAGAGTACATATCAACAAGGTATTCGAAAGGTTTTGCATACCATCCGTTTTGTTGTAAAATAGGAACATCTTCATCATCTGTACCTTCAACTTCTATTATTTCAAAGGCACAATGTCCATCAGAACTTTTTTCAACTAATTGTTCAACTTTTTCAGTGTCTTTTTTTGGTACCCAACCTTCAAAGACATAAGCATCTTTAGTTTGAACAAAAGATGAAAGAATTTCGTTCTTTTCTTTTTCATTTTCTAATTGTTCTTTGAGAGCCAATATCTCATCATCCCATTGCTCAGCAACAGCTCTCAATTCAGTTTTAACTGAAGCACGTTCTGATTCAATGGTTAATAATCTTGCATCAGCATTTGAAATAATCTGTTGAGGAGTGCCTTCAACATCACCTATTTCAATTTTCTCAAAGTCATATTTACGAAGTGTTGAATAAACATCATCACTTGATTCTTTTAATGTTACTACGACAATAATATCATCTTCTTTATTGTCTGCAGGAACAGTAAATACATCTAATTCATCTGTCAAGTTACTTAATTCATTTTTGATTTCTGAAGCAGATTCAGCATTAATCCTTCCAACAGTAGTAGAAGTGTACTTTGAATCTTTTAAAAGTGCTAAATCCATGTCAAAATTAGATAAGCGATTAGCCAAACTTTTATTAGACTTTAGTTCACTTGTTTCAGTGTCGAGTGCGCTTAGTTTTCCTTCAATAACACTGGTCTTAGCTTCAACTTGAGCTAATGTATCCTCAGCTTTTCCAATGAAAGCTTCAGTATCCAATTTATCTACTTCTTTTTGAACTGGCATGTCTGGACTAATTAAAGACATTAAAGTGTCCTTTAACCCATGGCCTTCTGATAAAGAATTTCCTAATAGTTCAGATATACCATTTGTTTTCATAAGAAGAGAAGATAACTTACCAGTGTGACGAGTAGCTTTTGCAGGAGTAACTAATTCCGCTAATTCAGGATCTTGCTGAACACTATCAGAAATATCACTGATTTGTACGAGTCCTGATTCGTGGAGAGCATCCACTGTAGGAGCCACATACTTTTCCAGTGTAACTATTCTAATTTTTCGCATTCTAGCTGTCTTGAACATATAATCTCACACTACAAAATATTTTTGACAATAACGGAAGCAGCTTCATCAACATTTGCCATTGCCGCATTTTTAATAGCTGCAACATCCTCATCGGACTTTTTAGCAATAGATTCTGCTTCTACTTTAGCTTTATCTTCTGCATCAAAAACAGTATTTTTCGCTTCTTCTTCTGCTGCTTGTTTAGCCTGGGAAATGATTTCCTCAGCATTTACTTTTGATTCAGCAATCAAATCCTTAGATTGAGATTCTGAATCAATAATAAGTTGTTCAGCGTCAGATTCAGCTTTTTTTATCATTGCGATTGCGTCTGATATCTCTGCCATAATTAATCACCATGGTACACTTATTTTTGTTGAGTAATATATATATCTTTTACTATTCAATATTTGTAAAAATAGCTGAAATTTAATTTTAATTAAAAAATAATATCCAAAATATAAAACTTATATAAAAATATTAAATAAAAAAAAGAATAAAAGATAAATAATTTATCTATAGAACCATTTTAAAATACTAGGCGGTAATTTTTGCAAATAAGCAAGAATTGCTATAATAATGATGATTAAACCAATTATAAGAAGTTCAATATTGTACGGATAAGCCAATAACATATATCCACATACTGCAATAACAATTCCTTCAAAAAAGAAAACTGCCTTTGTCCAGGATGGATTGAACAATATGATAAGATATGCAATTGCAATCAATATCAAGATAATTGCAGTAGCCAAAACCTCATTGGTTAAAGGCTGGTGTCTTAAAATTGGATAAATAGCCCAAACAATTAACATTATAGCTAACAACACACCCAATAATTTAAACATTTTAACGTTTGCCATAATAACACTAATTTTAATATCAACTTCATAATATTTATATCATTTTATCTAATGAATACATATGGAAAGAGCAGTTTGGATAATTTTAAATAAAAATTTTTCACTAACATTGGATAGTGAGATAAAAGAAGGCAAAATTACTGATAAAAAATTTTCCCCTGGAGGAGACATTTGGACCGAAGAGCTTCCGCGCTTAGGTTTCAGTGATGAAAACATCCAAAAGGATTATGATAATTTTATAACAGACATCATTGCACTATTCAGCGAACCAAATGCAGATAATGTATTTATAGATGCAAAAATAGGTGAAGAGTCAGAATACATAAATGCTAAAAGTCCATTATTAATTAGAAAAATAGAAGAATATAATGTGAATGAAATTATAGAATAGCATTCGCTTTATTCAAAACATCATCCATACTATCAAATTCAAGTTTTTCACCATCTTCCCCCACTTTTTCTGTTGTAATTAAAACGTGTGGAGATGCCCATAGATAAGAATACGTAAAGTAAACCAAATTAATAATTAAAAATAATGAAGATACTGAAAATGCCAATATTAAACAGACTACCTGTATCAAAACATTACCATATCGTCTTTTCTTCATTAAAACAAAAGAATCTCCAGTTTCAACAACTTTAAATTTTTTCTCGGATAATTGTCCAGAAATTTTATCTATCTCTTTTGAATTATCCGCACTCAATATAAAAAGTTTCATTTTAATCTACATAAACAACAAATTCATCTAACTCTTTTCTTGGAGTATCTCTTGGTTCAGCATTTGGATATCCTAAAGGAGTAAACAATACGACTTCTTCGTTTTCATCCAAGTTTAAAAATTCGTAAGCTTTATTTTTCTTGAATGCACCAATATAACAGGTGCCTAATCCCACATCAGTAGCTGCAAGAATAATATGGTCCATTACAATAGTTGCATCAATATCTGCAATATTTTTTCCATCCCAAGGTCTGGTCCATGCTTTATCTCTTAAAGCAACAACAGCTATAACATATGGAGCTTCAACAAACCATTTTGCAGCATAGATTTCAGATAATTCTTGTTTATATTTTTTAGCATCAATTACAAACACTTTAAAAGGTTGTGCATTAACACCTGTAGGAGCTATAGTTGCAGCATTCAAAACATATTCAAGCTTTTCTTTTTCAATTTCCTTGTCCAAATATCCTCTTACACTATATCTTTTCTTAATAACCTCTAAAAATTCCATATTATTACCTTCCATAATATTCTATATCATCAAGATCACAAAATTTTCTGAATTCATCTTCTTCCATGTTCTCTTCATTAATGTGAGCTATGATTCCAGGAACCCTGCCAATAATAAAAACACCAAGTCCCATTTCTGGAGTAAATGCCAAATCAGATAAAATAGCTGCATTTGCACCATCAACATTCAGCCTGATTCTTTTCTTTTGATAAATCAAATCTTCAAGAGCCAATGCTAATTTAATATGCGGTCCAACAAAACCTTCTTTTATGACTATATCCATTAATTTATCGGCTCTCGGGTCAACATTATGATACCTGTGGCCAAAACCAGGGAGTTTTTCATCACCAAAGGCATATTCATTATATATATCAATGGCTAAACTTGCAATTTGCTTATTATCCAATATTGAATCTTCAGTCAAATAAAGAGAATTTATCTTGGATTGATACAATTCCATTGTTTTTTGAATTGCACCTGCATGCTTATGTCCAAAAGACAGTAACGCTCCTGCAACTGCAGAATTAATGGGTGAACCTGAAGAAGCAACCAGACGTGCAGTTTGAGTGCTTGGAGGAGTAACCCCATGGTCACAAAATGAAACCAGCACATGATTGAATATTCTTCCTTCTTTAATTGATGGCAATCTACCTTTCAATAATAGGTAAATCATATCACTATACCTGATCTTTTCAATCAAATCCCTTTGATTATAACCTCTTGTAATAATTTTATCCTTTTCAACTTTGGAAATACTAGTTTTTAAAGAACGAGGATTAACTCTAAAATTATTTTCTTGCATAATTTTCTTATCCTATTTCAATTAATTAAAATAACATTAATAAAGTATATAAATCTTACAACATTAAACAGGCCACCCTTGGTTCAACAAAACAAGAAGGCCTGACTGAAACTATCCTAACGCCACTTGCCCTTTGATTGCCTATATTGACATATGTTCCCAAAACGGTTGTATTTCCACCCAAACCCAGAGGGCCAATTTGAGTTTCATTCAATCTATCAGTAACGAACTTTTCGACATCATTTTGATTATCCAAGTTCCCATAAGCAATTGATTTCAATAAAAGAGATGTGGCTTCAAAATGAGTTCTTCCGATGCCTATTGCTGGAATAGACGGAGTGCAACCAAGCATTTTTAAAGAATCGCCCAACCAATCAACTGCAGTATTAATTACATTTGAAAAGGAACGTTTATGATAAACTCTAAATGTTTTTGCCCTTATTTCAGGACCTCCACCTTCAAGCAGGAAATGAATGTTTAAAGTATCCGGAGAAATATCTCTTTTATATGTTGATTCATCATTTACGGAGTCAATCAAAATTGGAGCCGGCTTAAGCATTCCAGGACTTTCAAATAAACCCTGACTTTGTTCAATTCTTTCAATTTCATTGCCTTTCACTGCCATTGGTCTTGCTGGAAGGTTATTTAATCCCAATTCAATTCCTTCATGGATTTGATTTAAAAGGTCTCCAGTAATCTCTCTTTCACTACCCACCTCAATTATTACATGGGCAATGCCTGTATCATCACATAATGGAAATTTGGTATCTTGGGCAACTTCATAATTTTCTAAAATCTGTGATAAACACCAGGACGCATTGTCATTAGTTTCAATTTCGATAGCTCTTTTTAAGGCATTTAACTTATCTTTTGACAACCTGGTTGAAGCTTCAACAATTGTCCTGGAAATATCTTCAATAACATCCATAAAATCACTCAGGAATTGATAAATACTTTGAATCTTTTGGAGATGGAATCGCATCCTGCATATAACTATCAATAACTCTTTTAACCAATTTAACCTGTTTGATTCTAGCTATGGCCTCTTTTTCTGTAGTGTCCCAATTATGATTGGCTGCAACAGATCCCCCAGTTTTCAGATAAACCGGAGAAGCTGCCTTAATAAAATCTGGAACTTCGTAATGCCTTATAAAACCCCCAGTAGATTTAGGATTTTCAGTGTGCAAATCAATTGGAATATCAATTGCATTTCTAATGGATGCAATCATCGGAATTTGCAAATCACGAACAGGATTTAATGAATTGAGACCAATATGTTCAAGTAAAATTGCAGAAGCAGGATTACAGTGACCGGCATGTGCAGACAATTTAAAATGAACATTTAAAGGTATTTCACATGCTTTTCTCATTTTATTTAAAACATACAGTAATCCCTCATCATATAACAGGATTCCACGAACACCAAGCCTGCAGGCACGCTTAACATCTTCAATTGCATAAACCAGATTATCATAACCCCTTAACCTATATCCTATTCTGCTGCCTTCCTTAGTATGAACAGTTGCTGAAGTATCATAAGTTGCCCTAGGCCCTACGGATAAAAACAGTTCACATCCATAATCAATTGCCAAATCAACCATTTCCTTAATCTCTTCATCAGTCAACATCATTATTCCTTTGGTTTGAGTAACCCTATGAATAAATATATTATTTTTAACTGATTCCTTTAAAAGAGCATCCATAGTTTTTGGAGATTGGATTCCTGGAACTTCAAAACGATATTGTCCCCCATCCTTGAACCTCTTGTCTGATTGAAAATCCTTGCAAGTCTCTTCAATGCCAATTTTTTTAAGAAATTCTTTTGTTTCATCCATAATATCTACCTGTTTAATTTATCGACAACATACGACATGGAATAATCTTCCAAAGAATCAATTACTGTTAAATTCTTTATATCATACATAGGATTTAATCCTTTAAATTTATCAAGAAGTTCTCTTAATTGCAATGGATTTTCAAAATCACCCTTAGGAAGAAGGGTTAAATTTTGAAATACACCATTTCTAAACTGATCATCCAATTTGATAATAACATTTGAAGGTCGCTTATCAGGATATAATGCATTCAGCTTATCATCAGAAATTAAAATCATTTTGTTTGCAATACTTTTAATGCTGTTTACAACATCAACACTGGAATAATTATCCAAAAGACCATATTCTATCAGTTGATTGATGGAATCTACACTAACTTCGCCAACAACCAATGAAATTGCTACAGCATAAGGCAAGCTCTGTTTAAGCTCTTCCAAATTCTTAGGATTATAATTATCATGTTCCGCAGCAATTTTATATGTCTTAACAGCAACATTATCAATGTGCTCGTATTCATCGCCAATACTGGCTTTAAGCTTTAATGCAGTGTCAATTGATGAATGCAAATGTCTGCAAAAAGGATATTTTTTAAAGTAAATATCCCTAACTCTCACTTTCCCAACATCTTTGAGAGCAGTTTCAAATGAGAAATTCTCCATATCGAAATCAGTATTATCAAAAACCATTGTTTTTAGAAAACCTTCATCTCCCTCAAAAATAGTTCCACTACCAGTAAAACCATTTCTTGCCAATAATGCAGATAATAATCCATTATATGCTGCTTTTCCAGCATGCAATGATTTACCCATGGATCCCCCATGGTCAGACTCCAAAAGACCGGCAGCCTGAGTACCGCATAATCCTAAAGCATTAATTGTTTGTTTTCCATCAAGTTTTAATAATTTAGAAGCAACTGCACCTGCAATAAAAGTACCAATAGTACCTGTCGTGTGAAATCCTTTATTCCTATGGTCAGGATTTACCAATTTACCCAATAAAATCCCAACTTCATATCCTACCATTACTCCTTCTAAAAATTCTTTCCCACTTAAATTATTACTTTGAGAAATCGCCAGCGCAGTTGGAAAAATGACCGCCCCTAAATGAATTTGAGCGCCCCTATGACCATCATCCAATTCAAGCACATGAGCTGCAACACCATTTAAAAAAGCAGCACTTAAAATATCTGTTTTTGCTTTTCTGCCAATAACTGATGCTTTCATATTCAAATTTAAGTTTCCAGAAAATATTTCTTCAACTGTATTGAAAGCTATATTAGACGCATCTTCACAAGACCCTCTGTAAGTCACTCCAAAGAAGTCTAAGAATGCAGCTTTAACAGTAGTGATGGATTCAACAGTTGCTTGTTCATATCTATAGTTTGAAATAAATTTAGAAATATTTTGTAAAAACATAAAACACCTATAATTAGTATATGTAAAAAGAACTATTAAAGTTAACTTATAATGTAAAACAATTTTTCAAAAAGAAAGAAAAAAAGAAAGTTAAACGGCCGGAACTCCTGTAAGAACCAAAACTATATGCGCCACAATTGCTGCACCATAATAAGTGGCCGCAATAACCAGAACAGTTACAACAATAGCTCTCCAACCCAAAGCTTTAAATTCATCCCAACTTTTACCCATTCCAATACCGACATAAGCTAAAAATACAGTCACTATAGATAAAAGTTCAACCTTTGAAACATAATAAAGTACAAATTCTGATGTAGGCATTCCTGGAAAAGCCAATATAATACCAAATACACTAATATAAAGAATTGAAGAAATGTTAAAAGGCAAATATCTTTCCATCCATACTCCCAAAAGAGTAATACCTGATAAAATACCCATACCTACCAAAGAATCAGTCATCGGATGTTTATAACCTAAATAATTACCAATGACCGCGATAACAGAAAATATTGCCAATAATAAAATCCAATTAAAAATTCCATGAACGGAAACATTTTCAGATCCATCAATCAACTCAGGCATTAGTCATCCCCCTTCTTAATTGAATCCTTTCCGATTTTTGGCTCTAACCATCTGTACATTCTCTCAGTCAATGGGATGGCAACAAATATTACAATATATATACCTACACAGAAAGACAATAGATTACTGAATCCTGCAAATGCTTCAATTTGAGATTCCATTCCCGGAAATGCTGCAAGAGTTGGACCGATAGCAGCCGCATTCATACTGGCACTTCCAACACCACTAGCCATAGCAAAAGCATAAGGATGCAATGGCAAGAAAGATAATGACAAAGTAACAAGGAAACTGATAAATATTGTACCAATTACAGTACCAATAATGAATATTGCAAAAACCCCTCTAGATTCTGGAGAATTAAAACCATACCTATCAACAACTACAGCCACATTCGGTTCACGACCAATTGAATTAGTCATACCAATGGCCTCTTCTTTAAATCCTAAAAACAATGCAATAGGAAGAATTAAAATTGTTGCCAAATGTCCCAATTCCTGTAAAATCAATGCAGGACCCATTTCAAAAATCAAATGAATAGATTGGCCACTGGAAACAGCCAACTTAGCAATCAAAACACCAATAAATAGCATCATAGCCCCTTCAGCAATACGAGCCTGTTTTCTTTTAATCCAAGTAATAGGCTTTGCCAAATAAAATGCCAAGCCCAATATAATAGTATAAATCAAAGGCATTATTGTAATTGCAACATCATTAGTTATGGGAATTGTTTGGGTACCGATCAACTCAGCAATAATTACCAAAACAAGTACAGTACCATGTAATCTATAATCTCTCCAAGGATTTTTCTTTAAAATTCGTTTATCGGTTTTTTCACGATAAATATGTTCAACCTGCTCCCCATCATCTTTCATCGGAATAATAGCCAACTCCCAATTAGCATAAAAATTAACCATAATTTATTATAATTAATATTAGATTTCTAAAAACATATTAATAAATCATTAGCATTTAATTTTCAAAATTTCATAAAATACGAATAAAAATATATAAGAATATGAGTAAAATTACACAAAAAGAGAATAAAAATTAAAAAAGTTATGCTGGAACACCAGTCATAACCAATACAATATGAGCCACAATAGCGGATCCAAAATATGTGGATGCGATAACCAGCATTGTAACGATAATTGCTTTCCATCCGAGAGCTTTAAACTCATCCCAACTTTTTCCCATACCTATACCGACATAAGCTAAAAATACTGTCACTATAGACAACAATTCAACTTTGGAAACATAATAAAGAACAGTTTCAGATGTTGGAACTCCAGGAAATGCAATGAAAATGCCTATTAAACTTATGTAAATTATTGAAGATATATCTAATGGAAGTTTACGCTCCAGCCAAACACCAATCAAGGTAATCAAAGCCAAAATTCCCATTCCAATAAATGAATCGGCAAGAGGATGACCATATCCTATATAATTTCCAATGACAGTGATTACTGAAAAAATTGTCAATAGCAAAATCCAGTTAAAGACACCATGGGTGGACACATCAACAGGTTCATCGATTAGGTCAACCATTTAGCTACCCCCATTACTTGCCATATCCTCATCTGAATCATCGTTTTCATTATGATTTCTTCCGAGTTTAGGCTCCAATATATAATATAATTTCTCAGTCAACGGCAATGCTATAAATATCACAATATACAAACTGAAAGAGAATGAAAGCAAATTACTGAATCCTGCAAATGCCTCAATATTTGTTTCCAATGCAGGAAATGCCGCAAGAGTTGGACCTAAAGCAGCAGCATTCATACTTGCACTGCCAACACCACTGGCCATAGCAAAAGCATAAGGATGTAAAGGCAATAATGAAGTACTTAAACTAGCTAAAAAACTAATAAATACAGTACCAATTATAGTTCCAATAATGAATAACGCAAAAACACCTCTGGACTCTGGAGAATTAAATCCATACTTATCCACAACAATACCAACTTCTGGTTCACGACCAATTGAATTAGTCATACCAATAGCTTCTCTTTTAAATCCTAAAAGGATGGCCACAGGAAGTGCGATCAGAAGTGTTGCCAAATGCCCCAATTCCTGCAGTAACAAAGCTGGACCCATTTCAAAAATCAAATGAATGGATTGACCACTGGAAACAGCCAACTTAGCAATTAAAACACCAATAAACAACATCATTGCCCCTTCAGCAATACGAGCCTGTTTTCTTCCGATCCATTTAATCGGTTTGGCCAAATAAAAAACTAATCCCAAAACCATTGCATAAAGCAATGGCATTATTGAAACTTCAACACTTTCAGATAATGGAATTTTGATTGGACCTATCAGTTCTGCAATAATTACAAGCAGAAGAACAGTCGCATGCAACCTATAATCCTTCCAAGGATTTTTTTTCAAAATTCTTTTATCTGTTTTTTCACGATAGATATGATTAACTTGATTCGTTTCATCAGAAATAATAACCCTCTCCCACCCAACATAAATTAAAAATATGTTTAAAAAATTATTATTAAAAACTAATATATAAATTAGTATGATTTAATTCACAAAAGTTCAAAAAATGAGAATAAAAAATAGTAAAAATTAATTAAAAGTTCACAAAAAGTGAATATAAAAAAATAAATAAAATTGCATAATTTTACGAATAAAGATATAAAAAGGATTATTTAATTTAAACCCATACGACAGAGAGGTTTTGATAGATGGCGCCTTGCAGAAACAGGTGTTTCATAAAATTGAGAATTTTTTAGGTTACGGGTGATTACAATAGGAACTTTTTTACTAGATTTTATCTTATTTCCACAACGCTTACATTTAAATCCCTTGTTTTTGCCTGCAGAAGTCATTCTTTTTCCACATTCACAAATTGGATTTTTATATTCAATGTCATTTAATTTTACCATTTGAAACTTTTCAATATTAAATGTATTATGCTCCCCAATACCACCAAAGACTTTGATAATGTCACCCGGCCTCAAATGAGAAACGGTTTTTCTAAAGTTTTTTGTTGGTTCATAAGCACCGCATTCAATCTCACCAGAATCATCGGAAAGTAAAAAGAACATATGCCCACCATCAATAATATTAGGTTTGTTTTTGACTTCACCAACCACCTCATAGCAACCAAATTGATCCATATCCGAAATTTTGTCAACTTTTTGAATATGCATATCTGTATGTTGATTTGTCTTGAAAATACACCAGTCCACAAGGGGTTCATTAACTTTTACAATGCTTTTTGCCAAATGTAGTGCATCAACATTATTAGACCTGATGCCATATAAAACAGGACATGGAGTTTTAGGTTCAATTGCAATATAATCTTCAGAATAATCAATATTTTCAAAAGTATCCGGAAAAGTTTTTTTATCCATCAGATAAACAGAATCATAATCTATTTGCCTTTTAGTCCCATAATTTTCAGAACTCCTATATGTAAGCAACTCATAAGTACAATCAGATAAAGGTAGGCTTATTGCTGCAATCGATCCGATGATGCCTCTGCCTTTTTTAAATTTATGAATCTCACATCCCACAGATTTCCCAAATTCCTCTGCCTCTCCAATTGTTATGAATTCATAAATGGCCCTGAATGCATAATCTTCCATTTCCTTAGTTATTTCACCATTATAAAAAATTACGCCAGGATTTGTATTATCACAGTCAAACATGGATAGCTTTTCAACTTCATTCAATACAATTTGGCGAGCAAGATTAGCCTTATCATTGTCCAATATCTTTAAACTAACTCCACCATTACCACGAGTCTTGAATCTTGCAAAAGGATTTAATCTAATTAACCGAGGATAATCCACCAGTTCAATTCCATTATCTTTAAATTTATTGATGATTTGACTTGCCAAATAAGTAGTGCACATTCCATCGGGAGAATCAGTATCATCAATTCCAATATATAAATATTTAATTACGACCACCTTCAAATATAGAATTATATTAGAGTTAAAACAATATATAGTTTACAAGAGGTCAGTTAATATGTTAACTAGAAGCCAATTACTACACAATATCGAAAATCTGTTAAAGTCGCAAGGTTATAAAACTTCAGACATTTATGAACAGGGATCATTTGATATTGTAGCTCGTAAAAACTTACTCATTTTACTTTTAAAAACATTTCAAAATATAGACAGCATTAATGAAAGTAATGCTTATGAAATGAAGCAATTAGCCAACATATTTCTTGCTTCTCCAATTATAATTGGTGAAAAATCAAGAAATGGACTTTTGGAAGAAGGAGTAGTATACGAAAGATACGATATCCCAACAATTGGCTTTGAAACCTTAAAAAATATGATTATTTATAATGAATATCCCGAAATTCTAGCGGACAGGGGAGGATACTTCGTTAAAATTGACGGCAATGTCATTAAACAATATCGTGAAGAATATTCGCTGTCCCTGAAAGATTTAGCAGATTTAGCTCATGTATCAAGAGCCACCATGTACAAATATGAAAATGAAATAGTGCGTGCAAATACTGAAACTGCAATGATTTTGGAGGAAATCCTAAATACAAAAGTCACATTAGACATTGATTTATTAAAACAACCTCAAAAAGATGATATTGCATTCAGTAACGGCGATGATACTCTTGATTTGTCTAAATTAGGATATGGGGTTGTTTCAACTAATAAAAGTCCATTTGATGCTGTAGCTAAAATGAAAAGTTCAGACAAACAATCACCATTGATTGCAAATGTTGAAAAAAACAGAACTGAAAAAACTTTAAAGAGAATGGCAGTTCCTTTAAAAGACTTGTCAATGGTTACAACATCAGAACCAGTATTTATCATCAATAATGAAAAAATTAAAGAATCAATCGGAACCATACCCGTAATTAAATCTTGGGAATTAAAAGAATTCGAGAATTCAAGAGAATTACTGAAAATGATTAAAGAAAGAAAAGAAAAGTAGGTGGTAGAATGGAAAATTTAAGTATTGATGGATTAGAGAATTATCCAATCAAATGGGTTTGTAATTATGCCGGTCAAAAAGCTATTGGAATTTGTGGAAAAACACAGAAAATAGCCATGTTTGCATCTGATGAAAGAGTGTCAAGAATACTGGATGATATAGTTATCGGAACCGATGAAAATCAAGAAGGATACGGTTGTGAAGAAAAAGGAAGATGCTGCAATTTTGAATGTGAATACTGTGAAATCAGTCCAAGACAATACTTGCAAATCACAGGTAAAAAACCATCCAACAAAAATATAAAAAATTTAATTAACGGATTGAAGGATTTAAATGAAACCCTTGAAAAAGAAAATTTAGTTCCTTTTGAAAAATATGAAGTAGTCAAATACTAATATTTGCTCAAAAGTGAAAAATCTTCTTTTGCTTCATCCTTACTGGCCACACCCAGAGTTATTGCATCTACAAAATCAACATTTTTATAAAATTCAAAAGAATCTTCAGGCTTTAAAACACCTACTGCAAACACTCTTGTGGCAATAATCTTTTTATTTAAATCCACTATTTTTTCTATGAATTCATTACGTTGTTTTTTATTAAAAGCACTGATATCCATCATATAAGATAATGAATTATATGGAATCATATAAAGATCAAATAGACCCATATCAATATTATCTTTAAGCAAATCTGTAGTTTTTGATGGAAATGCAGTAACCAAACCGGAAACTGAACCGGTTTCATTAATTCTAGACAATATTTTTGAAGTTAATTTCCAATCATAACCATCAACAATGAACTCATCAACCAGCATTGCGGGACAGTCATAACTTGAAAAAAAGTCAATATCTTCATCCCAATCAGCTTCTTTTGCAATCTCATAATTGGGATTCAAATAATCCACATCACTTTTCCCAATAGTTGCAATAACCTTCATTTCACAACCACAGTCGGCTGCTATTTCATATCCTTCAATCAGATTTTTATCATTGATTAAATTGATTGCACGAACCCCCATATTATATGATTCGACAATCACATCGGCAATATTATGAGGATTATCATATAAATCAATTTGATATAATCTGGATCTATGTCCAAAATAAGGTTCTGCAATAAATGGACCATATCCCAAGATTGTTTGAGGAATAACCTCATTATTAACTTCAAAATAATCTGAAAAAATATTTTCACCTATTCTTTTTCAACAACAACAGCAGTCCCATATACTAAAATCTCTTGCATAACATCGGAAATTTCATTAGAATCAAATCTGATTGCAATGATAGCATTTGCACCTAACTCTTTAGCATGTACAATTGCCCTATTCAATGCCTCATCTCTTGATTCTTCCATCATTTTAACATATTGAGTAATTTCTCCACCGAATAATGATTTTATGCCTGCGCCGATTTGTCCACCGGCACCTCTACTTCTGACGGTTAAACCATATATAAATCCTTTTGTTTCAACAACTTTAAAACCAGGAATATCATTTGCAGTAGAAATTGGAAATTCATTTACAGATACCATATTTTCATCTCATATTATATGACTTAAAAACAATTAAGTTAAATTTTGTATAATTTAAATTTAATATTTACTAGAATATATATTTTATTTAAAATTTTAAATATAATAAAAAACATAAATTAGAATAATATTTATTACTAAATATTTCTTTTTCAAAAAAAAAACAAAAAATGGTGAAAAAATGAAAGTACTTATTGCTGATGCTATTAATGAAAAAGGTATTGAAAATTTAAAGGAAGTAGCTGAAGTTGTAGTAGATACAAGCATTACTCCTGAAGAATTAGCAAATACCATACATGAATATGATGGAATCGTTGTTCGGAGCCGAACAAAACTTACTGCAGACATTATTAAAAAAGCAGACAACATGAAAATTATTGCAAGAGCCGGTGTTGGAGTGGACAACATTGATTTAAATGCTGCAACTGAAAAAGGTATTATGGTTGTAAATTCACCAGAATCTACTTCCATCACAGTAGCGGAACATACTATGGGATTATTACTTACCATGGCTCGTAAATTATCCATTGCTGATAAATCTGTTAAAGAAGGAAAATGGGAAAAGAAAAAATTCATGGGTGTTGAACTTAGAAACAAAACCCTTGGTGTAATTGGAATGGGTAGAATAGGTTCCCAAGTAGTAAACAGATGTAAAGCATTTGAAATGGATGCAATGGCATATGATCCATACTTGCCTGAAGAAGTTGCAAAACAGATGGGTGTAAAATTAACTGATTTAGACACCGTGCTTAAAAATGCAGATTTTATTACAATTCACGTGCCACTTACCCCTGAAACCAAACATTTAATTTCAACAGAACAATTTGAAATCATGAAAGACAGTGCTTTCATTACAAACTGTGCTCGTGGAGGAATTATTGATGAAGATGCATTATACGATGCCCTATCCAATAACAAAATTGGTGGAGCTGCACTAGACGTATATGAAGAAGAACCTCCAGCAGAAGATTCAAAATTATTTGAACTTGACAACATAGTATTAACCCCACACATTGCTGCTTCCACTAAAGAAGCTCAAAGAGATGCGGCAATTATCGTAGCTGACGAAATTATTGATTTGTTCAATGGAGGAACTCCTAAAAATGTTTTAAATATGCCACGTATCGATAATAAAACCTACAAAGAAGTATCCCCATACTTGGAATTATGTGACAAATTAGGTAGTTTCATTTCCCAAGCTGTTAATGGAAAAATTAAAGAAATTGAAATCGTGTACAGTGGGGAATTAGCTGAAATTGACAATTTAGAAATATTAACAAGAACAGTACTTCAGGGAGTTGTCAATCCCTTCTTGAGTTCTCCTGTAAATGCAGTTAATGCTTCCCTTGTTGCTAAAGACAGAGGCATAAGCGTAACTGAAGGCAGGAAAAACAACGCTAAAGGATATGATTCATTAATCAAAGTTACTGCTAAAAGTAGCAAAGATAAATTCTCCGCTGAAGGTACCAATTTACACGAACCAAGAATCCTAAAAGTTAATGATTATTGGGTAGACGTGATTCCTGAAGGACACATGTTTATTGCAAAATATGAAGATGTTCCTGGAAGTATCGGTAAAATTGGAACAAAATTAGGAGAACATGGAGTGAATATTGGAATTATGCAAGTTGGAAGAGATGAACAAGGCGGAAGAGCCATCATGATTCTGACTTTAGATAAAGAAATTCCAAATGAAGTCATAAAAGAAATCCAAAATTTAGACAATGTTTATGATGCTGTCGGACTTGAATTATAAATAAAAAACAATTTCACCATTTTGTTTTTTATTTTTTTCTTATTTTTTCAACCATTCAAAAAAAAAAGAGTATTATTTTCTTAATTCTCTGTGAATACTCTTAACAGTGCCATCAGGGTTAAGTTCTATTTTTATTACATGAGGATTGTTATTGATACGTGTGGCTTCAAATTCTTCATAATGGTCAACGAAAGTATCATCTGTAGTGAAAAACTCATCATCCGCTTCATCAAGAAGTCCAGGTTTGAATTCATCATCTTCTGTTAACACATCATCCTCATCAAAGAATTCATGAGAATTATCTTCTACCAGATGACTGTAATCGCCAATCGTATAGTTTTGAGGTTCACCATACCTATCATAAGCCTTAAATGTTTGCAATGAATATGGAAGGCAAACAATCATATGAAAATAGCCATTCTTTGAAAAGGTCACAAGATCTGCATCGGACGGCATTGCGCTAGGTCCTGGATGTGAGTGAACTGAACCCCAGTATTTGGTATTCAGAGGAATCATTTCTGTATGCACAACAGCACCTGTTTCACAGGTTTCACCTGGAACAAATATCAATCCAGTTATGTAAAGAATTTTATCCTTTATTTCTCCATCGAAAAAAGCTAAAAATTCATTTGGATAAGCTTTCTTAGAATAATAGATTACAGAATCAAGAACTTCCCGATCAATTCTAACTTCATTAAACTCTTCATCATCATTTCCTAATAACTTTGAAATAAAGCCCATCATATCACCTAAATCAAATTTTCAAAAAATTCTTTATTAAATTTCGGAACTTCCCAATCCACATAAGTATAAGTCCTATATGACACCTGTTCCCTATTCTCTTTTTTATTAAAACCAACAACTTTTTTATTTTTCCTATATACTGCAATTCCTCTTTTCTTATACGTTTCAACATCATTCAAGTTAATGCCATTTTGATACAGCAATTCATGAATTTCGCTTGACTTGAGTCCAGTTATCATGTCGTTTGCTCGTTTATTTGAATATTTCGATTTCAAAAATGAAATTCCATGGGATGCAATGCAATTTTTCCAGGACTCGTCCTGTCTCCATTTAAAATATTTTAAAACATCTTCATCAGAAATTGGAATGATTCTTGAATCAAAAGATGGTGGTTTTTTAAAATCCTCATCATAATGCAATACAAACGAACTAGCTGTAAAACTAGCAATTACAGAATTGATTTTTTCAATTCTACCATCAAAAGGTATCTTATCTAAAAGTAAGCTTATTTCATCTGAAAAAGTATATACAAACACAGGAGAAAATTCTTTAAATAAATCATTGCAGACTTTTGACATGACTCTGTAAAAATTTTCATCATAAGGTTTTACCAGATTTAAATCCCTTGCCAGCTTATGAAAACTTCTGCCGTCTAATCTGACAATAATTTTTGAGTTTTTCGGAACTTTCAATGATGAATAAACTTCAAAATCCTTCATTACATACCCACACTAATGGTTTCATTGAAACTTTTAAGCAACCTAATAGCTGAAAGTGCCGCCAACATACTGGTTTTCGGATTGGCAGCACAAGGATAATTCATAGTTGTTGTTTTGAATTCACCGAAATCACCTCTTGCAGTAATTTCATGAACATTCCTATCCACCTTAGGGTCTACAATAATCTTTACATTAATATCCCTTTGACAGGCAACACTAATTGTCGCCGCAACATTGATATTTAAAGGAAATTCCTTAACAGCTTCGGATGCCTTTCCTTCAAACAAAATCTCCTCTTTATCAATATTTTTACCCAAAGATTTTGGAGATTTGCGTGTAACCAGATTAACATCTTTTAAACCAAACTTAGCAACTGCTTTAATTCCATCCAAACCAACAATAGCTCCAGAAGGCAAATGTATTTTAGCATTGTTCTTTTTTGCAATTTTTTCAATATTCTGATAAAAGTCAATGTCCATAAATGCCCCTACACTCATTATAATCATGTCACGACCTTTACCTAATACTTCAGGTGCAAATGACCTAACAGAATCCGGTGAAGCACATTCAAGAACCAAATCCACATTATCAACCATTTCATCAAAATCAAGTGCTGCAACACCGCCAGCTAGAGAAGCTAAATTTTCTGCCCTCTCGATATCCTTATCAAAAAGGTATGCTATTTCAATACCATTATTTTCAGGAACAATACTTGTTGTAATTATATTAGCAATTGCTCCACAGCCTATAATGCCCACTTTCATAAAAATCACACTATAAAATTAAATTCTGAATAAAGATAATTAAAAAAAAGAATTGAAGAAAGATTAACTATAATCTTTCAGCATCAAATTGAACTTGAGTTTCGTTTTGTGGTTGAGTTTCAGGTTGTTTTGGAACTACTGGATCAGGGATTTGTGGTTCTTGATTCACTTTTTTTATGTCCCTAGGATTGATTAACATGATATCCCCAATAGCTTGAACTTTATCAAAATCCACAGTCAATAAATCATTTTGGAAAGATCTCATATCATGTTCCTCTGGAGATTCCCCACGAATAGAACCAAATAATTGATTTACAATTGAACCAGTAGGTCTTCTTTCTTGTTCAATAGCTCTAACTTGTAATTTTGAAATAGTTCCTAATCTAATATTAAGAATAACGTCTTCCACACGTCCAACATAATGCCCAGTATTTGTATAAATATCTAAACTACGTAATTTTGAAACTTCTACCATGTTTACACCACAAGTAATATAATAATTAAATAAATATGTATAAATTTATTTTATTGTTAATATAAATAGTTTATGTTTTAAAACTATTAAATCGTCGTTTTACAAAAAATTTATTAAATTATAAAATTAAAATATAATTTAGAATAGAAAGAGGACTTCAAATGTGGGACACAACTAAAGATTATAGAATTTTAGTAGCAAGCAAAGCAAGAGAAAATTATTTGAATCTTATTCCAACAGCATCATTCAGAGGAAGCTGGAATAAAAAACAAGCTATTGATTTAGGCAAACAGATGAATAGTGATTTTCAATCATTAACATATTCATATTTAGAAGGGGACGAATTGGTTAACTCCCCAGATGTTGCAGCCCTAAAGGAAAAAGCTGAAAAAATTATTGAATATTTAGGTGGTCCCGACTGGAATAAAAAATTTTTAAGCAACGCCCCTAAAGAGGACCGGGAAAAAACCCAGGAAAACATTGCAAAAGTAAGATTCTTTTTAGACACCATCATTGGTCTAAAAGACCGTTTGGCATTAGGTCCTATTAATGACCCAATAATGGGAGTTGACATTAAAGTTGGAGAGGTAATGAGTGTTACTGCCCATCCAAAAAACGATAAACTTATGCTCTGTAATGTAAACTTAGGAAAACGTGCAATAACTGTTGTTACCAATGATTTAAATGTTAAAGATGAAAATAAAGTTGGAGTTTCCCTACTTCCACCGCAGGCATTTAGTGACATTGTAAGTGAAGGAATGTTTCTTGGTATGAATGGAAGTATCCTCAAAGATGTTGAAGGTGAACTTGGCCAAATGCCTAAAGGAATCCCTATGGAATCCCTTAACGAAACTCGTAACCTTGTTGAAAACTATTTAAAATAAGTTTAAATACTTATTTTCTTTTTATCTTAAATTTAAACCTATTAATTTTGTTTTTGTCATTTCTTCAACTGCATATTTTATTCCTTCTTTTCCAACACCACTATTTTTAAATCCTCCGAACGGCATATTATCCGTTCTGAATGTGGACTGTTTATTTACGAATACAGTTCCTGCCTCAATTTCCTGTGCACATTTCATTGCATTTGCATAATCTGAAGTGAATACTCCTGCCTGAAGACCATAATCAGTGTCATTAGCAACATCAATAGCTTCCTGAACAGATCCGACACGAATGATTGGAGCAACAGGACCAAATGTTTCAAAAGCAACCAAATCCATATCCATATTCACATTATCAACGACAGTTGCTTCGTAAAATGCACCGTCACGAGTTCCACCTGTCAATATCTTTGCACCATTACCAACAGCATTGTTTACAGTTTCTTCAACCTGAATGGCTGCTTTTTCAGAAATTAATGTTCCAAGAGTTGTTTTGCTATCCAACGGATTTCCCATTATCAACTTTTCAGTTTCGCTGACCAGCTTATCACAAAATTCGTCGGCTATATCATCCTCGACAATTATTCTTTTGACACCCATACATACCTGACCTGCATTTAAAAACGCTCCATTGATAACTCCTTTAACTGCTTTGTCAATGTCAGCATCTTTTAAAACAACCATAGGATCATTTCCACCAAGTTCCAAGGTGACCTTTTTCATGCCTGCCTTTTGAGATATCATCATTCCGGTTGTAACGCTTCCAGTAAATGAAATTTTATTAATTTCTGGTGATGTCACCAGATAATCCCCTATTTCTGAACCATATCCGGTCACAGTATTTACAACTCCATCAGGGAATTCCTCATCCAACAACTCACAAAATTTCATGACAGTTAAAGGCGCTTCGGTGGGGGGCTTTACAATTACAGTATTTTTACATGCAATAGCCGGAGCAATTTTATGTATTGTTAAGTTTAACGGATAATTGAATGGTGTTATTGCCGCAACAACACCTAACGGAAGTCTTTGGGTGAATGCAAAAAATCCTTTTCCATTTAATCCGGCATCCAAAGGGACACTTTCACCATAAATTCTTTTTGCCTCTTCAGCAGCTAGCTTAAGTGTTTCAATGGATCTGTCTATTTCCACCAAGGATTCATTAATCGGCTTTCCAACTTCCAGACTCAGCAATTCTGCAAAGTCTTTTTTGTTTTGCCTTAATTTTTCGACAACATTGAATAATTTATTGGATATTTTGAAGGCAGACATTTCGGTTAAATCTTTTTTTGCATTATTTGCCTGCTGAATTGCCAAATCTGCAGTTTGCCTATGAGCAATTGGAACCGTATCAATTATTTCGCCATTATAAGGATTTTTAACTTCCTGCAAGTCTTCACTTGAAATATGTTTTCCACCAATTAGCATATCCATATTATCACCTTTTAATTAATATTTTATATTAAAAATTATAAATATTATTTTATGGAAACAAACCGATTTGAAACATTTTTTGATGCAATAATTGCAATCATCATAACTGTTTTAGTTTTAAAAATACCACAACCTGCATCACCAACACCCGGAGCTGTTTTAGAGTTACAATCCATTTATGCTGCTTATTTCATTAGTTTTTTAATATTATATAACATCTGGTACGCCAATCATAACCTGTTCCAGGTTGTAGACAATATTGACAATACCACAGTCTGGATTTATGGAATAATGACTTTTGTCATATCCTTGCTTCCTTATTTTACAATATGGCTAGCCAGAAATGTTTATTCAATTCCTGCCGAGACAATGTTTGGAGTGATTTTTATTGTAACCCATATTCTGCACACATTAGCAAACAGGACAATATATAAAAGCAATCCATATAATAAAAAGCTACAGGCTTTGAATAATGATTCATACCTGTTAAACCTGCCTGCCATTATACTAATTATCGGATTTATTTTAACTTACACAATTTACATTCCGGGAATTTATGTCTGCTGCCTTATTTCCATAGTATTGTGGATTTTAATAGGCAGATATATAAAGGAGGATGAAAATGGAAACTGAACGATTTGAAGCACTAATCGATGCGATTTTAGCAATAATAATAACAATCATTGTATTGGAAATTCCATTGGCATCCACTGGAAGCTGGGAATCATTATTTGAACTAAAATATGAATTTATAATTTATGCAATAAGTTTTATTGTATGTTTCAACTTCTGGAACTTCAACAACAACCTATTCAACATAGTCAATAAAATCGATTCAAAGATAATCTGGACGATGGGGCTAACATTGTTTGTACTTTCACTGCTTCCTTATCTGACAACATTCGTTGCTGAAAATTTCTATGTATTCTTCCCACAGTTCCTGTACGGATTAAGCTTTATTGTGACTGCCATTCTTTCCAAATTAATCTCCAGATTTTTAAAAGAATCAGATCCAGGAAATGTTGCATTGCAATTGGCTTTAGAAAAAGATCATATTTTTTTAATTACAGTTGTTCTGGTGCTGATTGGAATGATAATCGGTTATTTGGCATATCCTCCTGCAGTAATCATATCCTGTTTGATATCAATTATTACAATATGGATTGTTCCAAAAATAAATGCATAATTATCCAATTATCTCTTTTTTCATTTCCTTAAATGCTTTTTTTGCTTCAGGTATTGGGAACAATGGATAAATGTGAAACAGTCCTTTGCCAACGATAAATCTGACATCAACACCGCTTTCCTTTAGATTTTGAACATATTTTTCAATATCCTTATAGAAAATTTCATTATCCCCTGCAAAAATTAGTGTTTTGGCCAGCCCTTCATTATCACCAAAAATAGGACTTACGCGATAATCTTTTACATCCAGATTACCCGCCCATGCCTTTCCAATTTCCCTTAAACCAACTTCACCTAAAATAGGGTCATCTTTACTGTTATATGGAGCGTTGCTCATTGAAATGTCAACCCATGGAGAGAATGTGACAATATGATCCGGCTGCGGCAAATCAACAGACCCAATATATTGGCAGAATGATAAAACAAATCCTCCACCTGCAGAGTCTCCCATCAAAGTGATATTGCCTTTTGAAATTAGTTTTTTATATAATTCAGTAATCAGCACAAAAGTTTCCTCCACGTTATGCAAAGGAGCGAGTGGATAAACAGGTGCAAGCACATATGCACCCAATTTTCGTGACATCAACATGCAAAATACATAATGTTGCCAATTAATTTCATTGACATAAGCTCCACCATGTATGTAAAGAATTGTATTTTTAGCATTCTTATCCCCGAAAGTGAAAACTTCCATACCATTGAAATCCATACTTTTGAAAATACTCTTTGGAGGCTTAGCATCTTTTTTTAATTTGTCTTCAAGGAATTTATTAATCTCATCTAAAGAATCCATATACTTTGGCTTGGTGGACTTTAAAATTGCTTCCTCTATTTTTGCAATAATTGATTTTTGATTAGACATAATAACTAACTCAATGAACAATATGTTTTTAAAAACATATAATTTTTTGTAATGTTATCTAAAATAATTGCCCAAATTATGCAATTGTGAATTGAATTGCTTAACTTCTCTTGATTCTATTTGTCCGCTCAAATCAGATAGATAATTATTGTACATATAAATAGCCAACAAGACCACAACCATGATGCCACCAAACAGCAATATGAATTCCGCTGAAGTTTGTCCCTTGTTATCCATCAAAAACCCCCCATAAAAAGATTTCCACCAAAAGTAGTTATCAAATAAAAAATACCAAAAGATGCTGCCGATAGAGGAAGTGAAAATTTAATTCCCTTTTTAAACTCACCATACATTATCAGGCTAATTATGAAACCAACCAAAAGGGAATGAATAACCAAATATATTTCACCAGCAACAGGAGCAGTTAAAATGATTTCAGACTCCATGCCGTAATTTTGCATGAATTGTGAATAAACGCCAACCATTCCAATTGCAAATGGAGTTGCAACAATCGCTGAAATTAAAAGAAACATGACAGACATAGTAACAGTAGATTTTCTTTCACGTTTCAAGGCAAGCAAATCCCTCAAATCATCAGAAACTTCAAAAAGCACATTTGAAATGCTTGACCCACTTCTACGACCTTCCAAAATAATATCAAAAATCCGTTCCAATTCACGAGATTTTAAACGTTTACTCATAGCTCTCCAGGCATCATCAAAATTGCGACCCATTCGTATTTCTATTATTGTACGTCTCATTTCATCGTATAGTGGGCCTTCACCGTACTGTGACATATCTTCCATTGCATTTTCAAAGCTTAAACCGACCTTCAACATACTTGACAATTGTCTTAAAAAGTCAGGTGCAGTCTTTTCAATTTCCTGTGCCCGTTTTTCCTGTTGGACAATAACATGTGTGAAAAGGCCAGGAATGACAAAAAGTGGCAGAATCAATACAGACCATGGCAAACTGAACATTAGTATCGTTAATGTAAACACAGCTTCAGATACTAAAATAAATATTATAAGAATAGCTAAAACTTTACTTGCATCAGTAAAAATAGCTCCACTTAGTAAAAATTCCTGTAATTTAGATAAATACTTTTCAGGAACAATATTGTCCAATAATAGTGCTAAATTATTAACTATTTTAAATTTCATGAAATAACATTTGGTTTTAAAAGATATAAAATCTTTGTTTTATTTCAATACAATTTTAGAATGTAAAAACACTATTAAATTACTAAAAAAATCTATTTTTTCATATTTTTAGAATATCTCATCCAAATGATATAGAACATCTTCATGAAAACCAGAAAAAAATTTTACATATTAAGTTAAAACTCAAAATCTGCTCGAATTACACATATTTTTGCGAAAGTCAAAGAGTCCGAATTTTTCAATTATCTCCGGAATACTTCAAAAAAGGCTCTTAAGGTAATTAATACAGGATAGATTTCCAATCTTCCAGTCAGCATATTGAACATGCCTGCAATTTTCAACGGCCAATCCAAGGATTGTGATATTTGACCTATTTCCAAACCAATGTTACCCTGCATAGAAATGGTGAAAAATAATGAATCAAAAGTATCATGACCATATAAACATAACAATGACCATGAAATTAAAATAAGTATTAAATAAATAGCTATATAATTTCCGCTTTGTTCCACAAGGTTTTCTGAAATTTTTTCACCTGAACGATTCAAAGGAACAACACTCCCAATAGGAGACCATATTTCACGCAGATTCCTGTATATTCCCCTAATAAATGCAATAACCCTCATCAATTTAAGTGCACCTACAGTAGAACCAGTGGATCCACCAATAAGCATCAGAACCATTATAATAAATATAGAAAATGCAGGCCATCCACCCATTACGGTTGAACTCTGAATACTGGCACCAGTTGTCGTAATGGCTGAGACCACAACAAATAAAATGTCCATTGGAACAATATATGAAGTCAGATATATCAATAGAGATGCAACTGCAATTAAAGCCATCATTACCCGAAATTGCAAATCATTAATTAATGATTTACCCCTTGTCCGGATAAGATTGAAGTGAACCAGAAAGCTTGTTGCGCCCAATATCATTATAACCATTGTAACAAAATAAATTAGGTTGCTTTGATAAAATCCAACATTTGCATTTTTTATACTCATACCTCCGGTCGAAATAATACAAAATGTATTGCATATAGAATCAAAAAGAGGCATACCCACAATCAAATATAAAACAATCCCGAAAATGGTTAAAATTAAATAAATTTTAAGGGTTTGCTTGATTGTTGCTTTGATAGAAGGTTTAATACGGTCTTCACGAGCTTCAGAAAGATATAATTTTGAGGATACAACACCAGGTTTTGATAGGGCAAATATAATCATGACAATTATTCCCAAACCACCAACCCATTGTTGAAATGCTCTGAAAAACAATATACTATATGGCAATATTTCAACATCAGGATATATCGTAATTCCACTCCCAGTTAATGCAGACATGCATTCAAAAATACTGTCTATCATGCTTATGCCTGTTATAAAATGAAGTATCGAGCCACAAATGAGGCTTGCCCATATCCATGATAATGTAGATACCATCATCGCATGCTTTAAACGCATTTTATTAACATCATATTTCTTTAAAGCTTCAACAAAAATTAATCCGAGAAAAATAGAAATCAACGCAAATATAATAAAAATTATTGCATTAAATTCAAGATATATTAAATCAGCTATAATTGGAACCAAACACAGGACACCAATCCCAATCATCAGAAATCCCATATTCCTAGCAACAACCAACAAGTCACTTTTATTAATATATCTCATAGCATTAACCTACTACATTAAACAATTAGATATTGAATAAATCAGTATATAAATGTTTTAGTAAATAAAATATTACAGAAAATAAAAGTAATTACATTAATTTATCTAAAATAAGATAATTTTGTAGATTATTGGTAAAACAATTAGTTATACAGATATATCAAAAAATATCGGAAATAAAAAAAAAGAAAATAAACGGTTTATTTAAACATCTGAGTATAATAAACCGGTTGCTCTAGCAGTGAAGAATGAAATGTAAATACCTAAAATACCAATCAATATTCCTCCGATGACAGTATTCCATTTATTAATTAAACCTACAATAAAGAATAATACTAATGAAAGGACTGTAATTACGATAACGAACAATATGAGTTTTACAACACCTACTTTAGAAATATCTCCTATAGCTTCACCAATAGACAAAGCATCCACTAAATCTTCGGTTTTAGCCAGCCTACATTGACCCATAATCAATGCAAATGCAAATATAATAGCCACAATAATTGTAAGTATCAAAGACAACCAGTGCTGGAAGATTATTGCTAAAATCGCACTTAAAATTATTGGAATAATCATATAAACAATACTTACAACAAAATATTTGATACCATTGATAAATTGTCTTACGAAGTCAATTTCAGGAGCTCCACCACTCCTTTCAATACCGTACTTTATAATGTCTAATTCATAACCAGAAATAAAGAATCCTAAAAACAAAGCAACTATGATTCCAATAATTCCTGATCCAATAACTGCCAATATGTTATCGGTTGCAACACCAGCCATCATTCCTGCGAAAGTTCCGGCGACTGCAATTCCTAAAATAATTCCCAATATAAGATATATGGCAAATGCTTTAATATTTTGAAACGGATAAACTAAAGCATCACCCAATATTTCACCTAATTCCATCTTTGTTCACCTATAAACATTTAATATAATACTTAAAATTAAAGATAATCTAATTTATTACAACAAACAATATTTATATATTTTGAAAAACTTGAAAAATTATATAATAAACTTTAAAGAAAAATAAAATTAATTAAATTTGGAGAAAATTTAATGAGTAAAAATAGAGTTGAATGGATTGACTTTGTACGTGCAATTGCAATATTAACAGTTCTGTATATTCATGCAACGGACGGTATTTTCATAATATCTTCTGATGCTATAATGAATTATACAATTTATTCTAGAATATTTGATTTTGCATCACTTTTTATTGGACGTATAGGGGTTCCTTTCTTTTTAATGATTACAGGTTACTTATTATTGGATAGGGCATATGATGATGAGCGTGTCCGTAAGTTTTGGAGCAAAAACTGTAAAGGATTAATTATCGTTACAGTAATTTGGGCCATCATTTATGCAATTAGTCTACAGTTTATTACCGTTGGGAGTAGCCAGGTCAATGTTTCTGAAGCTGGAAATTTATTCTTTAGCCATATGTGGTATATGCCTATGATTATTGGAATGTATCTTTCAATGCCATTTGTATCAAGCGCATTAGAAAAATTTAGCCCAAAAACAATCTTCCAAGCAACAATCGTATTTACACTTTTAGCATTCTTACTGCCATTCATCACACTTGTATTGTCAATGCATGGCATCCAAAATGTCAATATCCAATATTGTCTTGGATTTAGTGGTGGAGTTTATGGTATCTACATAATCCTAGGGTATTTGGTCAAAAAAGGATTATTTAAAAAATATTCCTCTAAACTCATGGGACTGATTGTAATAGTGTCATTTTTAATATGTGTACTGTTCCAATACTATTCATTCATCAAAGGATATGAATTCTTCTTATGGTATGAATTCCCATTCATTTTAACTGGATCATTTGCACTATTTGAATTGTGTTCAAGAATGGGAAAAGTTAGAGCATTTCCATTAGTTAGCTTTTTATCAAAATACTCTTTTGCAGTATTTTTAGTGCACAACTTATTCAGATTGCCATTGCTCCCAATTGTTGTTGAACTACCATTTACAGAACCTGTTAAAGCAATCATCCTTTGGATTCTATTAATAATATTCAGTTATATTGCTGTAGTTATCATATATAGAATTCCAAAATTTGGAAAATTTATTTTGTATATGAGATAAACAAACATTATCTCCTTTTTATTTTTAATATTGAATGGATAATTCTGTCAATCACATCTAAAAATTATAAATTACTATAAAAAGCTAAAATAATAATTATTAATTCCACATTAACATTTTGTAATACATCACACAGTCATTTATATCAGAATAGACCCATATGAATTTATTCATTTAACTCATTCATCAAAAAATTTTTAAAATTATGGCATTTTCTAAATTTAACCCAAAAATAATAATATTTACTAAAAGAAATATAATCTCATCATTCATATTACTCCCCATTATACAAATTTTCGTAAAAATTTTTAAGGGAGTAATACATAAATTTAAATTAATAAAAAATTAAAATTTTTAAATTATTTTAGTCGTGATAAAATGAACATTAAAAAAAATTATAATGGAAAAGAATTAACTATCGAAGTTGGAGACCGTATTGATACTGTTACTGCACCAGATTTCGAAAATGAAATAATGGATGAAATGGGTAAATTTGATTCATTAATTATCGATTTTACTGATTTGGAATATATCTCAAGTGCAGGATTACGTGTTTTAATTGCAACACAAAAAAAATTAAAACCTGAAAACATTCCTATGGTCATTAAAAACGTTAATGACACCATCAATGAAATATTCAAAATGTCAGGTTTTGACAAAATCTTAAAGATAGAATGAACTCAATTTCATTAAAACCAGAATTAAAAGAGTTATATACTTTAAATGAGTTTATTTCAAATGAACTCGGAAAGGAAAATATTCAAGTCAATTTAATTGTTGAAGAGATATTTGTCAACATCGTTAATTACTCGCAAACTGATTTTATCAGAGTTAATGTAGAATTCAAAAATCCAGAATTAACCATCGAATTTATTGACAACGGAGTGGAATTTAATCCTCTCCTTAAAAAAACACCAGACCTTCCTGAAAATATCGAGGATGCTAAAATTGGAGGGCTAGGTATCTTTTTAACAAAAGAAATAGCAGACAATCTAAATTATCAATACCAAAATGGCGAAAATCATTTGAAAATTATTAAAAATGTGGAATAATGAATGATAAATTTAAAAAAATAGTGATTCCCTTCATTCTAATGATGATTCTTGATTTGGGAATATATTATTTGCATCACGGATCAAATTTCGGTGGAGGATTGAGCCCACATGTAGGATTATTAGTAATTTTGGGATTACTATTCGGACCATATGGTGCGTTCGGTGCAGTTGTTGCAAATTTACTGTGTGATTTAATAAGAGGTTATTATCCCATACTTTCAATATTATCAGCAATATTTAGTTTTGGAGTATCATATCTAGGATATAAACTTTGGTATGATTCATATAAAGGCAGACCTGAAGTTTCAAAGCCAAAATTAAATAACACTTCAAATGTAATATTATTTTTTGGAATAATACTAGTGTGTGGTGCTTTATATTCATTAATCCATGGGAAGTTGTTTTATTTATTATATCCCGATACTGTATCCATAACCACACTTATTGAATTAAGATACTTTTTAAACTTTATCAATTCATCAGCCATCTTTGGAATAGTCGGAATATGGCTTTCAACTAAAATTAATTTTGTCCACATCCCAGAAAAATCAGAAAAAGAATTCAATTTAAAATTATATAAAATATTGGGAATTTTATTGATTTTATCATTAGTAGTGACATTTATAATAGATTATAGCATCAAAATGAACAATTACCGTATTTTAATTGAACTAATTATTATTGGAATACTGTTATTCAGTTATTTAAGGAAACCAATTACTTCAGACATTTATACTGAAGACTATGATTCAATTCCAGAAGCTATAATGAATATCTTCCTCTTAACAACATTATTTATGGTAATTTTTGGAATCATACTGGCCAGTAACCACACATTAATTACTGCAATTGACAACCTCCTTCCAATAAGCAGGACTGAAGTTGTGCTTTCGATGATGTTATTTATGGACATTCTAATGCTTATCTTCCTCATTCCATCATTAACTGTTTTAAAATATATCGAAAGGAAAGTAATCGAACCTATTTTATCATTTGCAAAAATTCAAGATTTCATTCATGAAAATGAAAAAATAGAATCTGACGGATTAGTGAAAATTTATTCAAAATACATTAATGAAACAACTGAAATTGGAACACTTGCCCGCTCATATACTGACTTAATCAAATTCAATAACAATTATATAGAAAATATCCATAAAATTGAAGGTGAAAAAGAGCGTATTAAAGCAGAACTTGAAATTGCAACAAAAATTCAGGCATCAAATCTGCCAACTGAACCAATTACAACCAACAATTATCTTGTTGACGGTTATTCAAAACCCGCAAAAGAAGTTGGAGGAGACTTTTTCGATTATTATGAATTAGACAACGAAAATTTAGCAATAGTAATTGGTGATGCCTCAGGCAAAGGTGTTCCGGCGGCAATTCTCGCAATGACTACTCAGGTACTGGTAAAGCAATTGCTTAAAACAGAAAGAGACCCTTCAAAAGTTTTATATTTATTGAATAATTTACTATGCGAACATAATTCCGAAGCAATGTTTATTACACTATGGCTGGGAATTTATAATAAACGGACTAAAAAAGTTATTTTTTCAAATGCAGGACATGAACCGCCATTGGTTAAAGAAAACAATGAATTTATCTATCCGACTATAGATTCAGGAATTGTTTTAGGGATTATGGAAGATTATGAATATATAACCGAAGAAAAAGATTTATCACAAGAGATAGTGCTATATACCGATGGAATTACAGATGCAAACAATAATGAAAATGAGATGTACGGAAAAGATAACTTATCAAAATTCTTCAACAAGTTTAAAAATAATAATGAACCAATTGAACCATTATTAAATGAAATTAAACAATTTACCAAAGATACTGAACAATTTGATGACATGACATTATTATATTTAAAGATCCGCAATGATTAAGGTAGCCTGTGCAAAAGTCGATGATTTAAATTTGTTTAAAGCATACAAATTACTGCCCGAAACTAGAAAACAAAAAGTTAACTTATTCAGATTTGACAAGGATAAAAAACTTAGTGCCGGAGCATACCTACTTTTAGACAAATTATTAAAAGAAGAAAACATCACCCATCCCATTTTTAAAACTCAAGAATACGGCAAGTCATATATATCCAACTATGAAAATATTTACTTCAACTTAAGCCATTCAGATAAGTTAGTCGCTTGTGCAATATCTGATAAAGAAATAGGAGTAGATATTGAATACAATGACCCTGAAATTGATTTGAACATAGCTAAAAATTACTTTTATAACAGCGAATATGAAGGCATTATGAACTCGAAAAATCCATCTGATGAGTTTTTCAAATATTGGGTTTTAAAAGAAAGTTACATGAAATACACAGGCCTGGGTTTTAATTTAGACTTGGATAGTTTTGAAATAATCATCAAAGAAAATATTAAACTTAATAATGATAAAAATAACCTCAAATTCAGTTTATTTGATGTTTATGACTATAAACTAGCAATATGTTCAAAATATAATGTAAAGGAGTATGTAGAATACACTCCAAAAGAACTGTTATAATCTTTTAATCATTTTCAAGACTATGCATTCACTTTATATCTAAAGGCAAATCACCAATGACATTACCTTTTTTAGAAATACTGACAGTATCCTCAAGGCGAACTCCAAATTCCCCTTCCAGATATATTCCAGGTTCAACAGTTATCACCATACCATTTTCAATAATTGTTTCATCCTTAGGAGAAAATCCTGGAATTTCATGAATATCCAATCCTAAGCTGTGACCTGTTGAGTGAATAAACTTATCGCCATATCCATATTCGTCAATAATATCCCGTGCAACCTTATCAACTTCACAACATTTAATTCCCAATTTAATGGATTTTATAGCCTTGTCATGTGCTTCAGCCACAATATCCCAAATTTCATGTTGATGTTCAGTATAAACCATCGTACGGGTATTGTCAGAACAATACCCCTCAAAAATAGCTCCCCAATCAATTAATATCGGTTGTGACAATTTTTTAGCCCCAGGGATGGCATGAGGCAAACTTGATGAAGAGCCACTTGTGACAATGGTATCAAAGGATTCTTTATCAGCGCCATTTTCAATCATATACCGAACCAGATCAAAAGCCACTTCTTTTTCAGTATTTGGATTATTTAAAATGTCCAACTGTAAAAATGATTTTTGAGCAATTTCAGTTGCTTTGGTAATTTTTACAATCTCATCAGGAGTTTTTATCATTCTTTGTTTATCTATATATGTTTTAGAATCAATTTTAAAATCGTCCCTAAATCTAACATAAGTACTGAACGGCAACGTTGGTTCGATTGCTAAACTTCCAATCCCTTCTTCCTTTAGCTCTTTAATCATAACATCATATGATTCATATTCTTTTGTCTCAATTGAAGAATTGTTTTTAGCTAATTCCATATCCATTCCAGAAGCATAGATAATGGGATTGTCTTTAATTAAGCAAAATGCAAAACTGGTGGGCTTATATCCTGAAATATATTCAACATTAGTAAATCCAGTCAATAAATAAGCATCAAAATCGTCGCTTTTTAAATCTTTTAAAATGTTATCAATATGTAAGTCCATGATTAATATTAGAAAAAACTTTATATATAAAATTAGATATTTTAAAATTATGTTTAAAGTTACAGCTAGTGAAATTAGAGATTTGATTATTGCATTCTTTGTTATCTCACTAAGTTTTGGAATCGCAAATACTGGAAGAGACATGAATGCTTTAATGATGATTCTTCCGCCAATCATGGTAGGAGTAGGGCTTGGTTTTATCTTACACGAATTAGGACATAAATTCGTGTCAATGAAATATGGATACTGGGCAGAATTCAAATTATGGCCACAAGGATTAATACTTGCACTTGTCACTTCATTTTTCGGATTCGTATTTGCAGCTCCAGGGGCAGTATACACATATGCAAATTACATGAGTGATGAAATTAACGGTAAAATATCCATCGCAGGACCAATTGTAAACATTATTCTTGCAATAGCATTTTTAATTATTGCAACAATCGTGTATCGTTCTGCATTTACTTCAGAAACATCTCTTTTAATATTTGTAATATGTTCCCTCGGTTATTCAATTAACAGTTTTTTAGCTGCATTCAACTTATTACCAATTGGAAACCTTGACGGATCCAAAGTAATGAGATGGAACATTGGAATTTGGTTTGTTACAATAGCCATTGCTGGAATTATGACTGCATTATCCATGACAATGGGCGTTGAAAACATGGTTAGAATAATAATAGGATTTTAGAATATGAGCGAAGAAATTACATACTTTACAGGCACCCATAGGGTAATTGCTCCCAAACAAACTATTGAAAATAACGAAGAAAAACTTAAGATAGCGGGAATTACCCGTATTGCAGACATTACAGATTTGGATAGGATAGGCCTTCCAATTTATACTGCAATCAGACCCACTGCAGAAGACGGTGCAATCAGCATTTATGGTGGAAAAGGCATTACAAAAGACCATGCAAAAGCATCCGCCATGATGGAAGGGTTTGAGAGATATTCCGCTGAAAGACAAGAAACCGATGAAAGCATCATATGCAACTTAACTGAAATTGAAGAATACGGAGAATATATTGACCCTAAAACATTAAATTTACCTAATGAATTTGAAAAAAAAGACATTAGTGGTTTTAAACTTGAATGGAGCAAATGTAAAGACCTCATATCTAATAAAGAGTATTATATCCCAACCAATGCAATTTTTCACCCATACCTTCAAAAAGAAACTTCACAAAGCTTGTTCAAATCCAACACCAATGGACTAGCTTCAGGAAATATTCTAGAAGAAGCAATATTGCATGGAATGTTTGAAGTGATTGAAAGAGATGCATGGAGCATCTTTGAGCTTACACATAAAAACTATGCCCAAATTAATATAGACAGTATCGAAAGCGAAATTATCAAAGATATAATAGGTAAATTCGAAAACGAAGGAATAAAAATCAAATTGATGGATTTTACTGCAGACATCAAAATCCCAACAATAGCTGCTTCAGCAGATGACACAGTCACCAAAGATGCAGGGCTTTTAACATTAGGAATCGGAACCCATCTTGACCCAGAGGTTGCAATTCTAAGGGCACTCACAGAAGTAGCCCAAAGTAGAGCAACACAAATCAACGGTGCTCGTGAAGATACCGTCAGAGCAGATTTTGCTCGTGAAGCAGGTTACGAAAGAATGAAACGCATTAACAAATTCTACTTTAAAGATGAAGAGGAACAGATTAAATTATCAGACATTGAAAATAAAAGTACTTCCTCAATTACAGAAGACATTGAAATTGTTAAAAACGAATTAATAGCTAATGACATTAAACAAATATTATATTCCAATTTAACAAGACCTGAATTAGATGTCAGCGTAGTAAGAGTTGTTATTCCCGAAATGGAGCTTTATGCAATTGACAAAACAAGAGCAGGTTATAGATTTTTAAAAGTTTGATTAAAATGGTTAAGATTATTATTTATACAGGTTTATCACTCCCTTTTGATGAAGCAAAACAGATATTGGATAGTTTTGATGATGTAGAAGTAATATATAAAAGACCCATTAAAAGAGGAGATTTGAATATTGCTTTAAAAGAAAAACCAGATATTATTGGCATAATTGATGGAGTGTTTCACCAAAATTCTGCAGTAGGACACAAAGAGATTCTAGCTGCAATAAAATCTGGCATAAAGATGTTTGGATCATCAAGTATGGGGGCATTGAGAGCATCTGAACTTGATACATTGGGAATGGAAGGTATCGGATATTGTTATGAACAATATGCTACTGGAATAATTGATTCAGATGATGACGTTGCAGTAATGCTCGATAGCGAAACTTTAGACCCACTTTCAGTTCCACTGATAAATATGAGATACGTATTTTCAAATGCCGCAAATGAAAATATCATAACCGAAAATGAAAAAGAAGAGTTGCTCAGCATAGCTAAAAAAACATATTATCCAAAAAGAAATTATGCATCAATATTAAACGAATCCAGTTTAGACGATGGGAAAAAAGAAAATTTAATAAATTTTATACGTGAAAGCAAAGACATTAAAAAAGAAGATGCAAAATCTTTGTTAAGGCACATCAAATCAATAATATAAAAATTCCATTTTTTTCTAAAATAATATACTTGTCTTTAGACCGATTATTAAATTAATAAAACAACCTGATTTTAAATAAAAAATCAATTAATTAAAATGAAAAAGATATTCGAAACTATCTTTAAATTAATTATAGATTCAAAATAATCAAAAATAATTTCATTTAAAAAAATAAGAATAATTAAAAAAATAAAAGATTAATCCTTCATTTCTTTATATTTTTTTAAAACAATGTCTGGAGTCTCAATACTCTGATTGAAAGATACAGAAAACTCTTTAGGTTCAAAATCATCAGTAACTTTTCTAAGTCCCTGCAATGAAATAGTTTCACTATCAATTTTAAATCCAACACCGTCAGCATCGACACTAATTAGATTAATTTCCAGTTCAGAAGCTTCATCCAATACCTGATTAGCTTTAACATCATATTTTAGATTTAAAATCTTGTGAGGAATAATCTCATTAATCGTCCTTTTAATTACTGAATCAAACAACTCTAAAAATTTTTTAGCAGGTGGCAAGTTATTAGCCCACCAATAAGTGATTACTGAGTTAATGATAATCTCATGTTCAGCCAAATCGTCATAAAACCTTGCACGAACGCTAACACCACTATCATTAACTTTAACAATCAAAACCGGACTAACACCCATTATATCACAATTATTCTACTAATGCTTTAATCAAATCACTAGCTCTGACAAGACCAACCAAATCCCCTTCAACACCAATAACAGGAATTTGTTCAATATTTAATGATTTCATTTTTTTAGCACAATCAGTAACTTTAGTTTTGGAATTAGCTACTTCCACATTGCCAACAGCAACATCACCAACAACTTTATCTGTAAATTTCAAGTGGTTTTTCTCAATATATAATACAGAAGTACTATCCCATGACCATTTGTCACCTTCAGTACCAACTGTGGAACTGTGTTCACTTCTTTCAGAAATGATTTCGATTTCGGAAATGAAATCTGTTTCGGTTAAAATACCTGCTAATTTAGCATCATCATCAAGAGCCAATACAGATTTTAAACCAAATTGATTCATAGTTTCAAATGCAACATTCAATGGAGCATTGACCCAAGTAGTAGGAACAGTAGTGATCATATAATTTTCAACTGCATCATCAACATTGACTTTAGTTAATGCTTTTGATACCAAATCAAAAGAAGTGATAATACCGACTAGTTCTTCATCATCATTAATAACTGGAACTCTTCTAACGTTATTATCAATCATTATACGTGCTGCATCAGTTACATCATCATCAGGACTAACAGTGACTAAATTCCTACTCATTAGCATTGCAATTTGTTCTTCATCAGGATTATTAATTAAATCTGAACGAGTAATAACACCTACTAATTTATTAGTGTCTTCTTTTACTACTGGAAGTACTGCTTTATTTTCTTTTCTCATTAAGTCTAAAACTTTTTCTCTGTTTCCAGGTACAGAAACACTAACTACATTTTTAGACATGGTTCTTTTGACTAACATAAAAAACACCTATATTAAATAATATGAAACAATAAGGTAGGAAATTAATGCACTACAAGTACAGCACATTTAGCAGAATTTACAACCTTATCTGCTACACTACCCATAATAAATCTATCGAAGCCAGATTTACCTGAACTTCCCATAACAATTAAATCAACTTGCTCTTCAGCAGCTACATCTAAAATAACTCTTGCTGGAGAACCTTCTCGAATAACATGATTAATTTTTATATCTTCTTCATTTAATTTATCGAATTCATCGAGATTTTCTTGTGATCTTTCATTTAATATTTGATTTAACTGGTACACTTCATCATCTAATGGAAGTCCGTTAACAAAATTATTTTCAGTGACGCTTACAGCTATTATTTCAGCCCCACTAACTTTAGCTAAGAATAAAGCATGTTTTTGTGCTTTTTTAGCAAATTCTGACCCATCTGTAGGGACCAATATTTTTTTATACATCATTAACATCTCCCAATATAATATATGAATTCAATCATGATACTATATGCTAATTTTTTTATTTATGATATATAATATATTTTTCGATTCACACCTATTTATCATATTTAAGTAAGGATTAATTGAAAAAGAATTTGACACGATAAATTCCGCAGATTCACCCACAGAAATTGTTGATTTTTTAACAAGATTGTTGATTTTATTACAGCATACATTAGTTGTAGCCATTTGCAACAATTGTTTTGGATTTAAATAGTCTTTATAATAAACAGACATTAACTTTAAGCTGAATTCCAACTCCCGAAACATATTTGGAGAATTAAGCATCACATTATCCGTTCCAATTAAAGGTTTAATGCCCATATCCAGCATCTTATTTAGAGGAACAACACCAACATTCAAAGTCGCATTAGCTCTTGGACAAACGACAACATTCTGATTTGATTTTGAAACCAAATCCAAATCATTGAATTTTGGATTGGTTAAATGAACTAACTGATTAAAATCAGATTCGACACCACGGGCAATTTCGGTTTTATCAAATTTATCGAAAGACTCCAATTGATTAGATTCTGATTCCGCAACATGAATTGAAGATATTTTATCTTGTTTATTGCACTCATCAACAATAATTCTTGCAACATCATCCGTAACTTCACCAAAACCGCTTGGAGCAATACCGTCGGCAATTCTTAAAAGTTTGCGAACGGCTTTTTTAACTTTTTTCAAATCAGGATCAACACCATAAAAACTGTCATCCCTGCCCAAAATGATTGGTTTGATGGGAATTTCTGCAGAAGCCTTTTTTAAAAGCTTGACACCATCAATTCCCCCTTCACGATAATCTATGAAATGAGTAATACCATTTTGAACCATTTCCCACATCGTATCCATCATAGCAGACATTAACACTTCATCATCCACATTATCCAAAGCCTTATGTTTTACACCGTTGGGAGGTTTTACCATTTCACTTAATGATAATGAATAACCCTCATCTTTGATAATTGAATCACCAATGTGCATATGTGCATTGATAAATGAAGGGCATACAACCGCACCATCAACATCGATAATTTTACCTTCCCTAGAATCTTTTCCAATTTCCACTATTTTACCATCATCAACAACAATATTTTCTTTTTTTAAAGTCAAATCAAGGCCTTTTAATATGATTCCATTAGCTATAGTAAACATTAAAGGAAAATCTAATTTTTTTAATTAATAAATTTTATCATGCATTAAATTTATTAAATTGAAACAAATAATATTAAATTTAATAGACTAGTATGATAATTAGCATCTTTTAAATAGGAGATGATTTTATTAATTCTCAAGAAATACGCTATTTTTACAGAAATATTGTGAAAGCTGGAAATGTTTACCGAGTAAAGCACAATAACAAGGATTATGGAGAATTTAAAAAATTATCCGATGCATTATATGAAAGGGATGCACTATTTTTTTGTAATTTTGACTATGACGTACTTGTTGAATGTGACTTGGAAAACAAGTATGAACATATGGAACTGCCCCCATTTCCTGAAAAACGACCAAAAGGGCGAATTAAAGGAATGCATGTCAACAAAAAGGAAAGGGAAGGAGAAATCCTTTTTAATCATAAGCTCCGTAAATTCTACATACAAAGAGGAGATGAAATTGTAGGACATTATGATACAATGACTGAAGCATTCTATTACAAAAAATTACTAATGGACAATGATTGGGACATTAATGTGCTGAAAACAAATGTCACCGAAAAAATTGAAGTCAACATTAAAATTGATACAACTAAGGAATATAAAGTCAAATTAAATTACTGTCCTAAATGTAAAAGTAGATTGGACATCAATGCAACAGAATGTCCGTCCTGCGGTATTAACATTAAGGAATATTTATTCGAAAATTAAAAAAAAAGAGATGAAGAATTAATCTCCATCAGTGTATTTATTCAAAGATTTTACATTGATTTCACTATTTTGAACAGCCGGAATTGCATTTAAAACTGCTCTTGCTCCAGCCAATGTGGTAACATAAGGTATGCCAAGTTCAATAGCTAATCTTCTGATGATATAACCATCTTTTGCAGATTGTTTACCTTCGGAAGTGTTAATGATTAAATCAATTTCCTTGTTTAGAATTGCATCCCTAATATTCGGAGAACCTTCAGATACCTTTTTAACTTTTTCAACTTCCTTAAGGCCTGTTGCATCACCAGTACCTGCAGTTGCAACAATGTCAAATCCTAAATTAGCAGCTTTTTCTGCAATAGGTCTGATTTTTTTCTTGTCCTGTTCCTTAACAGTAATGAAAATTTTACCTTCCCTAGGCAATTCCATTCCCGCTGAAAGCTGTGATTTGTAAAATGCCATTCCATAGGTTTCATCAATACCAATACTTTCACCAGTAGATTTCATTTCAGGACCTAAAACAGTATCGGATTCCGGAAGTTTTAAGAATGGGAATACAGATTCCTTAACAGCCACATGGTCAATTTTAATTTCTTTGGTTAAATCAAAGTCTTTTAATTTAGCACCATTCATAATCCAAGTAGCTACCTTGGCAAGAGGCACACCAATAGCCTTACTTACAAACGGAACAGTCCTACTTGCACGAGGGTTGGCCTCAATGATATAAACCATTTCCTCATCAAGTTTTACAGCATATTGAATATTCATTAAACCTTTAACATCCAATTCCAATGCTAATTTGGTTGAATTTTCACGAATAGTATCTAAAATATGTGCCGGAATGGTTTGAGGAGGTATTACACATGCAGAGTCTCCGGAATGAACACCTGCTTCTTCAATGTGTTCCATGATACCTGCAATGAATACGTCTTCACCATCACATAAAATATCAACATCAAGTTCAATAGCATCTTCCAGGAATTTGTCTACCAAAATAGGATGTTCAGGTGAGACTTTAACAGCCTCTTTCATATATTCTTCTAGCTCTTTATTGTCATAAACAATTTCCATAGCCCTTCCACCAATAACATATGATGGACGAACAAGAACGGGGAAAGTGATTTCTTCAGCAATGGATTTAGCTTCTTCAAATGAATTAGCGGTTCCATAAGGTGCCTGATGAATATGTAACTTTTCTAAAAGTTCGGCGAATAATTCTCTATCTTCAACCCTGTCAATACTTTCATAAGGAGTTCCCCATATTTTAACACCTGCATTTGCCAATGGAACTGCCAAGTTAATAGAAGTTTGACCACCGAATTGAACAATGACACCATCAGGTTTTTCTTGTTCGATGACACCCATTACATCCTCAAAGGTGAGTGGTTCAAAGAACAGTTTATCAGAAATATCATAATCAGTACTTACGGTTTCAGGATTATTGTTGATTAAAATGGTTTCAATTCCATCATCTTTAAGTGCAAGAGAGGAATGTACACAACAATAATCAAACTCAATACCTTGACCTATCCTAATAGGACCTGCACCAAGAATAACAACCTTTTTCTTAGTAGTTGATGTTAATTCATTACCTGAATCATAACTACTGTAATAATAAGGAGTTTTAGCTTCAAATTCAGCAGCACAAGTATCTACCATCTTATATGATTGTTTGATGTTGTATCTTGAAAGCAAGTTTCTAATATATTCTTCAGTTTGTCCTGACAAATCAGCCAATCTTTTATTTGAACAACCCATCTGTTTTGCTTTTCTTAAATAATCTTCATCATCCAATTTATCTGCAGAAACCTCATTTTCAAAGTTTACAATGTTTCTGATTTTGTATAAGAAGAAATTATCGATATTTGTAAGTTCCCTTATCTTATCAATATCCATGCCATCTTTAATTGCAGAATAAATTTGGAAATAAATTAAATCTGTAGGTTTTGATAAATCCTCTTCAGTATATTCAACATATTCAAAACCATCAAAACCCATATCAAGTGATCTTAAAGCTTTTTGGAATGCTTCTTCAAAAGTTCTTCCAATAGCCATTACCTCACCGGTAGCTTTCATCTGAACTCCAACTTCACGTCCAACACCTTTGAATTTGTCAAATGGCCATCTTGGAATTTTAACAACGATATAATCAATAGCGGGTTCGAAAGAAGCAGGAGTTTCTTTGGTAATGTCATTTTTTATTTCATCCAAAGTCATTCCCAAAGCCACTTTTGATGAAATTTTTGCAATAGGATAACCGGTTGCTTTGGATGCTAGTGCACTACTTCTAGATACACGTGGATTTACCTCAATAACTTTATATTCATCATTTTCAGGATTGAGTGCAAATTGAATATTACATCCTCCACGAATACCCAATGCTCTGATAATCTTGATTGAAGCATCACGCATTTTCTGAATAGTTTCATCACATAGGTTTTGAATTGGAGCTACAACAACACTGTCCCCTGTATGAATTCCCATAGGGTCTATGTTTTCCATAGTACATACAATGATACAAGTGTCTTCTTTATCCCTCATTACTTCAAATTCTATTTCTTTCCAACCTAAAACAGATTCATCAATGAGAACCTGATTGATGAAACTCATATCCAATCCGTGAGTAGCAATTTCAATTAACTCTTCTTCATTGTGAGCTATTCCACCACCAGTTCCACCTAATGTAAAAGCTGGCCTTACGATGACCGGATAACCAATTTCCTTAACTGCATCTAGTGCTTCATCAACGCTTTCAACAGCTTGACACTTTGGAATTTCCTCTCCGATTTCTTCCATCAAATTAGCGAATAAATCACGGTCTTCCACATCTTTAATTGTTTGAACATCAGAACCTAATACTTTAATTCCATCCAATAATCCTAAATCTCCAAGGCCTGTTGCAATATTTAATCCGGTTTGTCCACCCATAGTTGGTAAAATAGCATCAATATCTTCTTCTTCAATAATTTTTGCAACGACTTCTGGAGTTAATGGTTCTGTGTAAACAGTGTCTGCCATACCTAAATCAGTTTGAATTGTAGCAGGATTACTGTTAACAAGTACTGTTTCAATACCTTCTTCTCTTAGTGATTTACATGCTTGTGATCCTGAATAATCGAACTCTGCAGCTTGTCCGATTTGAATAGGTCCAGAACCAATAATTAATACTTTTTTAATATCCTTATCTACTGGCATTTATAATCCCCATTTCATAGTTTAATAATCATCCATCATTTGACTGAACTCATCAAAAATATTTCTTGTATCATTTGGACCAGGGCCTGCTTCAGGGTGGTACTGAATACATTTAAGAGGTAGTTCTTTGTGGGAAATACCTTCAGGAGTCCCATCATTTAAGTTTATTTGAGCTAATTCTAAGTCTGTTTCTTTTAAAGATTCTTTATCAATTGTAAATCCATGATTTTGAGATGTGATAAAGACTTTTCCAGTGCTTAAATCTTTTACAGGCTGGTTTTCTCCACGGTGCCCAAATTTCATTTTGTATGATCTTGCACCGAAAGACTTAGCAATCAATTGTTGACCCATACAAATTCCAAAGATTGGCAATCTGTTGGATAATTTTTTCATTGTTGCAATTGTTTCGGATACCCTATCAGGATTTCCAGGACCTGATGTAATCATCAAACCACTTGGAGAGTAATCCAAAACAGTTTTATAATCAGTATCGTAAGGGAATAATACTACACCAATATCCCTTTCTAAAAATGAGTTAATAATATTCTTTTTAACACCGCAGTCAATCAAAGCAACCTTTTTGTCTGCACCCTCATTAAATAATTTAATCTCTTTTGTTGAAACTAAAGGAACAACATCTCTTTCTTCAATACTTGGTTGTGATTTTGCCATTTCAAGTAGTTTATCGTCCTCAATATCTTCAGTTGTTATTGCTGCTTTAAGTGAACCTCTTTCCCTGATTTTAAGGGTTAAATCACGAGTGTCAATTCCGCTGATTCCTGGAGTTTCAAACTCTTTTAAGAAATCATCCAAAGTTTTTTGAGGTCCGAAGTTGGATACTTCGCGACAAACTTCACGACATACAAATCCTTCAACCTGAATTTTATCAGACTGATACCAATCTTCACTTACCCCATGATTTCCTTCTAAAGGATAAGTGGACATCAAAATTTCTCCTTTAAAAGACGGATCAGTTAAAGATTCTGTATAACCACCCATACCAGTAGAAAAAACAAGTTCTCCCAATTTAGTGGTTTCATAACCGAACGCTTCACCTTTTAAAATAGTTCCATCTTCCAAAGCCAATTTAGCTATTTTTACCATTAAATCACCATTATAAAAAAAAATATAATTCTCTATTTTTATATATTTATTTTACTATATTATTAAACTTTGTTTTTACATATGAAAAAAGAATTTTTTAAAGAAAAAAATCAAAATAGAAAAAATTCGAAGAGAAAAATGAAACTAAAAAATTATTTTTAAATTTATCGACCAAATAATATTTTAATTTAAATTATACAATATAGTAATGATTAAATCAACGAGCGTGAAAAATGGATTTTGAAACTCAAGACCTTGTTAAAAAACATCTGAATGCTAAAGATTTTGAAAAATTTAAAAAGTTGATTAAAAGAACTAAACTATACAATGTTCCCGACTCCCTAACCGGAGAGCTAAGGCCATATCAAAAAATCGGGTATTCCTGGTTAGTTCAAAATATCAGATACGGATTCGGAAGCATATTGGCCGATGATATGGGTCTTGGGAAAACAATACAGGTATTAACCGCAATTCTTTATTACAAGGAAAAGGATCTCCTAGAAGACAAAACCGTATTAATCATTGTTCCACCAACATTAATATCAAATTGGGAAAACGAAATTAAGAAATTTACGCCTGATTTAACATATTTTATTTATCACGGGTCAAATAGAAGTTACCCTTTAGAAAGCTATGACATCATTCTTACTTCTTATGGGGTTGTAAGACTTGATTTAGACATGTTTTTAGATGAAAAATGGTTCATATGCGTTATTGATGAAGCCCAAAATATTAAAAATCCAAATACAGAACAGACAAAAGCCATTAAAAGCGTTAACGCCAGGTCAAAAGTTGCCCTAACAGGGACTCCTATTGAAAACAAATTAATGGATTACTGGTCAATATTTGATTTTGCAAATAAGGGATATCTGTCAACGAAAGATGATTTTAAAAGGCAATTTGTAATGCCAATAGAAAAATTGGAAGATGAGGAAACATTGCATGAACTGAAGACAATAGCCAAACCCTTTGTCTTAAGACGTTTGAAGACTGATAAAGATATTAAAAAAGAATTGCCTGAAAAATTCATAAATGACATTTACTGCACTTTAACCAAAAAACAAATAAAATTATACAATGCCATTCTGGAAGAGATATTTTTTGATATTGAAAATTCAAAAGGAATTCAAAGAAAAGGAATTATTCTTAAGATATTAACCGCACTAAAACAAACATGCAATCACCCTGCACAATTTTTATCCATCAAAAAACCAAAAATAAGTGAATCCGGAAAAATGGAACTTTTAGTGAACATTTTGGAAAACATACTGGACAATGATGAAAAAGTCATAATATTCACACAGTATGTAGAAATGGGCAAATTAATACAGCAATTAATTTCTAAAAAGTTTAAGCAGGAAGTGCTCTTTTTACACGGTTCACAAACAAGAGAAGAAAAATCAAGAATTATAGATACATTTCAAGAGGATGAAAGCTATAAGATTTTTGTTGCAACACTTAAGACAGGAGGAACCGGGTTAAATCTAACTGCAGCCCAAAATGTGATCCACTATGACTTATGGTGGAATCCTGCAGTGGAAAACCAGGCAACAGACAGAGTCCACAGAATCGGTCAGGAAAATGATGTGATGGTTTACAGATTCATCACAAAAGGAACATTAGAAGAAACCATCGACGCAATAAGCAAACATAAAACCGATTTGGCTGCCAAATCAATCAGCAATGATGAAACATTCCTTACCGAGATGACCAATGAAGAGCTGAAAGAAGTATTGAAATTAAGAGTATAATCAGAATTTCATGCTAAAGTTAAGGCTTCTTGAGGAATGTGTCAAAGCACCGATTGAAATGATGTCTACACCCAATTTAGCATAGTCCACAATAGTATCCTCCGTTATACCACCAGACACTTCAATCAATGAAAATTGGCGAATATTCAGTTCATTTAACTTGTCAATGACTTCGCTGACCTCACTAGGAGACATGTTATCAAGCATTACAATATCGGCACCATTTTTAACGCATTCAACCGCATCATCAAGAGTTTCCACTTCAATTTCTATCTTTTTAGAAAAGCTGACATTTGCTTTTGCCTTCATCAATGCTTCAAGCGGAGTTCCACAGGCTGCAATGTGGTTGTCCTTAATCAACACCATATCATCCAGGCTGAAACGGTGAGTATCTGCCCCACCTACACTTAAAGCGTATTTATCAAATTTGGCGATTGCAGGTGAAGTTTTGCGTGTTCCAGCAACTTTAACCTCATAATCCTTGACTAAATCAGCATAATGATTAGCTGCGGTTGCTACACCACTCATTCTCATGGATAAATTTAAAACAGTCCTCTCCAAAAGCAAAATTGTCCTTGCATCACCAGAAACTGACATTAACAAATCATTTTTAGATATCTCAGAGCCATCATTTAACCAAAAGTTGACTTTAATGCCATATTCTTCAAATACTTCACGAATTACGTCCATTCCTGCCAGAATACCCTCATCTTTAGAAATTATTTTAGCAGTTATCTCTTTTCCTTTTTCAACAACAGCATTTGAAGTAATATCGCCAAATCCTTCATCTTCGGCCAACATGTATTCTATAATTTTATCCAAAAAATCACCTAAACTTTAATAATTAATTAAAATATATATTTATTCTATAATATAATATAAGTGATTATAGATGGATATAATATTTTTAGGAACTTCCTCAGCAGTTCATTCGAAAGAGAGAAATCAAGTTTCAGTTGCTGTCAAGGCATTCGGAAAAGTGATGTTATTTGATTGTGGAGAAGGAACTCAAAGACAAATGCTTCACACAAAAGTAAGCCCTATGAAAATATCAAACATATTTATCACACATTTTCATGGAGACCATATTCTAGGCCTTCCGGGACTCATACAATCTTTAGGACTGCATGGTAGGGGAGAAAAACTAACAATATATGGTCCTAAAGGATTACATAAAGTCAGAGATGCAATATTAAACTTCGGTTATTGCAAATATGAATACCCTCTCGAATTCGTTGAAATAGAACCTGGAATAATTAAAGAAACAGAGGAATACATTATCAAATGCCAATACGTCCGACATAATGTTCCAGCACTTGCATATTCAATTGAAGAAAAGAAAAAACCAAGATTTTTGCGAGAAAAGGCCATTGAATTGGGAGTTCCTGTAGGGCCTCTTTTCGGCAAATTACACAACGGAGAAGAAGTTGAAGTTGATGGAAAAATCATAAAACCAGAACAAGTTCTTGGAGAACCTAGACAAGGAATCAAACTCACATATTCAGGAGACACCAGACCTTGTGAAGAAATGATTGATTTCGCAAAAGACAGTACAGTTCTAATCCACGAATCAACGTTTACAAGGCAAGATGAAGAAAATGCAGAAGAACATGGACATTCAACAGCAGCTGATGCAGCATACGTTGCAAAGCAATCAAATTGCAAGGAATTAATATTAACCCACATCAGTACACGTTATAATGGAGAATTTTCTAAAATTATATTGAATGAAGCACAAGAAATTTTTGAAAATACTAAAATCGCTTACGATTTAATGGAAATTGAAGTTAAATGATACTATGGATTTATTAACAACATTTGATCAGAATTTGCAAACTCTAGTTTACATAATAATCATTATTGTTTCAACCACAATCCTAACAAAACTCATTGAATATTTAATGAAAAAAAGGGAAAATCTTAGTCGCAATATTACCGCAGTATTGCTGATGAAAGACATTATAATTTACTCCCTATATTTTATTGCATTAATGTATATTTTACAGTTATTTGGAGTAAACCTTGCAGGAACGTTATTGAGTTTAGGTATTGTGGGTATTGCAGTGAGTTTTGCGGCCAAAGACATTATTTCCAATTTATTTTCAGGAATCCTATTAATACTTGGCAAAAGCATTAAAGTCGGAGATACTGTTGAAATTAATGGTGAGAAAGGAACTATCGAACGTGTTTCCCTTAGGACAACAACCATCATTGATGACTTGGGTATAGTGAACCATGTTCCAAACTCCACATTAACAAATAATCCATATTTTGAATTTAAATCCAATGAACAACGTCGGGTTGATCTTATTGTAGGATTGCCTTTGGATATTGATGTTGAGGAATTTAGAGATTATATTACTGAAAAAATTGTTACTTATGATGAAATAGCTGATTCTCCCAGACCAAATGTTTTTGTAAGGGAAACCAGTTTTAAGCAAATCAAAGTCAAAGTATCTTTTTGGGTAAAAGATTTTGATACGGAAGACAGCCATAAATTAATAATAGCTAATAAAGATAAATATAAATTAGTAATCGCTAACGAGATTAGAAAATATATAAATATGATGGGTGAAAAAAATGAGTAGTTCAATACAGGAAGAAATTTTGAAGTTGAAAGAAGAAAAGAATGCCATAATACTGGCGCACAATTACCAACCTAAAGAGGTCCAAGAAATTGCCGATTTTCTTGGAGATTCTTTAGAGTTATGTATAAAAGCATCCGAAATTGATGATAAAGATTTGGTAGTATTCTGTGGTGTGGATTTCATGGCAGAAACTGCATATATTCTGAATCCAGATAAAAAAATTGTGATTCCAACTCTTGAAGCGGAATGTCCAATGGCACACATGTTGCCCGAAGAAGAACTACTGAAAGCCAAAGAAGAACATCCCGATGCTGGAGTTATTCTTTATGTAAACAGTATCGCAGAAGCAAAACAGCATGCAGATACATTATGCACTTCAGCAAATGCAGTTAAAGTTGCTGAAAGTTTACCTCATGATAAAATATTATTTGGACCCGACAAGAACTTGGGAACCCATGTTGCAGCAAAATTAGATAAAGAAATTATTCCCGTTCCTAAAGATGGTCACTGTTACGTTCACAGACTATTCCACATTGAAGATGTTGAACTTAAAAGAGAACAATATCCAAATGCAGAAATTATCTGTCACCCAGAATGTGACATAAAAGTTCAAAACGCATGCGATAAAGTAATGTCAACCGGAGGAATGTTAAGATACATTGCCGGAAGTGATAAAGAGGAATTTGTTATTGGAACTGAAATTGACATGATTACAAGAATAAACTCTGAAGTTCCTGGAAAAAAATTATATCCTCTTCTTGAAGGTGCAATATGTGAAACAATGAAATTGCATTCATTGGAAAAGATTCTTAATGCACTTGTTACTGAAGAACCGGAAGTTGTATTGCGCAAAGATATTGCAGACAAGTCAAGAAAAGCTGTTGAACATATGCTCAATGCATCAAAATAGCTAGTTAAACTAGCTTTCACCTTTTATTTTTTAATTAAAATAATGAATTTGAAGAGGTTATTGAATTATTTGAATTGTTTCAAAAAAGAAATAATCTCCAAACCAATATCCTTATAATCATCTTCATCATAAAAACTTTCTTTTTCACTGAACAAAGCTATTTTTGAATTTTTTATTAAATTTTTTAATGGTAAAACATCTTTTTCATCATTGAAGAAGAAATAGTCTGATAAGCCCATAATTAATGCTTTGGCTTCGATATTTTCTAACTTATCTGAAACATCATATTCCAAAAGACAGTCATTACGTGATTTGAAATCATAGATATCCATAAATAAATTTTCATCAACATAATCTCCCATCAAAACATCGATTTCTTCATTGGATAACTCTTCAAAAACATTTTTTGGAAAATAACCTACAAACAATAACCTGGAGATTACTACAATCAATTTAGATATTGAAACAGAATATCCATCAACATAAAAATCATCAGAAGAATCAATTATTGCATCTGCAACATTAAGCATGACATAACGATACCCATATGTTTTAAAAGTAGTATTCAAAGTAATGATAAACTCAACGTCATTTGGATATTCACTTGCCCAGGTATAGACTTCAAATCCACCCACACCCTCGCCAATAATCCCTGCAACTTTCTTAATATTGAATTTTTCTTCTAAAAATTGTCTTTTGAAATTGACTCTGTCTTTTACAGTATAATGTGGAAAATCATATTTCAAACCTGATGATGAAGGGGAACAAGAATTAGGAGCTCCAAGAGCAGTTATTTTAATGAAAAAAAAGTCAGTGATAGATGCCTCATGAATCATATCATGAGATTTAGCAAAAATAGAATTTCTTCCTTTAAGAGTTGGACAATAAACAACAGCATTAATAATATTGCCTTCGTTATCATATTTCGGCGTTCCATTAACCCAGTATTCTACATCAACATTGTTCAAAATCCTCCCGGATTCGAACTCGAAAGATTCCATAACATAATTTGAATATTCCACATCAAAATTCATTTTAACTCACATTTTATATTATTTGATGTAAATTATATAAAAGTTAATGATTAAATAAGTAAAAATATTTAAAATGTAAAAAATATTATTTATTTACATGTCTTCTAAAAAGCCTGATAAGAAAAAAGTCATCTCTATTTCTTCACGCGCTATAAAATCTCCTAGTCTAAATTTGGCAACATCACTTTGAAAAGGATATAATTTATCATCAAAATACATTTTTAATTTTAATGTGTTTTCATCAATTTCAGTTTCCTCTTCCAAATTCTCATTTAAAAAATTCATTTGATTTGAAGTTAAATCATTGACTAAATACACAATGAAATTTTTATCACCTATTTTTCCATAGTCAGAGATTTTAACTATCATCAAAAATCACTCATAAATTCTTTTAATTCATAAGATATGTTTTCAAGTTCATTGAAACATAAATGTCCCAATTCCGAATCCATTACAATCAATTGAGAATTTTCAATCATTTCAGACATTGGAATTCCATCAAGTTCGGGTGGGAAATGAGGGTCTTGCTTGCAAGAGATGATTAAAACTTTAGATTTGATTTTATTCAAATCATATTCCACATTAAAGTTCATACTGGCAGCATTGCAATATTTCAAGTCATAAATATCAGTTTCAATCATTTCATTTCCAAATTCTTCAAATTCCAAACTCAATTCATCATTTGTTTTTGCTCTCAATGCCTCTTTAGAAAGTCCAAAGTTAAATTCCGCAAGGCAAGCTATCCTTAAAGTTCTGATTAATGAATATGTTAATTCTCCTTTTGCATAATCTGGATCTGATTCGATAATTTCATCCACAAATCTTGAAAGAATGTAATCATGACCTGCAACCTTATAGCTACTAACCCCACAGATTATAAAGTCCTGGAAGTTAGGATATTCAATAGCTTGGGTCAAACCTACAAAACCGCCCATTGAATTTCCAATCAAGCCCAAAACATGAGCAATATTAAATTTTTCAGTCAAAAACTGTTTTTGAAAATTAACCACATCGACCATCGTATATTTCGGGAATTTATTCTTTAAGCCAGTTTGTGATGGAGAACATGAGCCGGAAGAGCCCAAAGCAGTCAAACTAATAAAAAAATATTTATCTTCATCAAAAGGGCAATCTTGAAAAGTTAATGGTAAAATTTTGTTAATGCCTTCAAAACTACCTAAAGAGCCGCTGCAATAAATTATTGCATTATTAATCAATCCGTTTTCATCATATTTTGGAGTTCCATAAGTCATATATTCAACTTTAACGTCTTTAAGAACTTCGCCATTTTGAAATTTAAAAGAATCCATTATAAATTCTTCTTTTTTATTTTCAAAAAATTCCTCATCAAATATTTAAATCCCCTCCTTTAAATAATATATGAAAAAACAAATTATTTAAATTAATCTAAACAATGTTATTGTAATGAAATACAGAATTTTAGAAAAGCCCAATTGTGAAGATGCATACGATTTGGTTCAGGAAGCCTTACGCAAAAGGGCAACAATAGTGATATTTGCATGTTGTAAAGTTAATTATGAAGGAAGAGCATTAAGCGAGCTTAACTGGGGAGAACGTATCATTATGATAAAGCCTGACGGCGCATTTCTAATACACCAGGAGAAAAAAGTTGAACCGGTTAATTGGCAGCCTCCGAAATCGAAAACAAGAAGTTATGTCAAAAACGACAATCTTTTCCTGGAAAGTCATAGAAGAACTCCAAAGGAATTATTGACTGTAGAGATAAGAAAAATCCAATTCATCAATTATGCCAATATGGAAGACTTTGAAGAGCTTGAACAGGCAGGATATGAAAAGGATATGAGTGACATGATTATGGAAAAACCACATATGATTGAAGAAGGTTTTAATCCAACTACACGAGAGTACAGTGTTGAACATGGATTTATTGACATTTTAGGAAAAGATAAAGACAATAATTTAATGGTTTTGGAATTAAAAGCCCGTAAGGCCGGAGTTAGTGCTGTAAAACAACTTAGAAGATATCTTCAAGATTTGGAAAATACTGAAAATGATTATCTAAAAGAATGCAAAGCAGAAAAGAAAAAAATAAGAGGATTGCTTGTAGCTCCATCACTTATGGATGATGCACAAGAATTGCTGGAAGAGGAAGGCATTGAATTTGTATCCGTTGAACCTCCTAGGGAATTAAAGCGAGACAAAAAAGTCACATTAGATGCATTTTAACTCAATGCATCCTCTATTCTTCTCATCTCATCAAGATAAAATTTTTTAGTAAATTTATTTGCAGGGATTGAATTGGTAACATGACAATCCTTTTCCAATTTATAAATAAGATAATCTTCAGTTTCCAGTGGAAGAGTATCATCATCACTTAATAAGTCCAAATCATCCAATTCTTCAAGAATATCATTAAATTCTTTTTCTTCAAGTTCAATTACATCATCCAAATCCATTTCTTGGACTTTCGGATTTAATTGCAAGGCAATAGCGACAAAACCATTAACTGATTTATCTGAAATTTCAAATTCAGAACTCCTTATCTCATCCATAGACAGTTTAACATGGTTTAAAGTGTGTTTTGTAACTGGAATTTCCCTAGAAATACCAATCTGATTTATTTCATAATTGTTTTTCCAGCTGCCAATTTTATAAACTGCATAATTCATATCATCAATATTAATAATTTCATCGTCAGACATTTTTATCACATTTATAAATATCTTTTTATAAAATAAAAACATTATTATTAAATATAATGTAAATTTCAATGGAGGTTGAACTGTGAAAAAATGTCCAGAATGTGGAAATCCAAGTTATGATGGAGCTCCTGTTTGTGGAAATTGCGGGTATAAATTCCCAAAACAAAAAGTTGCTGTTCAAAAAGAAGAAAGTATCTTTGAAAAACCACCAGAAACATCAAAGAAACCTTCAACATCAGATGAAAGTACAATTAACATATTAAAAGAAAAGAAATTAGTTATTGGTGCTATACTATTAATAACTTTAATTGTAATTTGTGGAATCGTATTAACCGGGTCTAATAATAACAATAAATCAACCACCACAAGTGGTGAATTGGTTAAAGTTAGCGAAGGAGCATTTGCATTCAAATATCCTGGAAATTGGGAAGTAATTAACCGCACTGATAGCGAACACCCAAATGCCAAATTCTTCAAAAACGGAGAAAATACAATTATTGAATATTATAACAGCACAATGGATTCTACATCCTTAAAAGAGATAACTCGAGATAGAATTAATTATGCTCAAAACAATAATTCATTTGTAGAACTTGTTGAAACAATTACTTTAGACGGTAGAAATGCATCAAATATCATTTTAGAAAATGCCGATGGAAATTATACCAGATTTGTTTCATTATTCAGTGACAAGAATCTATATGTATTTAAAATTAGCGGTGATTCAATTAACTCAGTCACATCACCGGATATTACCGAAATGATAAATACTGCAGATATTGCATAAGTATGATTAATTTCATACTTCTATTTTTATTTTTAATGTGTAAACATGACTAAAATTAAGCTTGCTCTTTGTCAAATGAATGTTGTTGACAATAAAGAAGAAAATCTAAAAAAAGCGACTTCAATGATAAAGGAAAGTGTTAAACAAGAAACTGATTTTATAGTACTGCCAGAAATGTTTAACTGTCCGTATTCCAATGACAAATTCATTGAATATTGTGAGGAAGAAAAAACAAGCAGAACTATCTCAAAAATATCGCAATTAGCTCATGAGAATAATGTATATATCCTTGCAGGGTCAATTCCCGAAAAAGAAAATGCAAATTTATACAATACCAGTTATCTATTTAATCGAAATGGTGAAATAATCGCCAAACACCGGAAAATGCATCTTTTTGACATTGACGTTAAAGGGAAAATAAAATTTATGGAATCTGACGTGCTGACTGCCGGAGATAATGTGACAATTGCAGATACCGAATTTGGAAAAATAGGTATCGGAATTTGTTATGATATCCGTTTTCCAGAATTAGCCAGATTAATGGCTCAAAAAAATGCATTGATACTGTTTTACCCAGGAGCATTTAATATGACTACAGGACCTGCTCACTGGGAACTGTTATTTCGCTCAAGGGCACTTGACAATCAGGTCTTTTGTGTAGGTGTAGCACCAGCATTGAATGAAAATGCAAGTTACCACAGTTTCGGCCATTCAATCATAACCAACCCATGGGGAGAAATAGTGACTGAAACCGATACAAAAGAAGAGTTAGTAATAACTGAGATTGATTTGAGTGAAATAAAAAAAATTAGAGAAGAACTTCCACTTTTAAAAAATAAAAGAGAAGATCTTTACGAGATTATTGAAAAATAATTATTTTAATTTAGCTAATCTTTTTTCAAAGTACGCCAATTTTTTGTCATTATCTGCAAATACTTCACAGGCTGTTTCAATGACCCTTACTTCATTGTCATAGTCATTTGCCTTTCTGTATAATACACATAATCTTTTATATGGAGCATCTTTTGCTTGTTTTGCTTCAACATAACGTTCATATTCTTTAATAGCTTTTTGAACATTAGTTTTTTCCATTTCCTTAATAGTGCTCATTGGAATAACTTTTACAATAGCTTCTCCTGAGTTTTTAGCCTTTTGCCTTTTTTGTGCTTTTTTAATTGCCTTGTTACAAGATTTCTTGAAGTCCTTATCGTCTTCGGTTTTTCTTGCATCCTTAATTAATTTAATTGCTTCATCAGTTGCCAAATCACCTAATGCCTGAATGGCAGCTAATTTAACACCCCAGTCTTCATCATCAAGACATTTAGCAATATTATCTAGCTCATCATCCGCCTGAAGTTCACCTAAAGCACGTACTGCAACTTTTCTAACACCGAAGTCCTCATCATCCAAAGCTTCAACAAAGTAAGGAATGACTTTTTTGTCTTCAGTTTCTTTAAGTGCAAAAGCAAGGAAACGTTTATCTTTACCTTCAGCATTATTAAATTCATTAATTAACTTATCAACAGCTACATCCCCCATATTTCCTAATATTTCAGCAGCTTTAAATCTTACCTGAGCATTATCATCAGTAGTTGCTTTAATTAAAGGTTCAATAGCTTTTTCATCAGTTGTTCCAACCAATGATTCTATTGCTTCTTTTCTAACTTTAACATCATCATTTGATAAATTGTTAATAGCTTCTTCAAAATTAAAATTTGACATGATAATAAATTAGATTTTAGGAATATATAAATTTTTGAATCAAATATCAGACTTGTAAAAAAAATATGATACAAAAAAAGAAACTAAACTCGCAGTGTTAAAAAAAAAAAGAAAAATAAAATTGAAAATAAAAATTTTCAATTTAAATACAGGTATATCCACCATCAACAGCAATAGCTTGACCAGTTACATAACTGGATTTAGGAGATGCGAGATATACAACTGTTGAATCCAATTCTCCATCGACACCAGATCTTCCAACAGGCACAACTGTTTTTGTGTATGCTTTGTATTCATCATTGTCAATTGTTGAACGAGTGAGTTCTGTTGGGAAAGTACCTGGACAGATTGCATTTACAGTAATGTTGTATTTTGCCCATTCTGCTGCTAATTGTCTTGTAAGGTTTACTACTCCACCTTTTGCTGCTGCATATGGAGATGTTGGTGTTGCCATGGTTCCTACTAAACCAAACATGGATGCAGTGTTAATGATTCTTCCGTATTTTTGAGGAATCATTGCTTCACGTGCAACTGCTCTTGACATTTTGAAGGTACCTGTAAGGTCTACATCAACAGTCATGTTCCATTCTTCATCAGTTAATAATTCAGCTTCTTTGGTTGCACCATATCCTGCATTATTATGGAGAATATCAATTCTTCCAAAGTGGTCCATGATTTCTTTTACACAGTTTTCCACACTTTCGGTATCTGTTACATCACAGGCCACACCAATGCAGTCTACTCCGATTTCTTTAATTTCTTCTACTACTTGGTCTAATCTTTCTTTTCTTCTTCCGGTAACTACAATGTTAGCACCATATCTTGCATATGCTTTTGCCATGTCAACTCCGATACCAGAGGAAGCTCCACTTACTACAGCCACTTGACCAGATAAATTAAATAAATCATTCATTTTTTATACCACATTAGGCATAATGCCTATAATTAACTATATAATATTTTTGACTATTTAAAAATATTTATTTTGCAAAAATTCATTAAATCAATGAATAATAATTAGGATTATGTAAAAATTATATGCATTTGTAATTGATTGATTAAGTATTTCCCCATTAGAAGTTCATATTAAAAACATATAAATCCAATCATTACAAAAATCACCAATAAATATTAATATAAATTAAAAATTATATTAAAAGTAATCGAATCATTAAAAAAGAGGAACTGATAATGATTGAAGAGCAGACAAAAAGTTATTCAAAAAAACAAATCTACAAAACCCTACACCCTTGGGTGAAACAGTGGTTTGATAAACAATTTGATGATTTTACACCTGCTCAAAAAAAATCAATCATTGACATACACAAAAATAACAACATTCTAATATCATCACCAACCGGATCAGGTAAAACATTAACTGCATTTCTATCGGTCATTAGTGAATTGACAACACTTGCTGAAAAAGACAAACTGGAAGACAAAGTTTACTGCATTTACATCTCACCGTTGAAGGCTCTGGACAATGATATCGAAAAAAATCTGGATGAACCTTTAGAAGGCATAGAAAAGATTGCCGGAAAAAAACTGGGAATTCGAAAAGCAGTACGTACGGGAGATACTACTCAATACCAAAGACAGAAAATGCTTAAAAAGCCACCACACATTCTTATAACCACCCCAGAAACATTATCCATTTTACTGGTAGCTCCAAAATTCAGGGAAAAATTAAGCAATGTGAAATATGTAATTATTGATGAAATCCATTCATTGGCTGAAAACAAAAGAGGAGTTCATTTAAGCTTATCCCTTGAAAGATTACAGCACCTAATCGGAAATTTTACCAGAATCGGACTATCTGCAACTGTTAGTCCTCTTGAAGAGGTGGCCAAATTTCTTGTAGGATATGAATATGGCATTGAAAGAAACTGCAAAATTGTCAAAATCGATTACTTGAAGGAATTGGACATGGAAGTAATGTGTCCGGTAAGTGATATTGTACTAGCAGATGAGGAAGATACCAGACTTGGAATGTATGACCTACTTGATGACCTAATTTGGGAAAATAAAACAACATTAATATTTACGAACACCAGAAGCGGTACGGAGCGCTTTGTTTATAATTTAAAGAAAATGTATCCAATGCACTACAACAATGAAAACATAATGGCTCACCATTCATCACTTTCAAAGGAAGTGCGTCTTGAAACAGAAAATAAATTAAAGGAGGGAAAACTAAAAGCAGTAGTTTCATCAACATCTCTCGAACTTGGAATTGATATAGGATACATTGATTTAGTCGTATTGATAAATTCACCGAAATCCGTTGCAAGAGCATTGCAGAGAATTGGAAGAAGTGGACATAGGCTGCATGAAAAATCTCGAGGAAGGATTATTGTAACTGACCGTGATGATTTAGTCGAATGCTCAGTTTTGCTTAAAAACGCTAAAGAAGGAAAAATCGACAGAATAAACATACCTACCAATTGTCTGGACGTGTTGGCACAGCATATCTATGGAATGAGCATTGAAAATCCATGGGATATTGATTACGCTTATGAAGTCATCAAAAAAAGTTATTGCTACAAAGACCTGACAAGAGATGATTATGAGGATGTTTTAAGTTATATGGCTGGAGAGTATCCTGAACTTGAAGAGAGATATGTTTACGCCAAAATTTGGATTGATTATGAGAAAAATACATTTGGAAAGCGTGGAAAGCTAGCAAGAATGCTTTATTCAACAAATATAGGTACAATACCTGACAGTTCTGGTGTTTTGGTTAAATGCGATGGTGAAACCGTTGGAAGAATCGAAGAAGACTTTATGGAAAGGCTTAAAAAAGGAGATACATTCGTTCTTGGAGGAAATACATACAGATTCAACTATGGAAAGGGAATGACAATCAACGTGACTCCAGCAATGGGACCTCCAACAATCCCTTCATGGTTTTCACAGCAATTACCATTATCTTTTGATTTGGCAATGGATATCCAAAGATTTAGAGCACACATGGATGTCAAATTTAGATACAGAAGAAGTAAAGAAGAGATAATGGAATTCATTCATGAATATCTCTATGTTGAGGATTTTGCAGCAAATTCAATATATGAATATTTTGTAGAGCAGTTCAAATATGCAAAAATACCAAGCAATCAGCTTTTACTAATCGAATATTACAAAGGATTTGGAGGAAGACGATTCGTAATATTCCATTCCCTGTTCGGCAGGAAAGTTAATGATGCTCTTTCAAGAGCAGTTGCATACATAGTTGCCAAAAGATACAACATTAATGTCACCATTTCAATATCAGACAACGGTTTTTATTTAAGTTCAGATGGCAAAATCGGTGGGCTGGAGTCATTTAGGGAATTAACCCCCGAAAACTTTGAAAACATACTGTCACAATCATTAAATAAAACCGAAACACTGGCTTCAAGATTCAGACATTGTGCCGGACGATCATTAATGACCTTAAGAAGATACAAGGGAGAGTCAAAATCTGTCGGACGCCAACAGGTCAGGGGAAAAATACTATTAAAATTCGTGCAGGAAATGGATGAAAATTTTTCAATTTTAAAAGAGGCCAGAAGGGAAGCATTGGAAGACTATATGGATGTTAAAAATGCTTTGAAAATAATCGAATGGGTTGCTTCAGAAGAAATGGAAGTGAAAACAATAAATACTGTTATACCAAGCCCATTTGCATTTAATTTAATATCTCAAGGATATCTAGATGTATTGAATCAAAATGATAAGGCAGAATTTACAAAAAGAATGCATCAAGCTATTTTAGATCAAATTAGAGATAAATTAAAAGACATATATTGAACATTCAAACTAAAAAAAATTAAATACTCTCATGAACAATATTAAATATTGACTAAAGGTGATAATCATGACAAAATGGAGAGCAGTAATTATAGGTTTTATATTATCTGTAATTGTTCAATCATTCTTTGCACATTATGATTTTATTGGATTATTAATTATTGGATTCATTACCGGATATATTGCCCATGATGGAGCCCTTGGAGGCTTATGGAATGCAGCCCTTGCCGGTGCATTAGGTACAATTGTCTGTGCAATACTATTCATACTGACCACAACAATTGGCGGAAGCTTTATGGGAGTATTTGGAGGCCTTACTGGATTTACAACATCCAGCATAGTAAGTATTCTCGCAATTATCGAAGAGTTACTTTATTATGCAATTGTCATGGGAATAACAGGAGCCATAGGAGGAGCAATAGCTTCTAAGAAATAAGTTTTTGGAGAAATAAAATGAGAAAATTCACTAATTATAACTTTAAATCACTAGTATTTGGAGCGGCAATAGCTGCAGGATTTGTAATATTGGGATCAATGTATAGCGAATTCCTTTATGCATTCGCATCAATCGGATTTTTGTATGTGGGATACAATGCGCCAAATATAAAAACATCAGCACTACTTGGAGCTTTTGCATCAACACCAGTAATGTACCTTGCATTAGATGGAGTATTTAAAGAAGTACCACCAACAGAACAAGGAAGAATAACCATGATAATTGCAATCCTCATTGTTGGTATGCTTGTTGCAGTCATTGGTGCATGGGCAAAAAGAAGCCGTGTAAAAGCAAAAGAAGAATACGAAAAAAAGCAGAAAATAGGCAAAAACAAAAAGAAAAACAAAAACACTAAAGAACCCCAAAAAGAAAATAAAGGTCTTTTAAGTAAAATTTCAAAAAAAGAATAAAAAAATAATAACTAAATTATGTTATTATTTTTTCTAATTCATCTCTTTCTATACCACGTTTAATTTCTAAAGCAATTCTTCTACCCATACTCATTGGTTTGCCGTATGTTAAGTAGGAGTAAGGAGAACCATCCATAAATGTATTTGTTCCACCATCAGTTCTTGCACTGATTTCAAAACAGATTACTTCAAGATTATCATTGACTAATGTTTGCATACAGAAAGGACCGTTTAATCCAGGAGCAACTAATTTTTTAGCACTTTCTGTTAATTTATCTGCAATATCAAATACTTGTGGAAGTAAAGATTCACGAATTACCGCAGGATGGTTACCAGTTACAACATAAGAAGGACTCAAATCAATGTCCAATTGATCTTTTGCAGGCATTCTTACAAATCCGTCAATACTGGATTCATATCTTGTATCCATACCCATCAATTCTACAGAATCATCAAGTGCAGAGTAGAAATAGTGTATACAGTAATTACATCCTGAAACGTATTCTTCAATGTGAGCTGCTTCAACATCACTGTCTTCTAACCATCCACGTGCTTTCATAGCATCAATTTTTGAATTGAACTCTTCTGTAGATGAAGCTACAAAGTAACCTCTACCGCCTCTAGCACCAGGGAACTTGACCATAACAGGTCTGTCAATTTCATCAGGTCCATTATATTTGAAAGGTATTCTTACATCACCTTCAACAAGCAAAGCTCTTTCCTTATCTCTTTCTGCTTCCCATCTAAGTACATCCCTATTTCCAAACATCGGAACGTTGAATTTATCTTCAACATTATCTAATCCGGCATAAGCAACAAAAGATCCATGAGGTACAACAATTGCGTTCATATCCCTAAGTTTTTGCTGAACATCTTCATTGACAATATCCTTGAATTCATCGACAATAATATATTCATCAGCGACATCGAAACGTTGATATGGAATTTCACGACCTTTTTGACATACGATAGCTGTTCTAAACCCTTCTTCTTTAGCACCTTGCAAAATATGTAAAGAAGTGTGGCTTCCGAGAGTAGCTATTGTGATTTCACTTTTGTCATATCCAGATAAAATATCTAAAATATCTTCCTTTTTAACTTCTCCCATTTTATCTTCTCCTCAAAGAATGATGATATTATATATGTTTTTAGGAATTTATAATATTTTTTATTATTCATGAATGAATTCTAAAAAAAATATTAAAGTGAGAAATTACAAATAATAAGACTATATTTTTATTGAATTATTAAAGGTTGAAAAAAATGTTAATAGGATTAATTTCAGACACACATATCCCAGATAGAGCTAAGGAAATACCTCAAAAAGTATTTGATGCATTTAGTGAAGTTGATTTGATATTGCATGCAGGCGATTTGACTTCACTAAAAGTAATAGAAGATTTGGAAAAAATAGCTCCGGTTATTGCAATTCAAGGAAATATGGATAGGGTCAATGGAATTAATCTACCTGTTGCAAAAGTCATTGAAGCTGAAGGGCTAAAAATTGGAATTGCACATGGGGAAGTTTATCCAAGAGCAGACACACAGCAACTGGTTTATCTTGCTAGGGAACTGGATGTTGACATATTAATTACAGGACACTCCCACCAACCAAAAATAGAGCAAACAGATGGAGTATTATTGCTAAATCCAGGAAGTCCAATTGTACCAAGACTTGCAGACAGAACCGTAATGATACTTGAAATCAATAATAAAGAAGTGGATGTCGAAATTATAAAAATTGGGGCTCCAGTATGCAGTGCTCTGGATTTTGACCAATACAAGAGGGATTGAAATGGGAAGCAAATGGCAAATGGAAAAACATAATGATCCATATTATAAAAAAGCAAAAAAAGAGGATTACCGTTCAAGAGCATCTTATAAACTTAAACAATTAGATAAAAAATATAAAATCATAAAGGAAGGAAACACCGTTGTAGATTTAGGGGCGGCTCCCGGTGGATGGTCACAGGTCGCATTGGAAAAAGTTGGAGAAGAAGGAATAGTTGTTGGTGTGGACCTGAACAGATTCAAAAAGTTCCATGAAGAAAATTATTATGGAATAAGAGGAGATTTTACAACTCCTGAAGTTCAAGAAAAGATTATGGACATCATCGGAGGAAAGGCAAAAGTTGTAATGTCCGATGCATCACCATCCCTTAGCGGAATTAAAAATATAGACCAATTACGATCAATTGATTTGGTAAATGTGGTTATTGAAATAGCCGAGAATATTCTTGAAGAAAAAGGAAATCTGGTAATGAAAGTTTTCCAAGGTCCCGAATATAAATCAATGTTAGATTCCCTTAAAGGAAAATTCAGACATGTCAGGACAACCAAACCAGCATCCTCACGTAAAAAAAGTTCTGAAATGTATGTAGTAGGCTTGGAGTATAAACCAAAAAATAGAAAAAAAAGAAATTAAAGTTTATTGTAGGCATCATTAGCGGATTGAAGTTCCTTTTTAGCGAAATCAATCCTACTGTCCACTTCATTAGATGGTTTACCAGCATCTAAAGCACTTTGAACGTTTTCAATAGCTGAATTAGCTCTAGATAACTCTAGTTTTGCATCATTATAAACCTTAATGTCATTAGCACCACCAGCATAATAAGTAGATTTGACACTCTCAAACTTGGCGGACAAATTAGAATATGATGATTTTAACTCTGCAAGGTCATCATATTGGGTACCTGAAGATATTCCATCTGTAATACCTTCCGAAACCATACTATATCCTACATAAGCTACAACAATAATTGTTGAAATAATCATGATGATTCCAACAACAGAAATTAACATTGAAGTTGATTTGAATATGCTTAGTCTAGATTTCCTCATAATACCCTCAAAATAAAAAAAATTTTTGTATATAAGTATTATTATTAATTTTACTATTTAACATTTACCAATACTATTAGTTATCATATGCTCTGATACAATAATTTTTAAAGTATGAAAAAATAATAATATAGATAATGAATTCTACTGCTAAATCACAAACATCAATTGCAAAATTTGAAGAATTTTTTTCAACTTCATACAAGGACGATGTTTTTGAAATACTTGAAAAATACCCTGATGAAAGATCACTCAATGTAGATTATAATGCATTGGAAATATTCGATCCTGACTTAGCAGATTTATTAATTGATAAACCTGAAGAGGTTATTCAAGCAGCACAAATAGCTATTAAAAACATAGACCCCCTTGTAAAAGATGCGGACATACACATCCGATTTGAAAATCTTACAAACATAATTCCTTTAAAAACATTATTAAGTAAGTATATTGGAACTTTTGTTGCAGCTGATGGCATTGTAAGAAAAACTGATGAAATAAGACCACGTATTGAAACTGGAGTATTTGAATGTAGGGGCTGTATGAGATTGCATGAAGTTGAACAGACTTCAAGCAATACCATTATAGAACCATCATTATGTAGTGAATGTGGTGGACGATCCTTCAGATTGCTTCAAGAAGAATCAAAGTACATAGACACCCAAACCGCTAGAATGCAAGAGCCTTTGGAAAATTTATCCGGAGGAACAGAACCAAAGCAAATGCTAATGGTATTGGAAGATGATTTAGTAGATGAATTAAATCCGGGAGATAAAGTAAGAATTACCGGAACATTAAAAACATTCAGAGAAGAAAGAAGTGGTAAATTCAAAAATTATATTTATGTGAATCATATTGAAGCATTAGAACAGGAATTTGAAGAATTGCACTTATCTGAAGAAGACGAAGAAAAAATTATTGAATTATCAAAAGACCCTAAAATTTATGAAAAAATAATCAAATCCACAGCACCTTCAATTAGAGGATATCGTGAAGTAAAGGAAGCTATTGCATTACAGCTCTTCGGAGGAGCCGCAAAGCAACTGGAAGATGAAACCAAATTAAGAGGAGACATTCATATCCTCATAGTAGGGGATCCAGGTATAGGTAAATCACAGATATTGAAATACGTATCAAGATTAGCGCCCAGAAGTATTTATACAAGTGGTAAAGGTACTACAGGTGCGGGTTTAACTGCAGCAGCAGTCAGAGATGAACTTGGAGGATGGTCTCTTGAAGCAGGTGCATTAGTGCTTGGGGATCAAGGAAACGTATGTGTTGACGAACTGGACAAAATGAGGTCTGAAGACAGATCTGCACTTCACGAAGCACTGGAACAACAGACTGTAAGTATTGCTAAAGCAGGAATCATGGCAACATTAAACTCAAGATGCTCAGTTCTTGCAGCGGCAAACCCTAAGTTTGGTAGATTTGACAGATATAAAATCCTTGCAGAACAAATTGACTTACCTGCACCGATTATTTCCCGTTTCGATTTAATCTTTGTTGTAGAAGACAAGCCAACCAGAGAGGGAGATGCGAAATTAGCAGACCACATCCTGAAAATACACCAGTCAAATACAGTAGATTATGAAATAGAACCAGAATTACTTAGAAAATACATTGCATATGCCCGTAAAAATGTGAATCCTCATTTGACTGATGAAGCAATGGAAGTTTTAAGAAATTTCTATGTGGACACCAGGAACAGTAATCCTGAAGAGCAAGCAGCAGTTCCAATTACTGCAAGACAACTGGAAGCTATTATCCGTTTATCAGAAGCAAGCGCTAAAATAAAACTCAAAGAAACAGTAGATAAGGAAGATGCACAAAAGGCTGTAGCCTTACAGATGGCATGTCTCAAGGAAGTTGGTGTTGACCCTGAAACCGGAGAGATGGATATTGAGGTAATGGAAGGAAGAACACCTAAATCAGATCGAGATAAAATACAAAGAGTTACTGAAGAAATTGCACTTTTAGAAGAAGAATATGCTGGAAATGCACCATTAAATGTTTTAATATCAAATATGAATGAAAAATATGGAATAAGTGAAGATAAAGTTGAAAGCATTGTTCGCAATTTAAGGCAAAAAGGTGTGATTTACGAACCGAATACTGGATATTTCAGAAGAGTTTCCTAAACTCTTTAATTTTTTTATTTTTATTTAACTATTTTTTTTAAAAAAATTTTCCAAAACAACAATACATTAATAAAGGATTAAAATAAAATTTAATATATTATACTTATACTAATTTTTTACGGAGAGATAATATGGATAAATACGAAGAATTATTAGAAAGAGCAATAGACCAATTACCTCCAGAAGTATTTGAACACAAAAGATTTAAAATTCCTAAAGCTTATTCAGATATCCAAGGTAATAGAACATTCATTAAAAACTTTAAAGATGTTGCAGAAGGTTTAAATAGAGACCCACAACACTTATTAAAATTCTTAATGAGAGAATTAGGTACTGCCGGAAATATTGAAGGTCAAAGAGCAATTTTACAAGGTAAATTTACTCATTACCTAATTAATGAAAGAATTGAAGATTATGTGGACAAATATGTTATTTGTCACGAATGTAACAGACCAGATACAAGAATTATCAGAGAAGGTAGAATATTCTTACTTAAATGTGCTGCATGCGGTGCAACAGCACCTTTAAAATCATTATAATTTTACCTTTTTTACTTATTTTTTATTGATAACATGTTTTGTGTAGAGTGCGGAAGTACTGAAAAAAAGATGATTGGAAACATCTGCATAGACTGTTTTTTAAAAGATTTTCAGATGATTGAAATACCTGAACGTATTGAAGTTCAGATTTGCAGCCATTGTAACAGTAAACTTGAGGAAGGTAAATGGAGTGAGGAAAACATTCCAGAAGAAGAAATCATCTACAGAGCACTCGAAAGAAACATCCAAATAGCTGATGAAGTTTCAAATGAAATAATCAACCTTGAAATTGATTCAATGAAAGGAACAATTGCCAGCTGTTATGTTGAAGTTGTTGGAGAAGTTTATGGAGAACAACTTGAGGAAACACATGACAGCGAAGTAAAAATATTAAAAACTGTCTGCCCAACTTGCAGTAAATTGCAGGCAGGATATTATGAATCCGTTATTCAATTCAGAGCAGACAGTAGAGAAATTAAAAAAGAGGAATATGCAAAAGCAGATGAAATTGTTGAAAGAACATTAATCAAACAAAGCAAAAAAGACAAACTTGCATATTGTCCGCAAATAGCTAGATTAAAAGAAGGATATGATTATTACATAGGTTCATTGAAATCCGGCAGAAAAGTGGCCGAAGCATTGAAGGATGAATTTGGAGGAGTTATTAAAGAATCTCCAAGGCTCATCAGTGAAGACAAGTCTACAGGAAAAGGACTTTACAGAATTTGGATTTCAGTAAGAATTCCCGAATTTGAAATAGGAGACTTTATCAGATATGAAAATAGAATTTCACAAGTTCACGACATCGATAAAAATAGAATTATCTGTATTGACATTGCAAAAGATAATAAACAGTTCACAATCCCTTTAAAGAATATGGAAAAGGTAGAGCTTGTTAAAAAAGAAGAAGAAATTGAAACTACAACAATAATATCCAAATCTCCAAAAATGATTCAAATCCTAGATCCAAGCGATTATTCAGCTGTAGATTTGGAAATGAAAGAAGGATTTGAAGATTATAATATCGGAGAAGAAATTAAGCTAATTAAAATTGATGATTACATTTATTTAATAAATTAAGTGATAAAATGAATATTGAAGAAAAAATTCAATTAATTGAAGAAGGAACCTTAGAGATTATAGATATCGAAGAATTAAAAGAAGTTCTTAAAAAAGAACAACCTATAGCTTATACAGGTTATGAACCTTCAGGTAAAATCCATTTAGGACATGCAGTAACCGTGCAAAAATTAAAACAATTACAAAGTTTAGGTTTTAAAATTAAAATCCTTCTTGCAGATTATCACGCATTTTTAAATGGAAAAGGAACTGTTGAAGAAATTGCAGAAACTGCAGAATACAACAAAAAATGTTTCCAAGCATTAGGGCTTGATGAAACAACCAAATATGTTTACGGTTCTTCTTTCCAATTGGAACCTGATTATACAGATAAAGTTTACCAATTAGCAACAATGACCACTTTGAAAAGAGCCAGAAGAAGTATGGATCAAGTAAGTCGTGCTGATGACAACCCAAAAGTAGCAAGCGTTATTTATCCAATTATGCAAACTGTGGATATGGCTGCATTAGATGTTGATGTTGCGCTTGGTGGAATGGAACAGAGAAAAATCCAAATGTTGGCACGTGAAAACTTAGAAAAAATAGGCGAAAACGTACCTGTCTGTATTCACACCCCATTATTGCACGGTCTTGACGGTGATGCTAAAATGTCTTCCAGTAAAGGAAACTACATAGCTGTAGACGATTCCGTTGAAGAAATCACTAAAAAAATCAAAAAAAGCTTTTGCCCACAAGGAGAAGTCAATGACAACCCGATTATTGAAATTGCAGAAACTTTTGTTTTCCCAAATCAAGATACTTTACTTATCAAAAGACCTGAAAAATTCGGAGGAGACATCGAATTAACCCACGATGAATTAATCAAAGACTTTAGTGAAGGTAACTTACATCCAATGGATTTAAAAAATGGAATTAAAGATTTCTTAATTGAATTCTTTGCTCCTGTAAGAGAATACATGGAGGAAAACTAAAATGGTTGAAGAAAAAGAAGAGTTTGAAATGGGTTTGCCAAATGGTGTTGGCGAACAAATGCTTGCACATGCTTTTGAAAAATTCGATATTAAATTAGAACAAACAGAATTCGGACCTAAATTAATAGGTGAATATGATGAGCTTGTTAAAGCAAGAGAATTTTTAGAAAATGCAATTCGTGAAAGAATAAAAGAATTATCAGGAGAATAGATTTCTCCACATACTTTATTTTTTGAAACAATTCCCATATTCAACATAATCCCCAAATTAGCTTTTGGAATGTTAAATTGTTTTTTTAATTCAAAATCATTATCAAACTAATTTTAGACAAAAACGATTTGATTAAATCATTTTTTTACATACTCATTTTTAATGTCCTAAAATATAATTTTATAAATTAAAACCAGTTATTTTAATTAATATGATTTCAAACAAGTTATTTTTTAAATTATTGCTCAAATCAATGAATTTGGAAAATAATCATGATTAAATATGGATAATAATTTATTTTTAGATAAATTAAAGGAAATCATAAAATAAAAGTTATTTAGACTTATCATCAAGTATACTTTATATGTAATAAATATTTGTCAAAAACAAAGCCCTACAAAAAATATTTTTACAATTAAACAGTTAATTAAATCTTATTAAAAATATTATAAAATTTTCAGTAAAGTTTATATATATCTAAATAAAAACAATTAGTTAGACTTAACTTGAATTTTAATAAAGTTAAAATGAATTAGTTAAGTCATAATAAACGAGGTTAAATTAAATGTTTAAATTTGATAAAGAACAAGAAATTTTTGACTTCGCAGGAGTCAAAATGGGTGGACAACCTGGAGAATATCCGACCGTTCTAGCAGGAACTATTTTCTATGGTGGACACAACATCATAAATGATGAATTAACTGGTGACTTCGACAAAAGTAGAGCTGAAACATTAGTAAATGACATGGCATCTATTTCCGACGTTACCGGTAATCCTTACATTGTACAAGTTTTCGGACAAACCGTTGAAGCACTTCCAAAATATATTGAATATATTGGAGAAATTTGTGATGCTCCATTCCTTATAGATTCTACATCCGGTGATGCAAGAGTTGCTGGTGCGCAGTACGCTGATGAAACCGGATTAACAGAAAGAGCAATCTATAACTCCATTAACATGGCAGCAGATAAATCTGAATTAGATGCCCTTGCTGAAACCAACATTTCTGCTTCAATTATTTTAGGATTCAACCCAATGAATGCTACAGTTGAAGGAAAAATGGCCATGTGGGAAGATGGAGACGACGGTGCATATGAAAAAGGTTTACTTGAAGTAGCTGCAGAGTGTGGAATCGACAAATTCATGATGGACACTGCAGTTACTCCATTAGGTCAGGGTGCAGGTATCGCTGCGAGAACTTCATTTGCTGAAAAAGCAAAATGGGGATATCCTGTAGGATCAGGAATTCACAATGTACCGTCCGCATGGGACTGGTTAAGAGATTACAAAAAAGAAGGAAACAAAACCGCATTCACTGTTTGTGATATCGGTGCAAACATTGTTCAGGTAATGTGCGCAGGAGATTTTGTTCTCTTTGGACCTATTGAAAATGCAAGCATCGCATTTCCTGCAGTAGCACAAACAGACATGTTCATATCCGAAGCTGCAAAACCTTTAGGAACAGAACCTGTAGATTACCACCCTATGAACAAGTTAGTATAATTATCAATTGTTAATGCATTTTCAAACCTCAACATCGATTTGTTCCAAAATATCCTCAAAAGTGATATTGCAAATCTTAAACATTAATCCAAAAAATACCGAAAAGCACTGGAGCAAGCACCTCCAGTGCCCCAATTTAAAATTTAACCAAAAATCCACCAACATTTCTAATTTTTAGTTTTAATTTCGCCACCAGAGTTCAGTTTTCAATTGAATAGAATATCATTAGCCAATTCTTTGACATTTAATATGCAACAACTTTATCAAACATACTTTATTTTTTAAACACAATTTATAAAAGTTCAAATAGAATTTATGTCAGTAATTTTTTTAATGAAAATTAATAAAATCAAATAGAATCCAAAAAAACATTATAAAATCTATTTTATAAATTAAATATTATTTTTAATCAATTTTTTAAAAAAATAAGACGAAATAAGAAATATGAAAAACAGAGATATTGTAAAAAAATATCAACCTTACTTGAAAAATCAAGCCCATTTATATACTATAAGAAATTACTTTTAATTAACTGTAGGTGATTGTATGAAACGATTTACAAAAATGGAATATGAAAATCCAGACGACATGGTTTTTGGATTTGCAAAACATCCTGTAAAAACAAAATATGATATGGAAATTGGAGCAGGATATGTAAACCCAATAATAAAAGTAGCTCCCAAAGAAGGCAGCGAAAATTCCATGGAAAGTATGGTTGCAGAATGCAGAAACATAACAATAAGTGCATGTCAAAGAGCCTTAAATATTGGTCTTCCTTCTTTCATCATAGAACAAGAACATATTGCTCAGCAGACCTCAAATCCAGAATGGGCAGGTGCATGTACCCAGGCACAAGTAGAAGTTCTGGAAAAATTCCATGACGAATATGGAATTAAGGTAGCTCTTAAAGCAACCCCTGCAGACATCAGGGACGAAGAAAAAGGCTCAAACTACAGGACATCAGAACAATATCAAAATGTGATGGAATCCATCGAGGAATGCTGTGAAAATGGAGCATCAATAATCTGTATTGAAACCACTGGAGGAAAATCAGTTTCCGATTATGGCATTTCACGAGGAGATCCAAGGGCCATACTGTTCGGTATTGGAGTTTTAGGAAGCATAGACATGGAATTCATGTGGGAAGAGATTGTAAAAATCTGTAACAAACACAATGTAATTCCAGGAGGAGACACCAACTGTTCACAATCCAATACTGCAATGTTTTTAGCTGGAGGATTGCTTGATAAAGACTGTTCACATACCCTTGCCTCAATTGCAAGAGGTATTGGAGGAGCAAACAGTTTGGTTGCTGTTGAATGTGGTGCAAAAGGACCTTTAAAAGATTGCGGATATGAAAACCCAATAGTCAAGTCCATTAGTGGAGTTCCAATTGCAACAGAAGGTAAAAATGCAGTGTGTGCACACTCAGATTTGATGGGTAACCTGATTGCAGGAATCTGCGACTGCTGGAGTAATGAATCAGTTTACCACAGAGAAGAAATGGGCGGAACTACACCTGAAGTATGGCTTCAGGCAACAGGATTTGAAGCTGCTTTAATGAATACTTCAATCCAAACCGGCGAAGAAAAAACATTAAGGGACTTATACACCTTAGCCGACAAGTACAGAGACCCCCAAGCATTAATATTAGCATATGACAATGCATACAGAATAGGTGAAGCGATTGTGGAATATGGTGATGACCCATATCTAAGAAGCATTGCAGCGGCATTGGAAGTTGGAAAAATCATTACCGAAGCTGTTGAAGCTAAAAAGATACAATTAACAAGATTCGAACAAGACAGTTTGAACAGTGCAATTAGAACATTTAATAAATTGCCTGATGACTCAGCTAAATTTATTAAACGTAGCGTCAGAAGATACGGTCGTAAAGTTGAAGATTTCGACCCTAAAAATTATGAATTATAAGAGGGATTGAAATGAGTTATAAAGATTTGGAAGATAAGATAAGCCAAGACAAAATAGCTATCAGATACAATGTTGTTGCTGAAGGAGCTGCAATGAAAGCGGAAGACTATCCTGAAGTAAAAGAAATATTGCCAACTGAAGAGCCATTCAGAAAAATAGCTCTGGAAATTTTATACGAAGACAAGATTAATGCATTGAAAGATGTTAAAAAATCCCTTGAGGAAGGATATTCACCAATAGAACTTATCAACAATGCTTTAATGAAAGGAATCGATGCAGTAAGTACATTATATACAAAAGGAGTTTATTTCCTACCTGATTTAATGCTTGCCGGAGATGCAATGATGGAAAGCGTTAAGGAATGTGAAAAAGTCCTTGGCCACAAAAGCGATACAAAAGGAACAGTAGTATGTTTTGTAGCTGAAGGAGACCCTCACGACATAGGCAAAAACCTAATTTTAATGTTTTTAAGAGCCGGAGGATTTGAGGCAATTGACTTAGGACGTGATGTTGCAGCACAAAGAGTCGTTGAAGCCGTGAAAGAATATGATCCATTATTCATGACAGGTACCGCACTCATGACCACAACAATGACCGCATTTCCAAAAGTTGTTGAAGCACTTAAGGAAGCCGGCCTTGAAGTTCCTGCTATAGGATGCGGTGGTGGAGCAGTCAGAAAAGATTATGTGGAAACAATGGACATGACCGTTTATGGCGTTGAAGCATACCATACTCCAAAATTGGCAGATGCAATCCTGAATGACAACAAAAATTGGGAAGATTTAAGAAAAGAATACAGCGACATTGTTGGAGAATTCGTATCAGAATATGCAAGCTAAGATAATATGGCAGAACATACTGGAATTGCAATAGATATTGGAACAAGCGGCATCAGAGCCCAAAGCTATGATTTGACCACTAAAAAAACAATATCTACAGCAATCACATTAAGACATCCCTTGCCTGGTGCAAATGTAATTGATCATTTGCATTTTGCCATTGATGTTGGACAAAATCAAGCCCATAAACTGTTAATTGACTCAATCAATAAAGTCATAAACAGCTTAGATGTTGAAAATGTTGAAAGACTATCAGTCTGCGGAAATCCGATTCAGTTATCACTTTTCAACAATATTGAAATAAGGGATTTGGCATATTGGGGAGAAAATGCACTGAAAAATCAAAACATCACACCCCCTTCCAGAAAATCCAAAAAGATAAAGGCATCTGAAATAGGATTGGATGTTCCTTCAGATACCGATGTCTATATCCCTCCTGCAATCAAGCATGAAATCGGAGCTGATGCTCTTGCAATGCTTTATAAATCAGGATCCCTTGAAAAAGATGAGGATTCACTGATAATAGACTTTGGAACAAATGCAGAAATGGCATTGATTGTTGAGGGAGAAATCTACACCGCTTCAGCAGCTGCTGGACCTGCAATTGAAGGCCAGACAATTGAAAAAGGAAGACTGGCTTCCCCAAACACAATTTGTGACATTGCAAAAGAAGGAGATAACTGGAGAATGAAAATCCTTGATGATAATTTGCTTGTTCAAAATGGAGATTTAATCAATCCAAACAATGGAAACACCATTGAAAAAAGTGACATGACATCCTGCGGAATTACAGGAACCGGCGTGATTGCGGCATTTTGTCTTGGAATTGAAGATGGAATCATAGAAAACGGTGAAATTAAAGAAAACATATATCTTCAAGATGACATTTATTTAACTAAAAATGACATAAAAAACATTGGAAAAGCATTGGGAGCATTCAGAGCTGCCGAATTGACTTTGGCTGAAAGTTCTGACATTTATTTGGACGATATTGACTCTGTTTATATGGCAGGAGCATCGGGATTTTATGTTGATGCATTGAAGTCCATGAAAATAGGTCAAATCCCCCCATCCTCAACAGAAGTATTCCAAATAGGAAACACTTCATTGGCAATGGCAAAAGACATCGTATTAAACCCAGAATTACTTGATGAACTGCAACGGATAGCTGACGATATTGAAAGCAATCATATAATGCTTGCAACATCAGAAATTTTTGAAAAGATATATTCTCTGGAATTGGCGATTTATGAAGAAGGATTACCATTTGAAAAGTATGAAGAATGGCTTTCAAAATACGAATATCAGGAATTGCCCCCACTTGAGGAAAACCCCAAAATTCATAGGTTGTTTGAAAAGGACATATCAGATGCTGGAGACAAACCAATTAAAAGCATTAACATTTCAAATACAATGAAAACAACCTTTGAAGATTGCATTTCATGCATGGAATGTGTAAATAAATGTCCGGAAAATGCATTGTCATTAAAGAAAAATGAATTCAGTCTGAGAAGCGATTTGTGCTCAGGACTTGGATGTTTAAGATGCGTTAGAAACTGCAAACAGAATGTGTTTAAATACAATCAATTTTACAAAAAAAGTGATGAAAATGAATTATAAAGAAAACCTTAAAAATGCACTTACAGGACAAACTGTTGAAAGAAAACCTTTTGTAAGTGTAACACAACTCGGAACAATAGATGCAATGAAACATTATGGACTGAAATGGCCAGATGCACACCAGGATGCCAATCAAATGGCAACTCTTGCAAGCTCATTATACGAACTTGCAGGACTTGAATGTGCAAGATTACCATTCTGTTTAACTGTAGAAGCCGAAGCATTGGGATGCGACGTCAATCTTGGAAGCAACGAAAGGGTTCCAGAGGTTGAAATTTCACCATTCGAATATGCTGACGACATTGAAGCTACAGACGATTTTACCAAAAGAGGAAGAATACCTGTTGTTTTAGAAGCTATTGATATTTTAAAAGAAAAATATGAGGAATTGCCAATAATTGTTGGAATTACAGGCCCATTCACATTAACAGGACATCTTCTGGGAATTGAAAATCTTGTAAGATACATGAAAACAGATATCGAAGAGGTGGAAATTGCAGTTGAAAACTGTGTTGACGTAAGCATGGACTACATTGAAGAAATCCAAAATCACGGCGCAGACGTAATATGTGTTAACGAACCGACTGCATCTCCAGAATTAATAGCTCCAGATGATTTTAAATCATTAATAAAACCTAATTTGGAAGATCTTGCTGACTACATTGAAGTATTGAAAGTACTGCACATCTGTGGATCCACACAACCTATTATCAAAGACATGGCAACCTGCGGATTTGACGGAATCAGTGTTGAAGAGGCAGTTGACATTCCTCAAGCACAAAAAGAAATAATTGAGGACAATTGCGTCATCCTCGGAAATATCTCAACTTCAAAAACATTGCTCAGCGGCAATTCAAATGAAGTTAAAGGAGATGTTAAAAAAGCAATCGATGATGGAATTGATATTCTAGCTCCAAGTTGTGGAATTGCTCCAAATACCCCATTAGACAACATTAAAGCTGCAATCGATGAACGAAACGAATATTTTAATCTTTAATGTTGAATGAAACAAAAATAGTTGCAATGGAAGAATCTTGGCCAAAGCCATATTCTTCTTTTAAATATTCATCACTTGGCGTTGATGGAGATGAGGATATAACTTCAGACACATTATTAAATCCATCCAGTTCAGGGAAAGGTACTGCAGGCAAAACAAAATATTCATTGCCTTTTTCCAAATTATGATTATGCAGAACATCCTTGAATATTATGAAATCATCACTTAAAAACTGAACGTCCTCGTCATCCAGATATTCCTCTTTTTGGGAATCCGTAAAAATATCATGACCTAAAACTTCACCATCAAACATTAACAGTAGAGTCGGAGTTGGAGGTAGTCTGAAAAATCCTTTTTTGAAGATAACAAATGATACATCCCTTTTAAAGCATTCCTGAATGCCTTTATTGAAAAGAGGGATTAACTCTTCACGACGTTTGGATTCAAAATCAATGACTTTTAAGATATTTTCAGGAGTTAATCTTTCAACCCGAATAACCCCCTCCAAACTTGACAATAGTCCAATAATTTCCTGCATACAATTACCTTATACAATCCGGACAAATTCCAAGATACGGTGCTACGGCTTTTTTAATGTCTGAAGACACCTTATTTATACCATTGTTGGCATCAATAATTTCACAGGTATAATTTTCAGCCAATTTTAAATAGTTCTCCTTAACACCAGCCAAAAAAGTTTCATTTTCAAAAGTATCTCCACCAGATGTTCTTGCAACTGACTTTTTAACATCCAAATCCAGCAATAACAATAAATCCGGTTTTTTAGCATATCTGTTAAGAACTTCAATCCACTCGGCAGGCTCCTGATATGCAAGTGAAGATATGAAAGACCTGTCTGAAATGATTATTTTAGATTTATCTTCCAGTTTATCCATCATCAACATCCTATCAGCTGCAAAAAGCAAACCTAAAATTTTTTGAACCTGGTCAGTGGTTGCATCAGGGCGCTGCAAAATTCTTCGAATCAGTTTTCCAACTTCAGAATCTGTAGGTTCGACCAATGTTTCAACCCTAAATCCATTAGCTTCAAGCCATTCTTTCAATAATCGAATTTGAGTTGATTTTCCGGCACCATCAATTCCTTCAAATACTATGTACATAACATAGAATATGTTTTAATTTAATATATAATTAATTACAAAAAGATAAATGAATAACTTAAAACAGGGTGTATTAATAAAATGGTTTTAGAAGAATTATTGGCTCCGGCCGGCTCTTATGACGTATTGGTTATTGCAGTCAATGCAGGTGCTGATGCGGTTTATATTGCAGGCCAAAATTATGGAGCAAGAGCATATGCCAAAAACTTTTCAATTGAGGAAATTGAAAAAGCAGTTGATTATGCTCATTTGAATGGTGCAAAAGTCCATGTAACCGTAAACACGTTGATTAACAACTATGAGATTAAAGATGTCTTGGATTACCTTTTCAAATTATATCAAATTGGAGTTGATGCAGTTATCGTGCAGGATTTCGGATTAATCTGGCTTTTGAAAACATTTATTCCGGACTTGGAGGTTCATGCATCAACACAGATGGGTCTGAACAATTACTCATCAATAAAATGGGCGAATAAGAATAACATTAAACGGGTCGTTCTTCCAAGAGAAGTTAACATCAAACAAATAAAGCAAACAACAGAACAGCTTAAAAAAGACAACATAGACATGGACATAGAGGCATTCGGGCATGGAGCACTATGCTATTGCGTCAGTGGAAAATGTTATATGTCCTCATACAACAGTGGGCGAAGTGGAAACAGAGGTGCCTGTGCACAACCCTGCAGACGAGAATACCGTTTGAAATACCGAGGATACAATATAGGAAACGGCTATCTCTTATCAACACATGATCTGGCAACCTATAACCACCTGCAAAAAATTTCTGATGCCGGAGTGAAATCATTGAAACTTGAAGGCAGGATGAAGTCCGGAGATTACATCGGAACAATTGTAAACAGTTACAGAAACCTCATTGACGGAAATGAAGGAGATTACAAAAAAGATTTGCACCTTGTTTTCAACAGACAATTCACCAACGGATACATGATGGGCGATAAGCCAGGAGAGGTGATGGGAAGAGGCCATTCTGGCCATGAAGGACTATACATTGGAGACATTGTTGATATTGATGGCACCAAAGTAACAATCGAGATTAAAAACAAAGAGATTCCAGTCATTCTTGAACCTGGAGATGGAATTGCATTCAAATATAACGGAAAAATAAAGGGAATTTATTTGGAGGACATTGTAAAGCAGGATGAAAATGTAATCATCATAAACACCACACGCCTCGTTAAAGTGGGAACTGAAGTGTTCATCAGCTATTCCAAATCAACCCACGAGTATCTAAAACAATTCGAAAAGGAAACAATAAAAAACAATGTTCCTCTTAGCTTATCCTTAACATGGGATGAAAATCTTAATCTATTTACCAAAGTTGAGTACTATCTGGATGATGAATTAATCAACTTCAGATACAAAACGCTGGACAAGTTTGAAAAAGCCAAAAACAAACCAGTAACTGAAGAGATTATAGAAAAACAGCTTAAAAAGACTGGAGGCACCCCATTTTACATTGATAAAATCAGATTTAACAACATGCCCCATGACATATTTATTCCAATTAGTGAAATTAATCAAATCAGGCGTGAAATACTTGACACCGCAACAGAATTTTTAAGGAATCATTACACTCCAACCAAAAAATCCGTCAAGGCAATCCGTAAAAATTTAACTAAATTTTATGAGGATTACGATAACATTAAAGGCAAAAACAAAAGAAAAACTCCTAAACTGTCAATATTCATCGATGACATTGCACAAATCAAGGCAGCTTCTGGATTTGACCTGAAAAGAATATACTTTGATGGAAATTGCCATTACAACAATCCAAAAGATTATTTTGACAACATAAAAGAAACTCTAATGAAAGGAAGTTTGATGGCATCACCAACAGAATTTGTTTGGGTTTTATCTTCATTCACATCTGAAAAAGAAGCCATCAAATGCAATGAAATAATAAAAGAACTTGAAAATGAAGGAATTATTATTTCAGTGATGGGTGATTTTCCGGGAATGAGCGAAATATTTGACTGTCCAATCTACGGAAATCACAATCTGAATGTTTGGAATAGTTTCTGTGTGCGTGACATGAATGAAGCCGGATTCAATTCATTGATTTTATCATCAGAGCTTTCGGGCGATGAAATAAAAGAGCTTGTCAATAAAACCCCCGACAGAAACATCGATTTGGAGATGATTGTCAATGGAAACCTTGAAGTTATAGTAAGTAAGGACGACTTTACAAACCTGAATGATGGAAAGGATTTCATCATATCAAATGATGCGGATTATGCAATTTTAGAAGACAAGAAAAGGAAAAAATTCAAATATAAAATATTCTTTGACTACAAAAAGCAAAGCCATATCATCAACAAGGATTGTTTATGTTTAATTGAAGAGATGAATGAAATAAAAACATTCGGATTGGATTCAGTGATTTTGGACTGCAGATATTCAAATGAGAAATACACCACCCAAATATTATCAATTTATAATGAAAGTCTTAAAAATAAAAATCAGGAAGAGCTAACCAAATACAAATACGAAATAATGGATCTGTCTCAATCATACATCAACAAAGGCAATTATATTGAAGGAAGATTACACGAGGACAAAAAATGAGAATACCTGAATTACTTGCACCTGTAGGATCAATGGATTATTTAAAAGTCGCAATCAATGCAGGAGCCAGTGCAGTATACCTTTCAGGCAAGGATTATGGAGCCAGAAAGTATGCCCAAAACTTCACATTAGACGAAATCAATGAAGCAGTAAACACAGCCCACTTGCACAATGTTAAAGTTTATGTAACCGTCAACACGTTAATCAAACAGGACGAGCTGGAAGACGTCATGAATTATTTATCAAATCTATATGCAATAGGAGTGGATGCAGTTTTAGTTCAGGATTTGGGACTGGTGGAACTTATCAACAGACATCTGCCAAAGTTAAAGATCCATGCATCCACACAAATGACATGTGAAAACCATCTAAAACTAGATTACATCGAAAGCAAAGGCATTAAAAGAATAGTTCTTCCTCGCGAGATGAGAAAAGAGGAAATCCAAGACCTCAAAACAAATATGGAACTTGAAATATTTGTACACGGTGCGTTATGTTATTCTTATTCCGGACAATGCCTAATGAGCAGCTTTAATGGAGGGCGAAGCGGCAATAGAGGAACCTGCGCTCAGCCTTGCAGGCAAAAATACAAAGTTGAAGGACTTAAAAAAGAGGATTACTATCTGTCCCCCTGTGATTTGAACCTCTTCAATAAATTAAAGGAGATTTCGGAGCTAAATATTGCATGCATTAAGATTGAAGGCAGAATGAGAAACAAAGAGTATCTGGCCATAGTCATAAGCAACTATAGAAAAGCATTGAACAAGCTTAAAAGCGGAAAGGAAATGGAAAGTGAAGAAATAAGCTTAGTTTTCAATAGAGGATTTAGTCAGGGGCAATTCAACAACACTGCAAAAAGAAGTTTGAGGGCAGGTCATGTCGGATTAAAAATAGGAAAAGTTATAGATGCCCGCAAAAATCAAATTGCAATAAAAATCGACGATTCCATTAAAAATATTCCCGAAAAGGGAGACGGATTATTGCTTGTCAAAAATGATGATGATTATGGATTTGAAATTTCACAAAATCCAAGCATTACCACATTAAATCATTTTAAAAAAGGAAAAAACAAACAAATCAAAGATTTGACCCGTAAAAATAAAGTTTTGATAGTTAAAAAAGTACGGCAGAATAAAAAAAGCAATTTCAATCTAAACGAATCAGAGGTTTATCTAACAAAGAAAAACAACCTAATAAAAAAGGCTCGTGAAATCGAAAACAAAGGAAACAGTTATGTCAAATCCAAATTAATTCTTACATTTTCCATCAAAAATAAATTTCCACAACTCAAAGGAAGAGTAACCCTTGCAAATAAAAAAGAAATTGAATGTGAAGTGAGAGGAAATACTCCTTTCGAAAAACCGCTGAAAAAAAGCGTCACAAGGGAAACCATTCAAAAACAATTATCAAAAGTTGACAATTACCCTTACCAAATCACACAAATCAACATAAATTATGACGGAACACTATTCCTACCAATAAGCAAAATCAACGAATTGAGAAGAGAGTTATTTGAAAAATTAGAGCATGAACTGGTTAATTCCACCAAACATAAAACCAAAAAAATTAAATTAAATTTAAAGGAAAGAGAAAAATCAGAAATTAAACCATGTTTTTCATTTTATACCAATAACCTAAGCCATTTAAAAGAAATTAATAATGTAAAAAGAGTTTATCTTGAAATTCCTCCAGAATATGATGATTTAAATATCATTCATGATGAAAAATACAATTTAAACCACATGATTAACTTTTTAAAAGAAGCTATTGAAATCTCAATGACTAAAGACTATGAATTGATATGGAAATGGCCAGATATCGCTCACGACAAATTAATCAAAACACTCAATAAAGTAAGAGGAATATTGAACAAGATGCATTACACCATTCCAATAATGAGCAACAATTTTAAAGGAGAATACGGACCATATTCCATGAATATAACCAACACTGAAACAATAAAAAGTCTTGAAAATTATAAAATTTTAACGCTATCCCCAGAATTAACCAAAAAAGACTATGAAGACATAATTAAATTCTGCGAAAGTCAAAATCAATTGGAAATACTAGTTCAGGGATCTGTCGAATTAATGAAAACACGTTATTCTCTTTTATACGGAAAAGAAATTAAAAAGGCAAAAAATAATTCAAAAAATTTCCTAATTGACAGAAACAATCGCAGATACCCTATTCACAAAAGCATTTCGGGTGAAGAGCTAATCTTATTCAATTGTGAAGATTTATCATTACTTAAAGAAATTGAACACCTAAAACACATTGGTTTTTCAAATTTCAGTATAGATGGTCGATGGAAAGATAATTGCTACTACAAAATTATTGAAATATATGAATCAGCGCTTAAAGGCAATATTAATGAAAAAGAATTGTTAAAGTACAGTCCAAAAAATACCATAGGGAATTACTAATATTACTTTTCAAATGCTCTTGGGAATTTAGAATAATATATAAAAATATATAGTATAATTAAAAAGGGTTTGGTAAAAATGCAAGGGGAACAAATTACATTGCAAAATATAAAAGGAATCGGAGACAAAATCTCTGAAAAAATATTAAATAGTGTTGGAGGAGAAGAAGAACTCCAAAAAATTGTTGATAATGTTGATGTTGAAAAAATTTCCAACATTGACGGCATAAGCCAAAGAAAAGCGATAGAAATAATGAATCAACTATTGAATAATCCAGAATATGAATTCATAAAAAGTGACAGAGCAATGGAACTTTATGAAGACATTATAAATAAAATTTTATCTTATTCAAACACTTCCTACTCCAAAAATAGAATTTTGCTACTATCCCCTTCAAAAGACATCAATAAAATAAATTCAAACCTTGATTTTGTAATGTCTGCAAAGGAACATGTTTCACAACTTCCAATTATCAAATTAAGAGGTTTGATGAAAAATTTAAGAGAAGTTGAAGAAGCAAAAGCAGAATATGATCCGAGCAAAGCAATTCTTGTAGAAAATGAAGAAGACAGTTCATACCTTATGGATTTGGGACTTAATCAATATTACCCAATCATTATTGCAAACGATTCACCATTACTCAAAGAAGAAATAATGAATTATGATTTAGTATTTTACGTTTATTCACAGGGAATTCTTGATTTTGAAGGGATGCCTAACCTAATCATGATAAATATTGAAGAAAATGACTATGAAATTGTTCCCGAAAAGATAATAAACTTTTTTATACAAAATAAAGAACTATTTTCAAGAGTTCATGAAATTCAAAAAATTAGAAATAATGAAAGTGTTCTGGGAGAAATAATCCCAATCATTGAAGAATTGAATATCATTGATAAACGGGAAGTAGATATTGAAAAATTAGTTTATTCTCTTAAGGATGATATGGATAACGAGTTGGAAAAATCAATTAAAACAGTTGACCTTGAAGGAGATGAAATTCTCAACTTATTAAACAATAACTTTCCGCCAAAGATTAGTAAAATATTTGATGAAATTATCAATAAAAGAAAAGAAATTATTCGCGAAGAAACCGGATTGAGTTTTGATCCGTTCCTCAGAACATACCCCATAGAAATCGATGACAATGAAATTCAAAGAGTGACACTAGAACAATCATCTAAAAAAGAAAATGATATTTTTGACATTAAAAAAAGTGCAGCCATTGAATTGAATTCAATTAAAAACAAAGCAATCAAAGAAGTTGAAGATACCATCAAATTTGACTATGAATTCAGTTTAGGCAGTTTTGCATACGAATATGATTTATGCAGACCAGAATTTGGAGATGAAATAAAATTAAACGGAGCACTGCACCTAGAATTAGCACTTAAAAAAGACAAAGACCATGTTCAAAAAATCGATTATCAGCTAACCCAAGATGAAAACATAGCCCTTTTAACAGGAGCCAATAGTGGTGGAAAAACTACACTCCTTGAAACATTGACACAAATATCCATAATGGCACAGATGGGACTTCCAGTTAGTGCAGATGTTGCCGAGATAAAACTTGTTGATGAAATTTATCATTTTTCAAAGAAGAGATCCCTTGATGCAGGTGCTTTCGAATCCTTTTTAAATGTGTTTATCCCAATTGTAACAACAAAAAGTGAAAAATTAGTGTTATTGGATGAACTTGAAGGAATAACAGAACTTGATGCTGCAGTTAAAATTATCTCCACATTCATAGATATGATTAAAGAATCAAATTCCTACGGAATTATTGTAACACATATGGCAAGGGAAATAATGAACTACACCGACATTAGGGTGGATGGTATTGAAGCTAAAGGATTGGACGAAAACTATAATTTAATTGTTGACAGAACACCAAAAATGAATTTCCTTGCAAAAAGTACTCCTGAATTAATTTTAAAAAGAATTTATGAAAAATCAGATGATGAATTGAAAGGAGTATATGCAAGAATTTTGGAAAAATTCTAAAAACATTTATTATACTTATATTACAATCTAATATTAATGAAAGTTAAAACTAGTACTAGAAATGATAACCTAAAGCGTATTAATGAAATATACCAAGTCTTAAAAAAGTACGATTTCGGATATTTAATAGAAGAAAACACTTTTTTAAAGAAATTTCCATTTCTAAGAAACAGTAAGGTTTCTGAAGAACATGAAATTCCAGACAAATCAGCGCCATTGAGAATAAGAAAAGTACTAGAAGAATTAGGTCCAGCATATATCAAATTAGGTCAAATGTTAAGTACAAGACCAGACCTTGTAGGAATTGAAATCGCTAAAGAACTTGAAAAGCTTAGAGATGATGCTGCCGTCGCATCATTTGATGAAATTAAAGAAGTTATTGAATCCGAACTTGACCAACCAATGAGCAACATATTCGTTAACGTTGATGAAAACCCAATAGGATCTGCTTCAATAGGGCAAGTTCATAAAGCTCGATTAAGAAAAACCAATGAAGAAGTTGCAATAAAAGTTCAAAAACCAAATTCAGTTGAAATGATTGAAACTGATATCCAAATAATGAAATTTTTAGTAACAAGAGCGGACAAATACATAACAGCGACAAGGTCATACAATTTACCAGCCATGATTAGTGAATTTGAAAGATCCATTTTTAAAGAGGTCAATTATCTTGAAGAAGTAATGAATATGCAAAATCTTGCTGAAAACTTTAAAGGAGAAAGCTACATTAAAATACCAAAAGCATATCCTGCTTACTGTACTTCAAAAATGATTACAATGGAACTTATTAAAGGAGTCCAAGTTTCAGATTTGATTAACAAAGATTATCCAAATATCAACAAGAGAAGAATTGCAAATTACGGTGTCAAATCATATTTCAAACAAATAATGATTGATGGATTTTTCCATGCAGATCCCCATCCTGGAAATTTAATTGTTACTAAAAAAAACAAATTATGTTATATTGATAATGGAATGATGGGAATCTTAAATGAAGATTTTAAAGAAGATTTAGCAGAATTAATTTTACTTTTAATAAGCAAGAACACAAATAACATCATAAAACAGCTAATTTACATGAATATAATAACAAAGGCACAAAATACGGATGAACTTAAACAAGATATTGATGACATATTAAATCGTTACTATGGTGCGGAATTGCAAAACATGGACGGATTGCTGGAAGATTTACTTAATGTAATGGTTAAAAATGACATAACCCTTCCAAGAGAATTCGTAATGATTGGCCGTGGAATTACTTTAATAGAGGATACAGGCAAAAAGTTAGACCCTAACTTCAATGCTGCAGAAGAACTTAAAAAATTATCACGAAAAATAATAGTCAACAAATATAAACCTGAAAGAATTGCAAAAGTAGGCTTAAACTACCTGCTACAATTAGAGCACCTAGCCAAAGATTTGCCTGACACAATCAACAGTACCCTTTCCAAACTAGAGGAAGGAGACATTGAAGTAAAAGTAAGACTTGCCGATATAAGTGAAATTGCAAACCAACTATCCGTGGCATTAATATTGGCTTCATTGATTCTTGGATCATCTCTAGCATTGTTAAGTGACGTTGGACCTACATTATTTGATATTCCACTATTAGGATTAATAGGATTCTTATTTAGTGCAATACTTGGAGGATTTTTAGTAATTGAATATATGTTAGAAAGAGATTAATGCAAATTTGCCTGACAAACATGTTCAATAAATATTCAAACACAAAATTCATAAGATAATTTTTACTAGTCATATCCATTATAGCCCATACCATATACCATTAAATCCAATATCCCATATAATAGTGCAGTTAAATTCCCAAAAAAAACTTAACAAATGACTTTCCCCTTTGAGAACAGTCCCAAAAAATATATTAAACAACAAAAAGAAAAAAAATAATGATTGGATATGAAATTATTGGATATATCCATTTAAGAGACATAAAAAAGTTAGTTATATTAACTATATCTTATTAACACTACAGTGGAGGATTAATAAATATGAATGAAACTGTTAAGGAAAACTCTTGGATCCCACTAATAGTTGTGGCTTGTGCTTCCTTTATTATAGCTTTGGACGCTACATTCATGAACGTCAGTATTTCTCAAGTTGTTGCTGATTTGAATACCGATGTGAGTACCCTTCAAATGATTATGTCATTTTATACTCTCATCACTGCCGCATTCATGCTGCTCAGTGCCAAGCTTCAGGACATAGTTGGTAAAAAGAAACTGTTTTTAATCGGTACTGCTCTTTATGGTGTCGGCACATTTACTGCATCAGTAAGTTCAAGTGCTGCAATGTTATTTGTAGGATGGTCAGTAATTGAAGGTATTGCCGGAGCATTAATGATGCCTGCAACCATTTCAATAATAAGTGGAACATATTCCGGCGAAAAACGTACAATTGCTTTGGCGATTGTGGGAGTAATGGGTGCAATTGCAGCTGCTGTCGGTCCGCTCTTCGGAGGAGTTATGACAACATTTTTCAGCTGGAGATATGGATTTGCATGTGAATTAATAATCGTTTTCATCATTTTAATACTGCAAAATAAAATACCATCTTTCGCACCTACCGAATCCAAAAGCGATTTGGACATAACCGGATCTATAATTTCATTTGTAGGTCTTGTTTTACTCGTTCTTGGTATTTTAATGCTGTCTAATGATACTTCTACCAGCATAGTTATAATTATTTTAGGATTAATTGCCTTGACAATCTTTGCATTGTTTGAAATCAAAAGAAAAAGAAGTGGAAAAGTACCATTACTTGATATGGACTTATTTAAAGATAGAAATTTGCGTGTGGGAACTACCATTTTGTTATTATCTTATCTTGCAATGGGTGGAGCATTATTTGCAGTTTCCCTGTATCTGCAAAGTGTATTGGAGTTAAATGCATTTGATACAGGTTTGACTACACTTCCGTTGACTGTGGGTCTGCTCATTTTTGCAGTGGTGGCTCCAAGTTTAACTGGAAAAATGAAACATAAGACCATCATGGCAATAGGATGCATAATGTCAATCATCGGATGTCTGATTTTAAGCTATCAGTTTAGACTGGATACAACAACAATAGAGCTAATGCCAGGACTGTTTGTAATGGGAGCCGGACTTGGATTTTTAATGGCATTATGTACTGATATTTCATTAATCAATATTCCTAAGGAAAGCCAAAATAACGCATCAGGAATTAATACAACCGGTCAGACATTAGGTGAGTCATTAGGTACAGCAATTATTGGAATAATTCTAATTCTTGGAGTTATTGGTGGCATTTATACTGCAGTCGATATCTATGCACCAGAACATTCAGGAGACGAACAGTACCATCAAGATGTCTATGATTACTTCCAAAAAGTAGGTAATATAAACGAAGTTAAAGCAGAGAATAGTACTGTTGTAAATATTGTAGATACAATTATTCAAAATGCAATGGCATTCGTAATGCAGGTAACGGCAATCATAATGGGAATTGTTTTTGTTCTGACATTTCGGCTACAGGATAATCATATTAAAAAGCAATGAGAGTTTATCTCCCATTTACCTTTTTAATATTTTGTTAAATTATTTTTTCGTTAAATCTAAAAAAAGCATCATCAAATCTAAAAATTAAATAATTAAAACAATCAATCATCTTTATTTTTTATTAACTCTTCAAGATTATCAATTTTTTTATCCAGGTCATCAATTTTGGCATATAACTCTTGATTTTTAACATCATAGTGTTTTTTTAGTATTGCGGCAGCAAGAGTTGCAGTACCTACGCCTGACAATAAGTAACCTCCCCAAACCAAAAATACGGAATTGATTTTTCCAATGATAGATGAACCCAAAACAGCATATCCATTACTTGTAAATGCATTTGAAACCATTACAAGTGAATTTAAAGGATCAACATGTTCTGCAAGCAGAGTTATGAAAAAACTGATAAATATTATTGAAAACAATAAAATTATAGTTATTCCCAAACCGTTTGACTCAGTATATTCCCTAAACTTATCATAATACACCTTTATAAAGTAAATAAATACTGGAACGTGAATTAAAGCCAAATATCCCACTAGACTTTTGCCAAATAGGAAATATGTCAGAGAACCGTATGGAATCAGCAAGATTAATAAAATCCTATTTTTCCAATTTCTCAGGTCCAATTGGGTTGCAACATATAGGGAAATGAGAATATCAAATATTACAAAAGAAAGCAGGTCTTTTCCAACATAAACCACATTATATAAAATGCACATGAACAGCAAACCCATCATTATCAGGAAAGACATTTGCCTTAATGAATGGAGCTCCTCTTCTGGCAAATATTCTTTTGGATTTAGTAATTTATAGGATGAGTTTTCTAGTTTATTAAAAATGAATCTGAAAATAACCATGAAAACTAAAAAAACAAGGATTTCCAAAACAAATTCTATGAGAGTCAGATAGTTTATTTGCATATATCTTATTTTTGAAAAGTGCCCTATTAATAGTTTAGGCTTTATAAATCAAGATATTTAATTAATTGCATTTTTGAATTTTGTTTCTTAATTGACAGTTACAGACCATTTGAAAATACCAAATAATTACCATATCAAAAAAAAAACATGAATGATGAATAATTAAAAAAAAAAGAAAAAAAAGAGTGGATTGATTATGCTTCAGTATAATAAACCAATAGCTCTGTTGTAAAATAATATTAAGTAAGCTAAAAAGATACCGCCGATAGTATTAATCTACTTAACTTTAACAGTTGTTTTTATTGTGTCTTTACTGTAAGTTACTTTGACAGCGTATGTTTTACCTTTTTTAAGCTTGTTTATAACTTTTTTGGTTAATGTTTTTTGTGCAACACCTTTTGCATTGGTTTTAGCTTTATAGGTTTTGCCGTTGAATTTAAATTTAATAACTTTGCCTTTAACCAGTTTGCCGTTGATTTTAAGTGTTGCTTTTAAGGTAAATTTTTTGGCTGTCTTTTTAACAGTAACTTTGCTTGCTTTAAGCACCTGTTTAACAGTAACAGTATTTTTATAAGTTTTACCGGCATATTTAGTTATTATTGTATATTTTTTAGGAACGTCAGTTATCTTTATTTTTGCTATTCCGTTTTTGTCGGTTGTTACTGTTTTAGTCTTTTTGTTGATTGTAAAAGTGACTTTTGCACCTGCACCGACCGTATGACCATCAGCAGTTACAACTTTAACAGAGAAATATTTACCACCATTATAGTCAACAGCAATGTTTTTATTGTTGATGATTTTACTGTCATCTGCAACTGTATATGCTTTAAGACATGCAATATAACCTAAGTTGTAAGCATCCTGCCAAGGCTGTCCGTCAATGCTGACAAATGAAATGTTTTCAGTATAATGTACTCTAGTATCGGCAAGATCAATGAATGGAACACCGTTTGAGGTAATCACTGCTTTGAAGACATCTCCTTTTTTGATTGGTATGTAATCGTTTAATTTGATGGTATGGTAACCAAGATATGGAGATACTCCTTCCTGAGTTAGTTTTAACACATCATTAACAAAAATTTCGACTTTATAGTTGATGCCACTTTGGTTGAAGTATGTTCCAACTGCTGCAATCAAATCATCATCTAAAGCTTCAAATACATTCATATAACTTGCAGTTGAATTACCTGTATCGAAGCCTTCGCCCCACATTAAATCATACTGATAGTTTTTATTATATGGAACTGTATTTTCAATTATTATTGCAGTTGCATATCGAAATATCCTGTCAGGAATATATTGCAAGAAAGTCTGGTCATAATATGAAACATACAGGAATCCATTTTCTCCAAAATTAGTTCCCCAACTGTTTTTGACAATCCATGCACCGTCACCCGGCGGAATAATTCCGAAATTCTCTTTTGGATAGTTGTCATCCCATCCGACAACTGAAACAGCATGGTTCGGAGGAATAGTTACATTCACATACTGTGAATGAGTGTCAGGCCTATAATAAGGAGTCACATCATCATATGTGGACTGTCCATTGTAAGTTACATCTATAGAACCGTATTTCAGGATTGCCCATTTGAGCTGTGTGCCGTTCGGTATTTCGTTATTAGGTATGAACATAAGATCCTGAACATGAATATCATTTTGGGTTGTAATCACCGGCGAAAGCTTTCCTAACTCATCATAGGTATCAGCACCCTGCATAAATGCTCCAAGCCAGCTCAAGAGATAAGCTGTGGAATCAATGTTGCCTCCCCCTTCGATTGTTTGAGTATCACCGTAAATTGAATATTTCATCATGGTATTCTTCATGTTGTTTTCTGAAAGAACCGCTGCAAGGCCGGTTGCTTTCAATAACGCTGATTCAAGTACTCCAGTCATTCCGAATGTCCAACAGGCGCCCATCCAACCTTGATTTTTGATTGGTGAAACCCATCCCCAGTCACGTGAATCATATCTTGCCGGAAGAGCAGTAACATTGATTACATTGTTGATTAATGTTAACTGCAGACCTTGTCCAACTTGGAATGTTGCATATAAGGTATTGTTGGTTGAGATGTTATCATCATTTCTGAAAGTATTTGTTTCGTCTATAATGGATTGTTTATCGAAAAATGTGTAGATAGGATTTGTGTTGTTTTCAAACAGTGAATTTCTAATGTCATATGATGCATCATAAGCATAGATTGCATTTCCAGCACTTGCAGTGTTGTTGATGAATCTAGAGTCATTTATACTTATTGTAGACATGTCAATGACCATTGCGCCACCGTAAGTAGGATATCCTTCAATAATATCAACACCGTTTGAAGTAAAATTACAGTCATTGATTTCAGCAGAATCAACATATGAAATGTAAACTGCACCTCCATTGTATGTAGCATGACAGTTTGTGAATTCAGTATTGTTTATGATGAGATTTCCACCGAATTGGATATAAGCACCACCAAATCCGGAAGAAGTGTTCCTGAATACTGTATCTAGTATGGTCACATTGCCCGGACTTAAGTTATCACCTCCAGGAATATCTGCAAGAATGGCTCCTGCATTTTTAGCAGAAGTGACGTTGATGAATTCACAATTCCTGAGGTATAGTGCTCCACCACTTTTAAGACCTATTGCGCCTGAGGAGATGTTTGCGGCCAGATTAATAAATTTGGAATTGAGTATTGTAAGAGCTTTTGATTTTTCCATATATATTGCAGGAGTGTAGTTTGAAACGATATTTGCAAATGTGACATTGTCAACATAACCTTCTGCTTCTTTAATAATAATTTGGCCACGTTTGGCATGTATGCCTGAAGTGAATTCTGTGTTGTAGAGGTTTAATTTACCTTTTTCAATGTATATTGATGAGCCGGCATCTCCATAATTATCAATGAATTTGGAATTGTTACAATTAATAGTTACATCTTCATAAACTGCTACAGCACCACCATTTTTACTTGCATAGTTGCTAATGAAAGTTACATTGTTCAATGTCAATGATCCGCTAGCATAGATTGCTCCACCTTTTTCGGCATTACCGTTGATTAGGATTAAATCGTTTATTGTTACGTTGTTTGCAGTAATGTTGAATATTCTTGACTGGTTTTTCCCATCAATTGTACGGCCGTTACCGTTGATGACAAAGTTATGCCTGTCAATGAGAATTCCAATTTTGCTGTCTGTTTCATTGTTGAATTCATAATCATCATATAAATCCAGATATTCTTTGGTTGAGTTTTTAATTGCTTCCTCCAATTCTTTAAATGTCATTGCAGGAGTTGGGACCTGAATTACTGTAACGGTATTGGTGTAGTCCTTGCCGTTGATGGAGGTTGTCATTGTATATGTGTCCGGAGTTTCTGAAATCTTTATTTTGGCTATTCCGTCTTCATCTGTCAGCACTGTTGTTGTTTTTTCGTTGATTGTGAAGTTGACTGCTGCGCCTGCACCGACAGCATGGCCATCAGCGGTCACGATTTTAACAGTAAAGTAGGAGTCACTTCTGTAATCAACTGTGATATCTTCATTGTCAACGATTATGCAATCATCAGCAACTGTGTAGACTTTCAGACATGCAATATATCCTAAGTCATAGGAATCTACCATGGATCCTCCATCGAAGGATATGAATGATGTATTTTGGGTGTAATGTGCCCTGCCATAAGTTAAGTTAACGGTTGGTGCGGCATTTGAAGTTATCACTGCTTTGAAAACATCGCCTTCTTTAATCGGTATGTATTTGTTTAACTTGATTGTGCGGTAACCGAAGTATGGTGACACTCCGGTCTGGGTCAATTTCAATTCGTCATTTACATAAATTTCGATTGTATAATCCATACCTTCCTGATCGAAGTATGTTCCGACAGCTGCAATCAAATCATCGTCCAATGCTTCAAAGACATTCATATAACTTACATTTTGACTGCCTGATTGGAAATCGCCTCCCCATATGAGAGTACGTTGGTAGTTTTTATTGTATAGTTCGGTATTTTCAATTATTATTGAAGTGGCATAATTTGTCACGTCTTCACAGTTCAGTAATGTCTTATCGTAATATGAGATATAGAAGAATCCATTCTCTCCCCAGTTGGTACCGTAACTGTTTTTGACAATCCATGCGCCGTTGCCTGGAGGTGTGATTAGGAAGTTGCTTGCATCATAACTGTCGTCCCATCCTATAATTGAAACCGCATGACTTGGTTCTATGGATTCATTAACATAATGCGCATGGGTTTCTGGATTATAATACTCATTTCTCTCCTCAGATGTGGCTTGTCCGTAAAATGCCACGTCTATGGAACCGTAGTTCATGATCGCCAATTTAAGTAATGTGCCCTGCGGTATTTCCTTGTTAGGTGTGAACATCACATCCTGAACATGGATATCATTCTGGGTTGTGATAACCGGTGAAATTTTTCCAACTTCATCATAGATATCCACATCCTGTGTGAATGCTCCAAGCCAGCTCAACAAATAACCTGTGGAAATAACGTTGGCTCCACCTTCCGTCATCATATTGCATCCATAAATTGAATATTTCAGCATGGTATTCTGCATGTTGTTTTCTGAAAAGTCAGTTGTGATGTTTGCAGCTTTCAGCAGTGCGGATTCCAGTGTACCTGTCATTCCGAATGTCCAGCATGCACCCATTCCTGCCTGATTTTTAACGGATGAAACCCATCCCCAATCACGCAAATCAAATTTCTTTGGAATGGTGTCGACACTGATGGTATTGTTGAGCAATACCAATTGCAGGCCTTCTCCGATTATTATAGTTGAATAATATGTGTTGTTTAGTGAGATGTTGCCGTCATTAATATAATCATTGTTTTCTAAAACAGATTCCTTATCGAAAACAGTGTAGATAGGGTTTGCATTGTTTTCAAATATTGAGTTTTTGATGCTGTATGAGTTATCGTATGCATAGATTGCGCTTCCGGCACTTGCCACATTATTGAAAAATTTAGAGTCTGTTATATCTAATGTGCTCATATCACAGTATATTGCACCGCCATATGTCGGATATCCTTCAATAATGCTGACGCCATTTGAATCAAAGGTACAATTATCGATTTCGGTATTTGTATATGAAACGTAAACAGCACCTCCATTATACTTGGCCTGGGAGTTTATGAATTCTGTATTCTTTAACGTGAAATCTCCACCCAATTGGATGTATGCTCCGCCAAATTCAGAATAAGTGTCCTTAAATTTGCTGCCGATTATGGTCACATTACCTGTAGCGCCAGTACTTCCGGTAACATCAGCAAAAATGGCACCTCCATTTTTGGAAGAGGTAACGTTTTCGAATTCACTATTTTCAATATATAGCTCTCCACCGGTTTTAGTGGCAATTGCACCTGCGGTAATATTGGCTTTTAAATCAATGAATCTGGAATTGATTATTGAAGCTTTAGCAGATTTAATATTTAATGCCGGTGCATAAGATGAAATAATATTGGCAAAAGTAGTGTTTTCTATATATGCTTCAGTGCCGGGAGTAAGGTAAATTTGGGAACCTTTAACGAAATTTTTTGAGGTTATGTATGAATTGTAAAGTTTCGCTTCACTTTCCATAAGAAGGATGGCTGGTCCGTCTTTAGCATAACTATCAATAAATCTGGTAAAATTACAAACAAGGGTTGTAGTATCTAGTCCTATAGCTCCTCCCTGATTGTCTGCATGATTGTTGATGAAAGTAACATTATTTAATGTCAGTGTTGATTCAACAGCACGTATTCCACCACAATTCGCGAAATTACCGTTGATTAAAATCAAGTCATTTAATGTTATATTTTTTCCGCTAATGTCCAATAGTCTTGATTGGTTGTTTCCATCGATTGTGTGGCCGTTACCGTTAAGGACAAAATTATCCTTAGCAATAACAATTCCGCTACTGGCATCGGTTTCGTTGTTGAATTTGTAGTCATGGGTTAAATCCACAACATCTTTACTTTTTATTTCATCAGTCAAGTTGGTGAATGAATCATCACTTGCTGTGTAGATGTCATTCTGAGTGGTTTTAAGGATTTCCGTACTGTCATCAGTTGTGATATCCTCTTGAACCGTTGTTAATATTTCTTTGCTGTCATCTCCTATTGCATCGTCAGTGATGCTTTCTGCTGCACAGACCGCCCCCACCGACATTATCAAAATAAGCATGACAATCAAAATTTTTAAAACCTTCATTATTATCACATATTAATATATGTGAAAATTGATATATAAGCATGTTTATTTAGTTTTGAGAAGTTTTAATGGTGATTATTCTAAATTGTTTGGAAAAAAATGAATGGAATAATAAATTGTAAAAAAAATAAGAGAAAAGTAGATAATAAATTATCTACTTGATTTTAACGGTTGTTTTTATTGTGTCTTTTTTGTAGGTCACTTGGACAGTGTATTTTTTACCTTTTTTGAGTTTTTTGATGACTTTTTTGTTTAATGTTTTTTGTGCAATACCTTTGGAATTGGTTTTCACCTTGTAGGTTTTGCCGTTGAATTTGAAGGTTATTTGTTTTCCTTTTTGGAGTTTGCCGTTGATTTTGAGGGTTGCTTTTAAGGTAAGTTTTTTGGCTGTCTTTTTGACTGTGACCTTTTTGGCTTTGAGCACCTGATTTACGGTTACAGTATTTTTAACTGATTTTCCATTGTATGTGGTTGTCATGGTGTACTTTTTAGGAACATCAGTTATTTTGATTTTGGCGATTCCGTTTTTGTCGGTTTTGACAGTTGTGGATTTTCCGTTGATTGTGAATTTGACGCTAACTCCGGAAGCAGCCACTTTACCGTCTTGTGAGACTATTTTGACTGAGAAGTATTTTCCTCCGTCATAGTCCACTTTAATGTTTTTGTTTTGTGTAATCTTGCAGGTGTTCGCATTAAGATTTACGGTTACCTTGTTACTGCAGGCCTGGCCGTTGCATTCGGTTGTCACTTCATAAGTGCCCAGAACATCAGTTATCCTGACTTTGGCGATTCCGTCATCATCGCTGAAAGCGGTTGTTGTTTTGCCGTTGATTGTGAACTTGACAGCGGCACCGACAACGGCGTGGCCATCGCCAGTCACTACATTGACGCTGAAGTAGGACTCCCCTCCGTAGTCAACTGAAATGTCACGATTGTTGATGATTTTGCTTGTGTCATTGACAGTAAAGACCTTCAGGCAGGCAATACATTCATCTTTATACATGTCGTTCCATTTGCCTCCGTAATATAGGAAGGAGAGATTTTCACCATAATGCGTTCTGGAATATTTCAAATTCACAACAGGCACTGCGTTTGAAGTAATGACTGCCTTGAACACATCCCCTTTTTTAACTGAAACATATTCGTTCAGCTTGATGGTATGGAATCCGTAAAATGGGGACACTCCATTCTGGATCAATTTCAACTCTTCGTTTACATATATCTCCACAGTGTAATTTACACCGCTTTGATTGAAGTAGGTTCCCACACCTGCAATCAAATCATCAGCAGCTGCTTCAAACTGATTGGCATAAATCATGGTGCCATTGACTCCATATTGCTCAGTGTAATCTACAAACTGGCCTGACCATGAGAAGTCGTGTTGGTAATTCTTGGTGTAGGCCACATCATTTTCAAGTATTACTGCAGCGGCATGACTGAAAACATTCGAATCTCCTAAAAATGACTTGTCATAATATGAAATGTAAAAGAACCCTTCTTCACCCCAACCGGTTCCCCAGCTGTTCTTGACTATCCATGCCCCATCGCCATCCGGCTTAATGAGGAAATTGTCTGCAGAAAAATCATCATCCCATCCGACTACTGAGATTTCATGGTTTGAAGTTAAGCTTTCATTGACATAATTTGCGAAAGTTTTAGGATTGTAGTATGGCTTATATGGATTCACATGATAACCTGCAACCAATGCACCGTATTTAAGGATTGCCTCTTTCATTTTGGAAGTTCCTGGCTCATCATTAGGAACCAAAATCATGTCCTGAATGTGGATGATATCCGAACTCGGCAGGAACTGTGAAAGCTTTCCGACCTCATCATAAGGGTCATTCTCTTCAAAAACAGGGCCAAACCAGTCCACAATATATGAAATGGACATTACATTATTTCCTCCTTCCTCGGCTACTTTAAAGCCATTAGGAGAATATTTCAACATTGTATGAATCAGGTTTGATTCTGAAAGGTTAAGGCTCACCCCATATTTCTTCAACATTGCGGATTCCACTACATTCATCGCTGCGAATGTCCAGCAGGCACCCAAATGTCCCTGATGCTTGACTGGAGTTACCCATCCCCAATCTCGCAAATCGAAGCGGGATGGAAGAGTTTCAACGTTTATGGTATTGTCAAGGGATATCCGCTCCTGTGCAACGGAATCGATGAATGTCTGATATGAGTAGGTCTGATTGGTGATAACGCTGTCATCGCCATAATCATTGCCATCCAAATTGACTTCATCACCATCAAAATCTGTGTATATCGCATTGGCGTTGTTGGCGAATGTGCAGTTTGTGATGTTATACTTCGAATCGCAGGCATACACTGCATTTCCAAGATATGCGGAGTTATTTATGAAACTGGAATTGGCCAGTTCCATGGTGCCTATGTCACAGTATATTGCGCCGCCATAGGCTGTATAATCCTCGGATAGGGATGCCACATTGGAATTGAATGTACAATTGTAGATGCTGCTTTTGGCGAATGAAAGATAAACTGCCCCTCCATTATAGGATGCCCTGCAGTTTGTGAAATCTGAATTGTTCATGAACAGTTTACCGCACAATTGAACATATGCTCCGCCAATCATGGACGATGAATTGACAAAGCTGCAATCAAGAATTGTGACATTGCAATCCTCGACTTCATAATCCATCATTATGGCCCCCGCATTTTTGGAGGATTTGGTGTTGATGAACTTGCAATCCCTCAGGTAAAGGTTGCCTTTCCCTTTCAAGCCAAATGCTCCTGCAGACATCTCGGCGCTTAAATTGATGAATCTTGAATTGGTTATTACAATATCTTCGCATTTTTCGAAGGATATGGCAGGGGAATAGATGGCGGATATGTTTATGAAGTTAGCCCCATCAATAGTGGCCGAGGAATCCTTTACCCAAATCTGACCGTATTTGTTAGATATGGATGATGTGAAGTTGGTGTTTTTGACATTCAACTCCCCATTCTGGATGAAAATGGCCGAACCCGATTCTGCGTGATTGTCAATGAACCTGGAATCATAGCAGTTGATCTTTCCACCATGATTTGCTATGGCTCCACCCTTATATGTAATATGGTCACTGAGGAATGTCATGTTATTGGCGATGAATGTGACATTTCTCAATGTCACCTCACCGGCAGAGTCTATGATTCCTCCAATTTCGGATTTTCCGTTCTTAAAAATCAGATTGCTAATTGTTACATTGTTTCCGGTTATGTTGAATATTCCTGATTGCCTGTTTCCATCAATTACATGGTTGTTTCCGTTTATTGTAAAATCGCTTTTGCTGATTTCAACATATCCCTTATCGCTTTCGCTGTTGAATGTGTAGTTGTCCTGGACATCAAAGGTGTCGTCTGATGCATTGATGTCAATTTCCAGTTCTGTGAATGTCTTCGGCGAGTCAGCAAGGTTTTGCTGGTCTTCAGTGCCGATTGTGTCGTTGGCGTCGCTGGCGTAGGCCGCACCAATGGAGAAGAGCAGCACCAGCAATACGCCCAGTATGATTTTTTTCATTTGTTTCACCTATTTTACCTTGACTGTTGTCTTTATTGTGTCCTTGAGGTAGGTCACCTTGACTGTGTATGTTTTACCTTTTTTAAGCTTGTTGATGACTTTTTTGTTTAATGTCTTTTGTGCAACTCCTTTTGCATTGGTTTTGACCTTGTAGGTTTTGCCATTTAATTTGAATGTTATCTTTTTGCCTTTAACCAGTTTGCCGTTGATTTTGAGTTTGGCTTTTAAGGTAAATTTCTTGGCTGTCTTTTTGACTGTGACTTTGCTTGTGGTTAAAACCTGTTTTACGGTGACTGTGTTTTTGACTGTTTTTCCGTTGTATGTGGTTTTGATGGTGTATTTTTTAGGAGTTTGTGTTATTTTGATTTTAGCGACACCTTTGCTGTTGGTTTTAACTGTTTTTGTCACGCCGTTGATGTTGAATTTTACGCTGGCACCTGCAACAGCTATTCCTTCCTCAGTTACAACATTGACGGAGAAGTATTTGCCTCCGTCATAGTCGACAGTAATGTTTTTGTTGTTGATGATTTTGCTGTCATCAGCGACAGTATAGACTTTCAAAACAGCAATTACGCCTTCGCTGTAGGAATCCATCCAAGGGGTTCCGTCGATAGAAACAAATGAAATATTGCTGGTATAATGCGTTCTCATAGTGTCAAGCCTCATGAATGGTATATTTTTTGTGGTTATTACTGCTTTGAAGACATCACCTTCTTTTACCGGTATGTATTCATTTAATTTGATGGTGTGGTAGCCCATATAGGGAGTCACTCCATTTTGAGTTAGTTTTAATTCATCGTTTACATAGATTTCAACAGTATAGTTATCGCCACCTTCCTGGAAGAATGTTCCGACAGCTGCAATCAGATCATCGTCCAATGCTTCAAATACATTCATATAGCTTGCAGTTTTTGCACCAGGTAAGAAACTGCCGTCCCATGCCACAACATATTGATAGTTTTTATTGTATGGAATGGTGTTTTCAATTATTACTGCAGTGGCATGCCCATTCAATTCGTCTGGGCCACATTGTACAAATGATTGGTCGTAATATGAAACATATAAATATCCATTTTCTCCCCAAGCAGGACCCCAGCTGTTTTTGACAATCCATGCACCGTCACCAGGAGGGGTAGCCAAGAACTTTTCTTTTGGGAAATTGTCATCCCATCCCACAACTGTAACAGCATGATTTTGCTGTGTAGGCACATCAACATATTGTGCATATGTTTCAGTATTATAATACAGGCTTACTTCATCGTATTGGGATTGTCCATAATAATTGACATTTATAGAGCCATATTTCATGATTGCTTCTTTAAGTTTTGTACCGTTAGGCACTTCATCATTAGCTATAAATATCACATCTTGAACATGAATGTCTTGAGTGGTTTTGATTACTGGTGAAATTTTACCCATTTCATCATATGAATCCAGATCTTCTGTAAATACTCCGAACCAACTCAACAGGTAGCTTGCTGCAACAGTGTTTATTCCGCCTTCAACCAAGTCCAAATCCCCATAAATTGAATACTTTATCATAGTGTCTTGCATGTTGTTTTCTGAAAGGTCAATTTTGAGGCCTGTGGCTTTTAATAATGCAGATTCTAAGGCACCTGTCATTCCAAATGTCCAGCAGGAACCCATCCAACCTTGAGCCCTAACTGGTGAAACCCAACCCCAGTCACGTGAATCGTATCTGGTCGGAAGAGTAGTGACATTGATAGTGTTGTTAATCAAGGTTAATTGCATGCCTTCCCCAACAATTATTGTTGCATAAAAGGTATTATTGGTTGAGATGTTGTTGTCATTGATGAAAATGTTTGTTTCGTCTATAATGGATTGTTTATCAAAAACTGAGTAAATAGGGTTTGTATTGTTTTCAAATATTGAATTGCTAATGGTGTATGCTGAATCATATGCATAAATTGAGGCTCCTGCACTTGCATTGTTATTGAAGAATTTAGAGTCAACAATATTATAGGTACCCATATCCAACAATATTGCACCACCATAGGTTGGATAACCTTCAATAACATCAACACTGTTTGAATCAAAAGTACAGTTATTAACTGTACCGTTTACATATGAAAGATATACTGATCCTCCGTTATAAGTTGCATGACCGTTTATGAATTCTGTATTGTTTAGGAATAAATCTCCACCTAATTGAAGTAATGCTCCACCAAAGTCAGAATATGTATCCTTAAAGACAGTATCAATTATTGTTAGATAACCACCCTCACCCTCTCCGGCAATATCTGCATAAACAGCACCTGCATTTTTAGAGGATGTAGTGTTTATAAATTCACAATTTTTGATATATATCTCACCGCCAGCTCTAACGCCTATTGCACCAGCAGTAATATCACCTCTCAAATTATAGAATTTAGAATTGATTATTGAAGTTGTAGTATTTCTAAGATACATTGCTGGTGAATAAGAAGAAGTAGAGTTAGCAAAAGTAGCATTTTCTATATTAATTACAGAATGCCTCAAAGCAGCAATTTGAGAATACTTATTGAAAATTTTTGAACTCAATTCCGCATTGTAAAGATTCAATTTACCCTTTTCCACATATATTGCTGAACCTGCTTCAGCATAATTATCAGTGAAATCCGTATTGTCACAGTTAAGAGTTACATTACCGTAAAGCCCTACAGCTCCCCCTTCTGTTTTCGCATAGTTGTTTATGAATGTGACATTGTTCAATGTTAAGGATCCGGTAGCATAGATTGCTCCGCCTTTTTCAGCGTTACCTCCGGTTAAAATCAGATTGCTTAATGTTACGTTGTTTGAGGTAATGTTGAATATTCTTGACTGGTTGTTTCCATCGATTGTGTGGCCGTTACCGTTAAGGACAAAGTTATCCTTGCCGATAACAATTCCGCTTTTGTCATCGGTTTCGTTGTTGAATTTGTAGTCGTGAGTTAAATCCACGACATCTTTACTATTTATTTCATCAGTCAGGTTGGTGAATGAATCATCGCTTGCTGTGTAGATGTCATTCTGAGCGGTTCCAAGGACATCCGAACTGTCGTCAGTTGTGATATCCTCCTGAACCGTTTGTAATATTCCTTTGCTGTCATTGCTTATTGTATTGTCGGTGATGCTTTCTGCTGCACAGACTGCCCCCACTGACATTATCAAAATAAGCATGACAATCAAAATTTTCAAAGCCTTCATAAATATCACATATCAATATATATTAAAAGTGGATATATAAGCATGTTTATTTAGTTTTGAGAAGTTTTAATGATGATTATTCTAATTGGTTTGGAAAAAATGAACGAAGTAATAAATTGTTAAAAAAAATAAGAGAAAAGTAGATAATAAATCATCTACTTAACTTTAACGGTTGTTTTTATGGTGTCTTTTTTGTAGGTCACTTTTACAGTGTATGTTTTACCTTTTTTGAGTTTGTTGATAACTTTTTTGTTCAATGTTTTTTGTGCAATACCATTAGAATTGGTTTTCACCTTGTAGGTTTTGCCATTGAACTTGAATGTTATCTGTTTTCCTTTAACCAACTTGCCATTGATTTTAAGTTTAGCTTTCAAGGTAAATTTCTTGGCTGTCTTTTTGACAGTTACCTTGCTGGCTGTAAGCACTTGTTTTACAGTAACGATATTTTTGTAGGTTTTGTTGTTGTATTTAGTTGTTATTGTGTATTTTTTAGGAATGTCGGTTATTTTTATTTTTGCTATTCCGTTTTTGTTGGTTGTTACTGTTTTTGTTTTCTTATTGATTGTGAAGGTGACTTTTGCACCTGAAAGGGCATGGCCGTCTGCGGTTGTAACTTTAACGGAGAAATATTTACCACCATCATAGTCAACTGAAATATTCTTATTGTCAATGATTATGGAATCATCAGCAACAGTATATGCCTTTATAACGCAGACTTGACTTTCCAAAGATGCATCTTTCCATTCACCATCTTGTAAGTAGAATGATGTGTTTGCAGGATAATGTAATCTTGATTGGGCATGCACTGGACCATTGTTTGATTTGATTTTAACAGTAAAGATATCTCCTTTTTTAACCGGAACAAAAGTGTCCAGTTGGATGGTATGGAATCCATAATATGGGGAAATACCGCTTTGTGTGTGTCTTAAAACATCATTGACATAGATTTCGACAGTGTATTCCGCACCACTTTGATTGAAGTATGTTCCAACACCTGCAATCAAATCATCATCAAATGCTTCATAGATGTTCTTGTATTCGTTTGAAACGTCTAAAAAGCCTAATGCGCCCATAACATTTACTTGGTAATTTTTATTATATGGGACAGTGTTGTTGAGTATAAATGCATATGATTCCATCGCAGTTGCAAATGTGGTATCATAATAGGAAATATAGTAATATCCATTGTCTCCAACGGTTTCTCCCCAACTGTTTTTGATAATCCATGCACCGTCACTAGGCGGTGTGATATAGAAGTTTTCTTTAGGATAGTTGTCATCCCATCCGATAAGTGCAACTCCATGGTTTGGACCAATATTATCTGGAACATATTGTGAAGATCCATTGACATACGGAAGGACATTTGTACCGTAATAAGCAATTCCTACTGCACCATATTTTAAAATAGCCTCTTTTAACAGGTCATTGTCTGTTGAATTTTTACGTGGAGGTATGATGATTAGGTCTTGGATATGAATGGCTGAAGTTGGTGCGATTATTGGTGAAACTTTTCCAAGTTGGTCATATACATCATAATCGGATGCAAATACACCAAACCAACCCAATGCATAACCACTACCGACAACTATGGCTCCGGCTTCAGTCATACCGTCTAAACCGTATCTGGAGTATTGTAGTCCCATATTCTGTATGTTGTTTTCTGAAAGACTCATTGAAATTCCTAAATATCTTAATATTGAAGATTCTAGTGCACCTGCAGTTGCAAACGCCCAACATGACAGCATATTTCCCTGGCTTTTGACAGGAGTAACCCAACCCCATTCACGTAAATCAAATTTAGAAGGGAGTGTGGCAACATCAATTGCATTATTTATTAATTCTATTTGCACTCCAGGAATGTCAACGATTGTTTCATAGAATTCATTGTTCAAACTTGTAGAATTATCTCTACTGTAATTGTTATTATTTAAGGTATTGATTGTCTTTTCAAATGCAGTATAAATATCCATATAAGTGCCATTTAAATCAGAATTATTGTCAAATGTATTGCTTTCAATATCATAATCAGAATCATACAGGTACATTGCCTGACCTGATTGCGCAAAGTTGTTGATTAACTTTGAATTATATAAATTTAATTCACAGACATCACCATAAATTGCACCACCGTAAGAATCACGTCCGACTACAGATCCAAATCCACCATTTTCATCGAATATTGAATTTGAAATAGTCATGATTGAATGAGATGTATATATTGCACCACCATCGAATAATACAACATTATTTGTAAAATTACAATCTTTTATGGTAATATTACCTCCTAATGCCATTATGGCTCCACCAAATCCGGAATTACAATCTGTGAAAGTGGAATTAGTAATTGATACAGGTTTAAACACAGTATCATAGGTATCAATAAATAATGCTCCTCCATTTTTTGAAGAGGAAACATTTACAAATGTACAATTTTCAATCACTGCATTTTCCCGTATTCCTTTTATTGCAACAGCACCCGCAGTAAAGTTGGCATATAAGTTGATGAATTTTGAATTCTTAATAATTGTTGATTTGTCTGACATGATTGCAGTAGAATACTGGGATGTTGTATTTGCAAATATGGAGTTTAGAACAGTAATTGTAGCACCAGATCTTCCATAGACAAATCCCCATACCAATTCTTTAGAACTGCTCATGAATACATTATTGAAAGTTGCAGTAGAATTGGCTATATATACTACTCCAAAACTATCACTAGTTGAATCCGTGATTTTACCATAGTTATTAGTATAGCTTGGACCATTTTCTGTAAAAACTACTCCCCGAACAGCAGTACAGTTATCAATGTTTACATAATTTGTTGTTAGTGAACCTGATGGAATAATGAATGCACTACCTGCCTGAGAGTTTGCATTGATTATGGTAAGGTTATTAACCGTTACATTTGTTCCCAAAATAACAAAAGCCCTAGCCTGATTATTTGCGTCAATTGTATGTCCTTCACCGTCAAGAACAAAATTGTCATTTCTAATAACGATTCCGCCCTCACTATCTGATGAACTGTTGAATTTATAGTCGGCATTCAATTTCAAATAGTTTCCTGTCGCATTTGTTATCTCTTCATTTAATTGAGAAAATGACTGTGGCGAATCGTCCACAGCAACGACATATTCTTGTGTACTTTCCAAAATATCCTGACTGTCATCATATTTAATATCTTCAGTAATGTTTTCTGCTGCACAGACAACCCCCACCGACATAATTAAAATAAGCATGACAATCATAATTTTTAAAGTTTTCATAATTATCACTATGAGTTAATTTATGAATAGTTATTTAAATATATATCATAGTTGATTTAAAAACTAGATATTCAAACTTTAACCATTACAAAATACAGTTTATTAACAAAAAAATTATATCATATATTATTCCTTACGAAATTATAATCATAAGCCCTTTCAGGAAAAAATGAATGTAAAATTACAGTCGGGATGCAGCTATTGATTCTGTTTATCCTGGCTGCTAGCTGGTAACAATAGCCCAGTCAATTATTACAATAGATGCCATTTATCTGATAAGTGATTTTTATGCCTCATAGCACAGGCACAATGTTCAGCAATCGACTTATCAATCATAGTTGTTATAGTGGTTGTTTTAGCAGGATGTACCATAGACCACAACACTGCTTCGGTCGTAGAATTCAACCAAACTTCATTGATTCTACTTGTTTTGCATGTTGTCATGCTTATTTTGACTATCATTTATTTGATGATAAGACCAAGATTGAACGTTAAAATGAGAAATCATAATCTTTTGAAATTAACTTCAGCGAATGTTAAAATAGTAATATCCTTTTTTAATAAAAAGAGAATTTATTTCAACCTAATTTTCTTTTTTTAAATTAATTCTCACAAAAATCTTAAAAAAATACAGAATGGAAATTATACAACTGAACACTTTATTTATGTTTTGATTTCAAAACAAAAGAAATTTTATCGAAATATTTATATTGATTGACAAATAAACATGGTAACAACTCTAATGAGTTTCAATTTTAAACAAAAATTAAAAAAAAAAGGTGATAAATATGGGCGTAGGAGACATAATAGGAGATGCTTTAGGATACCCATTTAGTAATATTAAAGCATTAGTTTTATATGCGGTTTTAGCTATAATCGCAGGAATTATCGGAGGTGCAACTTTAATTTCAAGTGCAGCTTCATTTTCTACAAAAGGTTTTGCCGGATTTGCTTTTAGCGGATTGGCTATTGTCGGAATTATTGTTTTTATTCTTGTACTGTTCTTAATTGAAGGATATGGTTTAGACATTATAAAATATGGTATTGAAAGAAGATCTGATAGTCCTGGAATAGACATCGGAAGACAAATCACAAATGCTGTTAAATTAATTATTGTCAGCATTGTATATTACATTATTCCTGCAATTCTTATTTTCATTTTAAGTCTTTTCCTCAGAGACTGGATTATGGTCATAATCAGCTTAATTTTAGTTATTTTATTTGCTTTGGCTAACTTTATGGCTAAATGTAGATTAGCAAAAACTGATAATTTAGGTGATGCTTTAGCTATTGGAGAAGCTATCGGAGACATTTCCAGAGTAGGATTTGGTAAAATCATTGCAACTGTTCTTGTTATTGTAGTTATCTTAGTAATCGTTGCATTTATCCTTGCATTAATTACTAATATGAATAATACCATTGGTGCTATTTTATTAGGTATTTTTTCAGTTTACTTTGTATTCTTCTACAATAGAGCTATTGGTTTGTTATACTCCGAAGCATAATCAAACCAATCTTTTTTTCTTTTTTTCTTTTTTTATGGGTGTCCGCCAAAATTGATTTTTGATTTTTTGTCAAAAAATTTTTTAGCTTAATTTTTATTATTTTTACTATATTCTTTTAAATTTTTATTTATTTTAATTTTTGTAGATTATTTATTTTTTAAATTGTTATTAGATTTC
>NZ_JAXJXF010000067.1:0-16729 GCF_036307625.1 Methanobrevibacter sp.
GAATAATTCTATTAAAATAAATAATAATAAGATTAAATAGCTTGAATTTGGTTTAACTAAAAAAGAATGTCATCAAAAATAATATATTAATTTAACGAGTTATTATAGAAAAAAATAGACAATAAATATATTTTATAAAAAAAATAAGCAAATTATTGTTTGAATAAAAAAAATTAATTAAAACCTGACTGATTATATTGAAAACAAATAATTAAAATAAAAAAGAAAAAAATATGTGAAAAATAATCAGATGATTCCATGTTATTTGAAAAAAATATATTCCAAAAAAACCATAAAAACATTGACATTAGATTGGGATTAGCATATCCTAATATCTATAAAACAGCAATGTCATCATTAGGATACAATATATTATACAATCAAATAAATGAAAGGGAGGATACATGGTGTGAAAGAATCATCTTTCCAAATATAAAAACAATTGAATCAAATACTCCCATGAAATATTTGGACATCATAAGTTTCACATTACAATTTGAAGAAGATTATTTCAATGTTTTGGAAATGCTGAAAAATGCGGAAGTTCCTCTTAAAAGGAAAGAGAGAAGCGAAAATGATCCACTAATCATTGCCGGAGGCCCTTGCGCAACTGCTAATCCATTGCCTTTATCAGATTACATTGACCTTTTTATCATTGGAGAAGGTGAATTTACAATAGATAAACTGTTAAACAGATATCATGAAAAGCCAACTAAAGATTTGAAAAAGTTTTTAGACATACCTGGAATTTACATTCCAGAATTCAACAACAAAACAAAAATTACTTTAGTAAAAAATATGAGTGATGCATATCACATTACCGAACCGATAATAAGCAAAAGTGATGATGAAAATTATCAAACAGTTTTCAACAATACAATCATGCTAAACGTTTCAAGAGGTTGTACCCGAGGATGCAGATTTTGCATGGCCAACTATCTTTATAGACCAACAAGGGAAACTGATTATAAAAGGCTAATTGATATTGCAATAAAAAACCGGCAAAACACCGGATTAAATAAAGTCACATTGATTGGTGCTGCAGTATCGGACTACAGTAATTTGAATGATTTAATTGCAGGTCTTGAAAAAGAAGGTTTTCAAATTTCAACACCTTCACTAAGGATTGAATCAATTAGTGAAAAAACATTGAAAACCTTAAAAAAAAGTGGTCTTAAAACAATTACCCTTGCACCGGAATCAACAAGCAAACTTAGAAAAGTAATAAATAAAGACATACTGGATGAAACTATTTTTACAGTAATAAAAAATGCAGTTGAATTAGATTTCAAGATAAAGTTATATTTCCTAATTGGAATACCTGGTGAGACAAAAGAAGATATTAAAGAACTTGCCCAATATATGAAAAAAATAGCAAATATGCATTATAATATCAAAAATGTAAAATTCAGTGTCAATCCATTGATTCCTAAACCCCATACCCCATTACAGTGGGAAAAATATGATTTTAAAGATATTAAAAATAAAACTAGATACTTAAAAAAAGAAATGAAAAAATATAATATTAAATGCGAAAGTCCTAAAAAAAGTATGATTCAATATATACTATCTTGTGGAAATAGGGACGTTGGTGCAATTATTGAGAGATCAATAACAAAAACACCTACATTAAAAGAATGGAAAGAATTATTACCTAATTATAGTATTGATGACGAATTACCTTGGGACAATATTGAAGTCAGTGTAAACAAAAGATTTTTGAAAATAGAATATGCTCGACTAAAAAAAATAAAGCAGACACCATGGTGCGAAACCGGCGCATGTTACAATTGCGGTGCATGTGAAAAATAATTACTAGAAAAAAATAAAATTACAATAAATATATAATATAATAAGTGAGGTAAAATTTATGATAAATCCAGCAAGTAGAACTAAACCAATTGAATTATCACAAATCAGAAAAATGTTTGAAATAACAAATCCCAATGCAATAAATTTAGGCATTGGAGAACCAGACTTTAACGTTCCGGAAAACATTAAACAAGCTATGAAAAATTCAATTGATGATAATGATACACATTATACTCCCAACAAAGGATATATTGAATTAAGGGAAGCCATTGCAGATAAATTTAAAAAAGATAATGGAATTGAAACAAATCCAGATAACATTATCGTTACCGTTGGAGCCAGTGAAGCATTATACATGTGTGCACAGGCATTCATTGAATCAGGCGATGAAGTAATTCTTCCAAATCCTAGTTTTTTATCATATGAAGCATGTGTTAAATTAGCTGATGGAAAAATCATCCCTGTAGACTGTAAAATGGAAAATGAATTTAAACTTAAAGCAGATGACGTTTCAGAAAAAATCACAAAAAATACAAAAGCAATAATGTTGAACTCACCATCCAACCCTACAGGAGCGGTAATGGAAAAAGAAGACATAAAAGCAATTGCAGATTTATCCATGGACAATGATTTTTTAATCATATCCGATGAAATTTATGAAAAAATCATTTACGATAAAAAACATTACTCCCCTGCAAAATACAGTGATAATGTAATCACATTAAATGGATTTTCCAAAACATATGCCATGACAGGATTAAGAATCGGTTATTTAACTGCAAACGAAGAATACACTGAAGAATTACTAAAAATACACCAATACAATATTGCATGTGCCAGTACAGTATCTCAAAGAGGAGCATATGAAGCATTAACTGGACCTCAAGATGAAGTAACTAAAATGGTGAACGAATTTAAAAATAGAAGAGATTTAATCGTGAAAAGATTAAATGAAATGGGATATGAAACCGTAAATGCAGAAGGAGCATTTTATGTATTCCCAAAAATTGAAGATAAAGAATTCGTGCAAAAAGCTGCTAAAGCAGGAGTCATTACAGTTCCAGGTGCAGCATTTGGATCAAATGGAGAAAATCATGTTAGAATGTCATATGCAAACTCCTATGAAAATATTGAAAAAGCAATGAACATATTGGAAGAGCGTGTAGTAAATGGATGATTTTAGAAGTAAAGCTGGAAAAAAAGCAGCAACAGTGGCAATAGTCGCTAACTGCTTTTTAACCATATTCAATATATCAATCGGAATATTCTCTGGAAGTTATGCATTAGTATCTGAAGGAGCACACACATTATCTGATGTAACCACATCAATTATTGCATATATTGGATTTAAAATTGGGCAAAAACCAGCTGATGAAGAGCATCCAATTGGTCACGGCCGTGCAGAAGCCATTGGCGGATTAATTATCGTGTTATTTTTGGCAATGGTTGCATATGAGATTATGCAGGGTGCTTTTGAAAGATTGCTCAATCCTTCATTAATCACTACCCCTGAAGCAATAGCTGCGATAATGGCTGTTTTTGGCATAATCATCAACTTATCAGTCAGCGAATATATCATTAGAATAGGTAAGGAAATTCATAGCCCTGCAATTATTGCAGATGGAAAACATCAAAAGACAGATATATTTTCATCAATTGCAGTCTTATTAAGTGTCATAGTTTCAAATATGGGCTATCCAATATTGGATCCCATTATCGGATTCGTCATTGGAATTTTAATTTTAAAAACAGCCTATGAAGTTGGAAAAGAAAATTTAGATTATATTATGGGGAAAGTTCCATCAAAAGAATTTGTAAATCAAATTAGAGACGTGGCCAACAGTACCCCAAGAGCGCAAGAAGCACATAACATTAAAGTAGATTACTTAGGTTCCTATGCAACAGTAAGTTTACACATCAAAGTTGATGGAAACCTAAGTTTAGACGAATCACATAAAATCACACATTTAGTTGAAAATAATATACTAAAAGAAATACCTGAAGTAAAATACGTAATGGTGCATGCCTGCCCAATAGGATTAGAATATAACCATGACCAAGAAATAGATTAAAATGATAAAAACGCCGGGACGGGGATTTGAACCCCGGAGGTCATAAGACCATCGGATTAGCAGTCCGACGCCGTACCAGGCTGGGCCATCCCGACAACTTAAAAAACAAGTATAATAAATTATATGTTCAAACTTATTTATAAACTTAATTATTTTTATTAATGGCACATTCAGAAGTGGACTAATCTCAAAAATATAAGTGATCTAAAAAACCCAACTCCACCCCGGGATTCTACAAGCATCGAATGTTAATAGTAGAGCTGCTCCCTTCCGGGCCTGACCCATTCCCATATTGAAGATGACTAATTTTTACCCTCCAGTAAAAATCTCACCACCACCAATCCTGCAGGACGAGGTTTCTATGTTGTTTTTCTCAGGCTTATATTCTCTTAAAAAGCCGCCTTCTGAACTTCGACTGCACCAAAGGGGGTGTGTGCTTACAGAGGACCCCTAACCCTCCAGTCTAGCCATAATAATATATACTCTTAATATTATATAAATGTTATCCAAAAACTAGAAATTAAATAAAAAAAAATGAGCAATGAAAATAAATAAAAAAAATTTCTAGAAAAAAATATTTTTATAGTAAATAAATAAAAAAAGGTAAAAAATAGATTAAATAAATAAAATTAAATTAAATTAAAATATCTCTTGAATAATATCTCCATCAGAGATAATACCTACTAATTTACCATTTTCAACAACAGGAAGTTGATTTAAGATTCCTGAAGAAGAAACACTATTTTTCATTATGTCAATTGCAGTTTCAAGTGTATCTTCCGGTGAAATAGTAACGACTGATTTAACCATTATCTCTTCTACAATAGTTCCCAATTCATACTTATCAAGAATCAAATTATGGCCAACATCAGTTGCAGTTATTATTCCCAATAATTCATCATCCACAACAACTGGAAGAGAACTAATTTTATGCTCCATCAACTTTTCAAAAGCATAAACAACATCAATATCGGGTGTTGTAGTAATAACACCAGTTGTCATTATCTCCTTAACTTTCTTGTTCAACATCATTTATTCCTCCAAATCTTTCAAGAATATTATTAACCATGATATCTATAGTTTCATTAATTTCCTCATTATTGATTATAGGTGCATCATGAATTTTTGCCTGTTCGACTAAAAACTTTTGGGTTTTTCTAATTGTGGAAAAATTATCCATATATCTTTCAAGAGACCTTTTTACCCAAGGTTGTCTACATCTAGAATAAAACCTTTGTTTATGGGACTCTTCATCATCAACTGTTAATGTAAAAATGATAATATTATTATTTTCCATTAAATCTTCCCTGATAAAACCTGGAACTATATGAACTCCCTCAATAATAGTGCTGATACCCTCTTTTACAGACCTTTCGATAATAGCTTCAATTCCAACATTAACAACATCAACATGACTAACAAATCCTTCAACAACCTGGTCAATGCGAATAGATGGAGTCCTTATACTTTCATATGCATCAAAACTAGATTTATGAATAACAGGGCTTAAATCCTTTGAGATAATTTTACGCATTACTTCACGAATCATATCTGTACTGATAAGATTCTTTAATCTTAATCTGTTTGCCAATTCAAAAGCCATTGAAGAAGTACCAACACCAGATGCCCCACCAATTAAAATAATTAAAGGTTTTTTTGAGGTTCTAAGAGATCTCCAGTTTTTATATTTTTTAGCAATATCAGAATCAATTTTTTCAAGATGAGTTAATACAACATCTGCCAAATCCAAACTAGAAATTTCAGAAATATTATTTTTAATTAATTCATCTTCAATATCGCTGGCTATCTTGTGGGCTCTTTCAGTACCGAGATCAGCAACATTAAGAGAACGAGACATAATTCCTTTTGAAAATGGCTCTTTATATTTTTTACCATCAACATCTCCAATAACCCAAATCATAGTATCACATAAGATTAAAACCTGATTTAATATTTCAAGTTATTGTTAAATAAAATTTGTTATTTGATTTTAGAAAAAAAGTATAAAAAAAGAAAAATGAATAAAAAATTTATTCATCTAATGATATTAAACTTATATCATAATTAGAACCATCTTTAATATCTATTAAAACGGCTCCGTTATCCCTAAGCATCCCAGGATTTGCCACATCAGTAGTTTTTCCAATTTTACTAAGGGATTTAGCTTCATGAATATGTCCGCAAAGATTGATTTGAGGTTCAAATTCATGAATTGATTTTTGAATTCCAGAACTTCCAACATGTTCACCATTTTCAACCCTGTCAGCTTCAGTATTGAAAGGCGGTGCATGAGTAACCAATATTTTTACTTTAGGAACATCTGAATTATAAACATAATCATAATTAGCTAATAAGTCATAAACTGCAGCGTAAATTTTATCATCATCCATTTCACCAGGAGTATCAAATGGAGTAGGATTAGATCCACCGAATCCAAACAATATAGCATCACCATAAGCGATGATATTATTATGAAGACAAAAAGAAACTTCATTAATAGCATTACAAATTCCAGTAGGGTCACAATTGCCTGGAATAGCTATAACATCCACATCACAGTTAGCCACATTATTAATAAAAGTGGAAACAAAATCTAAAGGTCCGAAATCAGTAATATCTCCCAATATTATAACTAAATCAATATCATTATTATTTAAATAAGAGTATAAATTCTCGTTTTCTTCACCATGAACATCACTAATTGCCAAAATTTTAGTCATATAATCACCATTATTCTTCTAAAAAGAAAGATCCCATCTCTTTTAATCCGTTTTGAAGGTCAGGTTTATCACCATGTAATTCAACAGTCACATCATCATCAAATTCTATAATAAGGCCATTCCATTCCGCAATTTCTTGAACTCTTTCTTCAGCCAATGGAACTTTTAAATTAATTCTTCCAGTAGTTAATCCTGGAGGAGTGTTAACAAGGAATCTGGATCTTGATTTTGCAAATTCAAATACTTCTTCACCATGCATTACTTTTTTAAGCAAATCAAGCCAATAATCTACATATTCATCTCCTTCTTCTTCGGCAATTGTTAAAAGAGTTCCTTGAATATTATTTAAAGACATTTCGGCTTTCGCTAAACCATTGATTAATTCTGGATGAGAAGGATCTCTTTTATAGGAACTAATTGAAGACCTAATTAATCCCATTTCAGGGTTAACTCCATCAGGAATATCATATCCTTTTTTATTTAAATCCGTAAGGAGATGATGAAGAACTAACCAATTTTGTTCAGACGGTAAGCTCATAAATGTCCACCTATAATTTTTAAAGTAGTATGATTAATTTTAGCATCAGCTTCTTTCAATTCATTTTCAATTTGGCCAATGTTTTCGTAAGAATCTAAGAATAATACATGATGAGTTGAAGTACCTGCAATGTTTAAAATTGCAATTTCATCACTTTGTTTTAATTCTCTTTTTTCAATAGTTGCTTTAAATTGCACATAAGGTTCATATTCTTCTGGAAGATCAGAATATTTAAATATTCCATCTAATGTTGCTAAAAACATAATTACACCTCTTGTATATTTTAGTTTATTTTATCTTAATAATCCTATATAAAAGTAATCCCGAATAATTCGTATGATATCAAACAAAAAAAATAATCCATAAAAAAAATGGTTATCTGAAGATAACCAGTTATCCGAATTGTGTTTTCAGTGCCTAAAATAAAAAAAAATAAAAAGGATTAGAATCCTTTAAATTTATTTAGCGTTTTCACCTAATGCTTTTGCAAGAGCAGGAGTTGCGTCAATTCTTTGAGCATCAAATGTTAACTCTTCTGGGGATAAGCCCATAGCTAATCCGTATAATTGAGCTAAGTGGAATACTGGAAGAGCGAAGTCAGTTCCGTATTTTTCATTAACTTCAACTTGTCCTTGGTCAAATTGTAAGTGACAGAATGGACATACGTTAACAATTGCGTCAACACCAGCTGCAGTCATGTGATCAAGTTTTTCTTTGGTGAAACTAGTAGTTACATCAAGGTCTCTGGATCTTAAACCTCCACCTGCACCACAGCACATCATTTTGTCTTTGTAGTCTACAGATTTAGCACCGGTAATTTCAACGAGGTCATCTAAGATAGATGGGTCTTCTGCGTTATCTTCAATACCGATAGTTTCAGTAGGTTTTAAGAAGTGGCAACCGTAGTGTACAGCAACATTTAAGTCTAAAGGTTTTTCGATTAATGAAGCTAATTTTTCAAATCCTACGTCATCTCTTAAGATTTGAGCAAAGTGTTTTACGTTTACAGTACCTTTGTATTCTCTACCGATTTCAGCTAAGTTAGCGTTAATTTCAGCTTTTTTATCTTCATCTTCTTTTAACATGTGGTTACATTCGAATAATGAACCGAAACATCCGTTACATTCGGTCATAATGTCAGCACCCATGTCTTCAGCAATAGTTAAGTTACGAGCTGCAATGGTAGCCCAGGTTTCTTCATCAAAAGAACCAAATACACCAGGAGCAGGACAACAAGATGCTCCTTCCATATCTTTTAATTCAATATCTAAAGCTTCAAATAATTTTCTGGTAGCTTTTTCAACACCAGGATAACGGTTGTTCATAATACAACCTAAGAAGTATGCAATTTCCATATTATAACTCTCCTAATCAATTTATTCTTTTAATCCACCGGTTGCTTCATCGTAACCGATTAATTCATCAAATCCAGTAATTTTACAAATTTTTTGTACTTCTGCTAATGCTTCAGGGAAAGCATGAGTAGTAGGTGGAATTTCAGAAAGACCAATTTTGGTTCTTAAAGCTTTTGTAGCATCGTTGATTGGTACACCGTGACCAGTATTCATTACGAATACACCAGTCATTTTGTGAGGTTTTGCCATGTAACCAGCGTGAGCTGCAATGTTACGTGCTTTTTTGATAATTTCCACAATTTTAACACTTCTGAGACATCTTTCTTGACAAGTGTAACAGGTAGTACACATCCATAAAGCATCGTCAGCAATAACTTCTTCTTTTAATCCTAATAAACATTTTCTGACAATTTGTCTTACTTTGTATGGAGTTCTTCTTCCAGATGGGCAACTTCCACTACAGGTACCACATTGGAAACAGTGTTTAACAGTTTCGATTCCAGCATCGATGAACTCAGCAGTGAAATCTGGGTCACGATTACTATCATTTAATAATTCCTTATCGGTTAATAAAGTCATATTATCTCCTTTTGTATCTTTATTGTTTGAATTTTCTTCAACTTCATCAGCATCTACTTCTTCAGAAGTTTCTTCAACTTCTTCAGCTGATTCTTCGACAATGGCCTTCTCAGGTTCTGCTTCATCTTCAATTGGAAGATCCGCTTCTTCAGCTTCAGCTTCCTGCACAATTTCTTCAGATGAAACATCTTCAGATTCAGAAACTTCCTCAACAACAGTTTCTTCCTCTACTTTGTCGTCTTCTAAAGGTTCGATGTCTTTTTTAAAAGTTAAATCTTTTGAACTATCTTCTGTTTCATCAACAGGGATAGATTTCTTTACAGTTTTTGAAGATGTAACTTCGACATCATTAGATGTGTTTGAAACATCGGCCTTGATGTCTTTTTCTTCTTTATTATTTTCACCTTTAAATAGATGTTTAAGACGATTTACTATAGACATTGAAAACACACCTCGGATAATCATAGGACTATTTTCCTCAAATCCATACTAATATTCTTTAAAAGAACATATATAAAGGTTACTAAATTTTTTGATTGTGTAATCAAAATGATTACACTTGATAAAAAATTTATATTAACCTAAAAATATAAAGCATATATTAAAAACTATAGGAAAGAAGTAAATGATAAAAAAATTCGAAATTAAATCTCATGACGGTCCCGGAAGAATAGGAAAAATTGACGGAAAAATAACTCCAAAAATTTTTTACAGAAATGAAATGAAAATTGCACCAAATGAAGGTTCAGCATACAATATTGATCGAGAAATATCTGAATTCAACATAAATGAAACCTTAAAATTAGCTGAAGAACATGTTAATGAAGCAGACATTGCAGTCATTCAAGGTTCCAAATATGTTGATTTAAGAATAGATTGCTTAAAACAGCTTGAAGAAATAGGCTACAACGGATTCATCATAGCTAATGGAGATGCCCTTCTTACAAATCCCCGAGAATTAGTAGAGATTATCATTTCACTTAAAAAAGAAGCTAAAAAAACTAGTTACTTTATTTTTTCATTTACAGAACTTTCATTTATGCCCATTTTAACATATATGGGAATTGATGGCTTTTTAGCAGATTCTGCAAATTATTACAGCCATTTAAATGTTTTGCAAACACCAACAAAAGCATATGACCTAAACACATATCCAATTTATGAAAACATTACACAAAAAGAATTGGAAGAAAAAAACATTGAAAATATGGAATTTGTAATTAAAGAAATCCATGCCCACATGAAAAACAATTCCCTAAGAAATCTGGTTGAAGAACGTTCGGGAACTACCCCACAAAATATTTCAACTTTAAAAATTCTTGACAGAACCCAAATGGAATATTTGCTTGAATATTCTCAATTATTTTAGAATTTTAAATGACTCTATGATATTCCTGAATTCCCTTTCAGATTCACCGGAGACATCCAATGTTCTCAATTCAAAAATATAAATATCTCCATTTTCGATGAACACATAAGTATGGATGTCGAAATTAATTTCAGGAGTATCCATATTGGCATGTAATTTAATTGAATCCAAATCGGCAATTCTTACAAAATCAGAAGCAATGATTACTCCACCATCATCTGAAATTGCATCTTCCATAAATATTTTATAATCATCAAGATTTGTGGCAGTTGGAAACATTACTGCATTAATCAGATTATCTTGACCTTTGGACAATGTAGCAATGCAATCAGGATTTGATAAAATGTCTGCTTTTTCAACTTCCCATCCGCTAGGATATTCAAAAGTTATTTTTCCAGTATTGAATGTTCTCATAGATTATTCCTCTTTTTTGGATGAAACATCAATAGTTTCAGGAGATTCCTCAATAGTGTCAATATATTTTGAGAAAGGTTCTGGAAGTTTTGGCATTACTTCTTTTAAAATTTCAGCGGCATCAAGCTCCAATGCTTGTCCTGAAAGCAATTGTTCAACATCAAAATCAAAGTCAAAAGGTTTGAGTAAATCATCAGTAGGCACTCTTAAATTAATCTTATTTTTATTTAATATCATTTTAAGGGTGCTTGTATTTCTAATCTGCTCGTTCATATCTTCAACAGTACTTTTTATATCATATGCTATAGCCTTATTCTTTTCGTTTACATCATGTTTGGATTTTTCAATAGATTTCTCCAAATCTTTAACCAAAAGTGCATTGCGTCTGTTGATATTGTCACGGGCTTCATCAATGACAACATTAATAGCATTTAAAATAGATTTATTCAACTCCACATTATAAGCTAAAATCATTTTATTTTTATAATCAAGTTCTTTAAAAATAGCTACTCTTTCATCATCAATTTTGGTAATTTTCTTGTTTAACTCATGAATTTCATCTTTAGCTTTCAAAAGTTCTTCTTTATCAGTCAATTGTTCTTTTAATGAATCAACATCATCAAAAAATGAACCTTTAAGAGTCTGAATTTGATCTTTTAAAGTTGCAATCTCATCATCTTTTTCCTGAATAGTTTGATTGAATTCATCGATTTTTTCTTGAGAAAACTGATTGTCCATTAAGTCTTCATATTCTTCACGAGCTAAAACTTTCACCAATTCATCATCTTCGAATGGATCTTCTTTTTTAAGGCTAACCTGTTTCTGTTTGGACTCCTTTTCAACAGTATTGCCCTCTTTATCTTTACTATTATACTTTTTAGTATAAACTCGAACAGTTCTAAATTCATCACTTTCCATTATTGACACCACTCTATATTAATAAATAGATTAGTTTAATTTAAATAGTTAATTATTATTGATTAAAAAAAAGAAAAAAAGAAAAAAATAATTTTAATTATTTATCTTCTTTTTCTATCCACAATAACATCGCCTCTTCTATTGCTTTGGAATACCAACCAGTTTTAAATAGCATCTTACTGGAAGCAATTTTACGAAAATTCAAGTCAATGTCATTATTGATGCTAATTGTAACACGCTTGTTTTTAGACATACAATTAGATTGCGCACACTAGTTAATAAATGCGTAAGTGTTTTTCAAGTCAGTTTTGCATAAAAAAAAGAATATTAATATGAATTGAAATCCATATGACAAGTTTAAAAAGTTTAATATGAAATTTTACATTTGGCAAATATCGCAAAAACATTTCTGAAAAAGGAAATAATTGATTTAATCAATTTTTTCCCATTCATTGTTTCCTAAATGTTTATACTGATGACCATCTGGAGCATCATGAATTTCACCAGTGTAGATTATCCTACCTTCCTGAGCACTGTAAAATGCACCAGAGTCCTCAGATTTTGAAGAATCTGACATATGATTATCCTCCATCTTTTCTTTGATTGTTAATTTTTGAGAAGTTGTGTTTCCACCATTATCATCATCGCCGGCATATGTACAGTTAACAACATAACTTCCAGCATCCTTATCTATTTTAAGAGTTGCAATGCCGCTTTTGTTAGTAACAACAGAAGCTGTTTGATTATCCTCACCACCCACAATAGTAATATTTATAGTTGCATTAGAAATCGCCTTTCCGGAATTGTCAGTAAGATTGACAGTAATATTATCCCCTTTGTTAAGAGTGTCATTACTTGTTATGACCATCTTACTTGATTGCTTTTCAAAAAATGGAAAAGCAACAGATGCACCTATGAAAAGCATGATAATTATTGCAATTAAAACACCAAACATAATAGTATTTTTTCTCATAAATTACACCTCGATTTAAAATATTGAGAAATCATGGTATAAAAAAGTTATGCCAAATCATTAAATTGATAGTACAATTCCCCACCTCCAAAAAAAAAACAAAAAGCAAAAAAAGTGTATAAAAATTATTTAAAAAACTAAAAGAATTGCATAAAAGTAATATTTTTTAATCATAAAAAAGATAATTGGAAAAATATTGATGAACAATATTGCAATAATTCGATAAAAATAATGAAAAATAAAATAAAAAGATTTAAATAATATAAAAATATAACTAATAATCGATATGAAGTAATTTTCATGTCTTATCGGAACATCAGTCAACCATTTTATAATCTCCAAAATGTCAGAATATGTTTCATTATAGGAAGTAGAATAACTACTTCCGCACTCCCCCTTAAAAACTAATTTTCATTTAATATTTCAGGATTAGCTCCAGCAATCTCCACAAGATATTCTGCTTCAACAATATGAAGTTTGGAAGGTATTACAATACAATGAAGAGGACCTCCAAAATCATAATCTATCAAATCAGAAATTTTACCTGCTTTTACAACAACGTCGATTGATCCAACGCGTGCAATACCCATAGCCAAAGTATCTTCCGTAATTAATCCTTCACGATCCAAATCATTTTTAATACTCATCAAATATTCCAAACCCTGATTAACAGTCATGTATCTGTCCTTATGAGCCTGAATATCCAATAACACCAAAGTATGCAAATCCATTTTTAAATTTTCTTCAATAGCCTCATAAGGAGATTTTGGATAAAAATTATAATCCGGAAACGGAATGGTTGTTACTTTTCCGAACTTATATCCCTGAAGGCCTGAAATTGCAGGTGCTGAAGACAGAATGGAAGATCCATGAATCACTTCATATTCAATACCCTTTTTAGAGCATTGAACTAAAAAATCACTATGAGTTGTTGCAATTAATGGGTCACCACCAGTAATTAAAGCAACATCTGATTCCTTAGCTTCTTCAATAAATTTAGATTCTTCCTCTACTTCATTTCTAACCAATATTTCGATTTCCTTACCCACCAATTCTTCAATAGCCTCAAAATTTGAACCAAATAATCTTGATGTGAAAAATTCAGCATAAATTTTATCAACATTTTTCAAGCATTCCAATCCTTTAAGAGAAATATCCTTATGGTCAAATAAACCTAAACCCACTAAATAAAACATATACATTATATAAGAATTTAAACATAATAAATCTTATGAAATGTGTAAAAGTTCCATTAAAACAATTAAATGATACCCGTATAAAATTAATGGAAAAAGGTCAGATGAATATGGAATATAGAATCAAAGCCTGCGATGAATTTGGATATATTCCGATTAATGAAGATATTGATGAATATGAAATTGTAGATATGGAATTGGAACCATTGAAAAGAGTCGCTCATAATTTTTCAGAACTGCTTGAAGATGAATTAAGCAAAGAAGAAATTGAGAACCTGAGAACATCATTTGATACAATAGGAGACATAGTGATTCTGGAAATCCCTGACAATTTACAGGACAAAAAACAGATTATTGGGGATGCTGCACTTAAATTTACAAAAAGAAAAGCCATTTACATGAAAAAAAGTGCAATAAAAGGAACAATCCGAATAAGAGATTTGGAATTTTTATCCGGCGTAGATGATTCCGTAACCATCCATAAAGAACATGGTGCACGGCTGAAATTGGATGTCAAGGAAGTTTATTTTTCACCAAGACTTGCAACCGAAAGAAAACGGGTTATGGAAAATGTTGAAGATGGTGAAAAAATTTTAGACATGTTTTGTGGAATAGGACCGTTTCCAATTGTAATCGCCCGAAATAAAAATGTTGACATAATTGCTGTCGATATTAATGAAGAAGCAATCAAATATTTAAATGAAAATATCAAACTCAATAAACTTAAAGGAAATATCAAAACACAATGTGGAGACATTCGTGAAGTTAGCAAAACATTTAACATGAAATTTGATAGAATTATTATGAACCTTCCAGGACTTGCATATACTTTCCTTGACATTGCAGTTGAGTTAATTGAGGATGGTGGAATAATCAACTACTATGAATTTTCCGATTCATATGAACAAGGAATAAAACGGCTAAAGGATGCCTGCAATAATGTTGGAAAGAAAGTCGAAATAATCAATACCCGAAAGGTCAAATCCACAAGTCCTGGAGAATGGCATGTAGCAATTGACGGGAAAATCAAAAACAATTAAAAATCAAAACTCTAAAAAAAATAACCTAGTTTAAGTAATAGGGCAAATAAATGAAAATAAGAAAAGACCTCATTATATTAATTTGCTGCGTAATATTATTCCTTGCCAATCAATTTTATTTCAAATCATTGGGAATTTCATTCTTTAATGACCATTTTAATGATTTAATAGCAATACCATTATATTTTGCGGCAGTTAATGTAATATTATATTATACATTGAATAGGGAGATTAACTCTTTTAAAATTTTATTTTTATTAACTATAGTTCTATCAGTTTTAGGAGAATTTGGTTCATTGTATACTCGAAAAGGAAGCGTTTTTGACTATTGGGACATATTATGTTACTTTATAGGGCTTATAACATATTATATGGTAAAAAATTATCCAAAAAAGATTCAGAGTGAAAATTGATTCCAATCACTTTTTATCTATTTTAAAAAACAGCGATTATTTTTAAATTTTAAAAAAAAGTTAAAAAAAGAGTGTAAAAAAAATTTAATTAGAATTGGATTCTGTTACCAGTCCAATCGTCATCATCATTGAATGCATTGAATTTCTTTTCATCTTCAAGATATTGATCCATATCCCTATATAATTTTACTCTGAATATATCTGGATAAGGGATATACAACATGTCTCCGTTTTCAGAAGTTTCCTTTACATAGGTTTCTTCAAATTCTATAACAGATCCATCTTCTTTGTTGAAATGATGAACTTCATTTGCACACAAAATTTTAAAGTGTACAAAATCATCTTTTAACAATTCTTTGACCAAATCTTTAATTAAAAGAGGATAATTTGCATTTTTATTTTCCTTAATTTCCATACTAATCTCCCACATTATTATTTAACAAATTGAAAGTATCCAAACTTTTGTAAAATTGAAAATCCCACAAATGTTATATAAATATTTCATAGTTATCGCTTAAATAGTTATTGAAAATGATTTAAGTGAAGTTAAAAAAGCAATATTAATTAATTTTAAGTTAAATTATTAATTAAATAATTACTAAACAACCACCAAGCTTCATTTACTCGAGAATAACCTCCAGTGCAATGCAGATTACATGAACTGATTATGGTTGCAATCAAAAAAGAGAAAATATTGATTGCATTTTGTTTTATAGGTTTTTCCAATTTTACTGAATTTTCCAGTATTTTTTACAAATTAAGTAAAAAAAACTTTCTTTTGAGTTTTTATAATTTCCTCCATGATATCAGCCACATATTCTTGAATGTCAAAGGGATTATCCATATTACTCACCCAAAAAAAATCACGACTAAATTGGATCAATAATTCCTTTTTCAGTAATAATGCCTGTAATCAATTCTTTTGGAGTAATGTCAAATGCAGGATTAATAACTTCAGTTCCCTTTGGACAAATCCTAGCACCCCCATAATATCTTACCTCATCACCATCCCTTTCTTCAATGACAGTATCATAAATATTGATTTCATTGTCAAAAGTGGAATATGGTGCGGCTACATAAAATGGTATATCATGATGCTTTGCAGCTAGTGCCACCATAAAAGAACCGACTTTATTCACAACACCTCCTTTTGCTATTCTATCTGCACCAATAACAACTTTATCAATTTTGCCTTGAGACATCAAAAATCCTGAAGCAACATCAGGAATTAGCTTAACTGGAATATTTTCCTGCTGCATTTCCCACACACTCAAACTAGCTCCCTGTCCTCTAGGACGAGTCTCATCACAAATCACATTAATGTTTTTGC
>NZ_JAXJXF010000068.1:0-1602 GCF_036307625.1 Methanobrevibacter sp.
GAACCAGCCAGAAACAGCAGCTGCCACTTCTATCATTGCTGCTTTTCCCGCAATGGACGGGTCGAGGGAATAAAGGATAGTACGGCTTGATTATTCTATGCCATTGGTCTATAATTTTTATTAAACAACCAGTTAGACAAACTTGAATTTGACAAGGAGGAATCGCAATGATAATCGATGTCAATGAACTATTTAATGAACTTGGACATCTTCCTCAGGTGGAAGCAATTGCATTGGGAGGTTCAAGAGCAACTGGACGAAATGATACCAAATCGGACTACGATGTATATGTATATATAACAGACAATATTGACGAAAACACACGAAGACGTATTCTGGAAAATTATTGTGGATATATGGAAATTGGCAATTCCTTGTGGGAGTTGGAAGATGATGTTACCTTAAAAGATAGCATTGATATGGACATTATATATAGAAATATGGAAGATTTTGAAAAAATGGTGTCCTCTGTAGTTATAGACTGTATACCATGGAATGGGTATACTACCTGTATGTGGCACAATCTAATAACCTCCCAAATCGTGCTTGACAAGAATGGCAAGCTGAATATGTTACAGGAAAAATATCGCATTCCATATCCAAAGAAGTTAAAAAAGAATATTATTGCTAATAATTTAAAGCTTCTTAGCGGTATGTTGCCATCATTTGATATGCAGATACAAAAGGCAGAGAATAGAGGTGACCTTGTAAGTGTCAATCATAGGGTTACTGAATTCCTCGCAAGTTATTTTGACATTATTTTTGCTCTGAACGAGATGACACACCCTGGTGAGAAAAGAATGCAAACCATTTGTTCGAAAGAATGCAATATCTTGCCAAATAATTTTGATGCAAATCTTTACAGATTATTTGATGGAATGTTCAGAAAAAATATATCTGGTGTTATTAACGATATGGTTGATGAAATAAAAAAGATAACGCAGATGTAGTCAAATTCCAATTTGTCGAACAGGAGCAGGATCTTCGGATCCTGCTTTTTTTATGCCCAAAACAGGGAAATCCTTAAATCCGCTTCAAATGGCCTGCGAAACATGATAGGCAGAAATTTTTAAAAATATTTTTTCAAAAAGGTTCCGCTTTGCGGTGCTTATTTCTCCCATAGGTAGAGGGACAGTTATTTCTGCTTGTAGAACACTTGTTCGATAATTATACCAAACAAGAAATCAAAATGCAATAAAAATTCTGTGAACAGCTGACTGTCCTGATCATCACCTATGAAAGGAGGAACGCAAATGCCCTTAATTCTCACGCCATCCCAGTACGAGCGGGTACAGAAAATGATACCCAACTGCTGCAACTGGGATGAAGGGATCTGCCTGCTGCTGGAAATGCCTTGCCCACAGCAGTTATCCCTCACCCGTATCAATTGCAGGTATTTCCGGGAAGCGGTGCTGCCTGCCAACCAAAGGCTCTATCAATCCATTATGAAGAACAACTAAGGAGGAATGAAAATGAAAAGACTGAATGACCAACTGATCATCGGTGTTGACCATGGCTATGGCAACATCAAAACAGCAAACCACTGTTTCAAGACCGGCATCCTGGGATATGATTCTGAACCTCTCTTCACCGGTGACATGC
>NZ_JAXJXF010000069.1:0-26782 GCF_036307625.1 Methanobrevibacter sp.
AATATAAACTTTATCAATTATAAAATTAATTATTTATACAGAAGGTAAAAAATTATGATGGAATCATACATAAAAGCTGGAAAAATTGTTTCAGACATTCGTAGTGAAGCTTCAAAAATGATTAAAGATGGAACTTTGGTCATTGATTTAGTTGAATACGTAGAAAGCGAAATTTTAAAAACTGGGGCCGAAATTGCTTTTCCATGTAACGTTTCATTAAATGAAATAGCGGCACATTACACCTCACCTGCAAATGATAAAACATTAATCAAAGCAGGAGACATGGTAAAATTAGATTTAGGTGCAATGGTTAATGGATATATTGCAGATTCGGCAGTGACAGTCATTGCTGACGGAAATATAGGCGAGTATTATTCACAGGACGAAATTAATTTGCATGAGGAAATTGTAGAAGCTTCAGCAGCGGGTCTTGAAGCGGCAATATCAACTGTCAGGGCAGGAATTGAAGTGTCAAAAATAGGTGCTGCAGTCCATGAGGCAATTTCCGAATATAACTTAAATCCTATTTTCAACCTAACCGGCCACAGCTTGGAGCAAAACAATTTGCATGCAGGTATTTCCATACCAAATTACGACAATCATGACGGATATGTCTTGGATGAAGGTCAGGCAATTGCAATAGAACCTTTTGCAACCAACGGTGAAGGAATCGTGAATGATGCACCAGGACATTACATCTATTCATATATTGCAAACAAACCGTTCAGAATGAGAAGCACAAAAAAAGTATTGAACTACATTCAACATAATCACGCATATGTGCCGTTTTCAGGAAGATGGATTACAAGCGAATTCGGTGAAAGAAGAGGAAAGATAGCATTAAAACAATTATCCGATGCAATGGCAATCTATCCTTATGCACCGTTACGCGAAAAGCAGGACTGCTTTGTAAGCCAAAAAGAGCACACAGTCATTGTTGAAAAAGAGGGCTGTACCGTCACAACCATTTAAAATTTTAAAAAAAAAGGAGTGAAAACTCCTTTACCTAATATAATATCTTTGGAAAAGTGAGGTTACCTTTGCCTTTCCATATGAAGAAACAAGTTTATAACTTCCCATTTTTGTGGGTGTTTTTAATGTGAAAGTTGCAATTCCCTTTTTATTGGTCTTTGCTAAATAATTCTTTTTATTGAATTTGACTTTCACTTTTTTATTTTTAAATGCTTTTCCTTTATTGTTAAGCAATTTTACCTTAAATTTGAAAGTTTTTCCTATTTTTTTAGCTCCAAATTGAGTCATAGGAATCAAAATAGGCTTAACTATAATCTTGTTTGCCACAAGGAAATTCCCATATTGGGCAGTCACCAGATAAGACCCAGGCTGGAAATTGATTTTCAATTTTGCATTGCCTTTTTTGTCAGTTTTTACAATATGTTTTTTTAAGTTTACAGTGAATGTAACCTTTTTATTCGCTCCAACAGGCTTTCCATCATTTCCATATACCTTAACAGTATAATACTTTCCGCTATTGAAGTAAAGATTATAGTTTTTGTTTCCGCTCAATACATCAAATACAGTTATATTATCCGAAACAATACCGGGAGTCACAGTATTTACAAGATATAATGTGTGAACACCTTTTTTACCAGGCAACAAAAATAGGGCAACGCCGTTAGAGTCTGTTGTTGCATTGACTCCTAACAAGACTGAATCCAGTCCACAGTATACAACAGTGTTTTGTAATGGTTTACCTTCCCCATCTAAAAAAGTTGCAGAATACTCAACAGCACCATTATACCTTTTTACAACTTTACCAGGAATAATTGAACTGGAACTATCATTTGAATCAACAGAATAATCAGCAGAAACAGCTACTTCATTACTTGTGTCAACTATCTCATTTTGATTTGAAACATCAACAATATCTCCTTTTTGAGCATTCAATGCCAAATCGGTCGCATTTTCATCCGCTGCAAAACTAACAGACACTGAAAGCAAAATAGAAATCATCAATAGTAAAATGAAAAATTTATTTAATTTAATTTTATACTCCTCCGTCAAAATAATATGACTATATTTGAGGATTAAAATATTTAAAGTTTAGTTTAAAAAAAAAGAAAAAAGAAAAAAAAGAAAAGGAATTAGTATTCCACAGGAAGTGGTAATCCTAATTTAGCTCTTCTTTCACGTTCTTTACCGTTTTTATCTTTCTTACCTTTAGCTAATTTTTCAAGTAAAGGAAGACCAGGTTTTACGTCATCCATTGGTTTTGTTTCAATTAAACCAGCGTCAACAGCAGCTTTAAAGACAGATTCACCATCATCAGTTCTGGTTAAAACAGTGGACCATCCGTCAGGAGATCCTACAGAACCTGTTGATACGTCGGCCCATTCAGCAACATAGTCCATACAGATGTTACATCCAGCTTGTTCGTATCCGTGTGTTTCTTTGATAGCTAAACCAGAGTCTTCTCCATCTTTGGTTAACCAGAATTTACCTTTACCGATGTCCATTTTAGTTGCATCTTGTAAGCTGTCAAATCCTAATTTTGCGGTAGCAAAGGTGTCAAGAGAAGCCATTGGGAAGTTTTCCATACAGTAGATACCGATGATTAATTTTACTTTATCAGCGACGAATCTAGTGAATGGGTAAGATTGTGCTTTTCTTAAACCTTGGGTTTGACATGGAGTTGATACAACACCAACTTTTTCTAAACCGTATTGACGGGTTGCTTCTTTTAAAGCAGATAAGGTTGGGGACATTGAGTATTTAGTACCTGCTGCTGCGATAACTTCATCAGATGAGGTTACAACAGTAGGAATAGGTCTCCAGTCTTCATCAGGAGTTCCAGCAACAACTGCACCTTCAATGATTCCTTCATCGAGTGCGTAACAGAGTAATGCTGAAACAATTCCTCCGTCTTGTGATACATCTAATATTTTTTTATCAGTTGATCTTGCAGATAATGCTTCTTTATAAGTACCTAATGGCATGTTCAATCCTCCTATAATCCAGTATCCTCTTTAATTCTCTTTATAGGTAACCATGCTCTTGGACACATTGCATAACAAGATCCACATTTAATACATCTATCTCTGTCACAGCTAGGTCTACCTTCAGAAAAGCCCATAGCTCTTGTTGGACAAGCTAGAGCACAAGTTCCACATCCAGTACATAATCCGTTACGGATTACATTGGTTAATACATCACAGCCACAGCCAGTGTTGCAAGCAGCTTTATCAATAGCAGGTTGTAAGTATTCCATGTCTCCATTGCATAATGCTACAACTACTTTTGCAATCATTTCAGGAGCTACAGGACAACCAGGAAGTGCGCAGTCAACTTTAACTAATTGGCTGATTGGTGCAAATGATTCATGTTTAGGTTGTGCTTGTTGTCCTCCACGTGCAAAGGTGGTGAAACAACCAGTCATAGCACAGGAACCGAATGCACAGATTAAACCTGATTTTTCTCTTGCCATTAAAAGTTCTTGAACACTGTGATCATCTTGTAAACAAACTGATCCTTCAATTAAACATAAGTCCATTTCAGGCATTTCTTCAGCGAAAGTACCGTGAACCCATTTGTCTACTAAAGTTTGTCCGTATACAATATCAACTAAATCAGTAAGTACAGTAGATAAAATGTCATAGTTTTCAGTCAAGGACATAGCATCTCCAGTACAACCACTTAAGTGTATGTAACCAATACGTGGTTTTGATGAAGCAGCTTTAGGTTCTGCTGCAGGTGCTTTTGTTTCTGCAGGAGCAGCTTCAACTTTTTTCTCTGCTTTTGGTGCTTTAGCTTCATCGCCGCCAAAAGCTTTTTTCAATTTATCAAACATTATTTTACCCCGATTTCATTTAAAATAATATCTATAGTCTTTGGAATTGCCTTTTTTACTGGTTCTGTTAAACCCATATCTACATCCGGAGTTGGTATTTCAGCAGGTTTGCAACCTACAATTACAACCTCACATTTATTTTCAGAAATTTCACGAAGTGGATCTTCAACAGTCATTCCATGAGGATTGTCATATTTTCCTTGTTGCATTACACTAGGATCAAAAGTATCCACTGTACCAGGTTCATCATTGAACTCGACAACATCAACTACCACCAGTTTTTTCCAGTCATATTCAGAATATAATGGGAAAAAGTTAGTTGGTGCGGCAGTTCCTCCATCAACAAATTGAACCCCGTCAGGCAATGTTTTGCCCTCAACTTTCTGTTGAATTTCTTTTAAAATGTCCTTATCGAATTCGTTTTCCACATAGTCTGTAACAGCAGGATCATAATAGTCATTTTTATCATTAAACAATTTTTGCAATAAGTTAATGACAATAGGACCGTATCCATCATCTTTAAATAAAACGTTTCCGCATCCGACAACAATTATCTCCGAATCATAAGGCATTAATAAATCCTCCCAAATACTTAGATTCTCACCATTTCATTTTTAAGAATGGATTTATCTTCATCGTCAACTACCATCACGTGAGTAGCACAGGATAAACATGGATCGTAAGCTCTGATTACGTGTGGACCTAACTCGTGGTGGAATCCTTCAGTTGCAGGACCCATTGTTGGAATATTCCAAGTAGTTGGTACAATTGCAGAGTAGAATTGTGTTTTTCCTTCTTTTACTTGTGCCATGTGTACGTCAGTTCCTCTAGGACCTTCTATGACACCAAATCCAAGTTCACCAGTTCCTCTTTTATCATATGATACGTTTGCAGGTGCTGCAGGATCAATTGCATCTAATGCTTCTAAACAAGCATCGTAGTTTTTCAACATTTCGTCAGCACGAGCTACATGTTGAGCAATAACACCTTTGTCTTTGAATCCTTGGAATTTTTCCATTCTTGCTCTAGGACCTGTTTCTACATTAGTACCTTCCCATAAAGGAATTACTGAACATGCTTTAGTTCCAATTTCAGGATCATCATACCATGCTTCAGGTAATACTTCTGAGAATTTGTTCATATCGAAATCGTTGGTACCATAAGTTGCATCTGCTGCCATTAATGGTTGGTTAACTACACCTAAATCTTTAGGTAAACCAGCTTCAAGTACACAGTTTTTAATAAATTCAACGTGTGCTTCAAGTTTTGGTTTTAAAGCAGTCATTCTTTCAATTAATCTTTCTTTTGTGAATGGTGTGATGTTTCTAGCCATTCCACCAACCCTAATATCAGATGGGTGGATACCTTCACCAGCAATCATGTCAACAACGTATTGAACATTTTTTCTTACTTCACTTACGCTGTTAACTGCATCTACGAATTTGTCCTCTGGGACAACGTCAGGTGCAACTAAAAAGTGGTGAATTGCTGCACTGTTAATACCGTGTGCTGCAGCGACAGCTTTTCTTAATAATTTTCCTGCTTTAGGAATTTCGATGCCTAAAGCCATGTCCATAGCTTCTGCAGATGCTAAAGTGTGTGGAATTGGACATACTCCACAGATTCTTTGACATAATACAGGAGCGGTTTCAGGAGCTTTATTAAGAACCATCTTTTCTAAACCCCTAACAGGAGTTATACTTAAATACATCCCTTTTGTAACTATCCCTTCATCGTCAACTTCCATGACAAGTTCGGCATGGCCCTCTTGACGAGTTGTAGGAGATATAACTACTCTATCTTTCAAATTTGTCACCTCAATTTTAAAACTTAGAAACTAACATTAATAATATTTGTTTGATTATATTTATAAACTAATACTAAAAATGAAGATAGAAATATATATAAAAGATAAAGAACTTAATTATATTATTATATTTAATATAATTTATAGGAGGGATAATATTGGAAAAGTCTAACATAATTATTTCAATAATTATTGTATTATGTATTGCAGCAGCAGTTGCAGCATATGGAATTACCAATAGTAACAATCCAATCTTTTCAGATTTATCCAGTATGCCTGCTAAAAATACTGGAAATGGACTTGGAAACAATACTTCCGCAAATAATGGAAGTGGATCTTCCGTAGCAACAACTTCAGGAAGTGACAGCGGTTCAGGTTCCGATTCAGGATCAGACTACAGCAGTGATGGTGGTTCCGGGTCTGACTCAGGATCAGACTACAGCAGTGACAGCGGTTATAGTAGTAGTAGCAGTAGTAGTAGCAGTGATAGTGGAAGTGACTCAGGTTCATCTTCAAATTATGGTCCTTCATTGTCTTACTCTGATGCACAAAGTATTGCAGCAGGCGCTGTTTCAGAACCAGGATGTTACGCTGGAGGCGGATACTACTCTGATGGGTACTGGTACTTCACAATATATAATGAAAATGGTGAAGCTGTAGATTCAATAAGTGTTAGTGATTCTAGCGGCTCAACTGGAAGAGGTTAAACTTTAATCTCAACCTTTTTTATTTTTTATAAAAAATAGATAACTATATATAAGACAAAAAACATATTAATTATTGTTGTATTTAAGGGGCCCGTAGCCTAGCTGGATAGGGCGTCGGACTTCTAATCCGAAGACCCCGGGTTCAAATCCCGGCGGGTCCGCTCTTAATGACTCTTTTTTTTAAAAAAAAAATTTTATTTTGTATATTTATTTTGGGCTTGTAGCCTAGTCTGGAAGGGCGTAAGACTCCTAATCTTAAGATCGAGGGTTCAAATCCCTCCAAGTCCGTTTTAAAAATTATCTAAAGTAACAGTTTTTGTTGCTTTACTTTTTTTGACAGATTCATTGAATACAATATGTCCATATTGTCCTCCACCACCTGGAACAACTTCGATTGTATTGTTTCTGAATGATTCGATAACATTTGCTACTTTCAAATCTATTTTGGAAATATCTTCCAATGAAGCATTGATTAAGACATCAATTTCAGTGCCGAAAGCATCAACCAATTTCTGCCAGATACCTTGAACCGTCTTGGTTGTAACGCCTTTATCATAAACAGTTGAAATCAGTTCGGCAAGAGGCATCAGATGAACGTATTTCGGTCTGAAGTCAGGATGATTAGGTTCATCATAATCGGCAATTTCAGAAATTCTAAAGTCCACACCTTTTTTAACCCTTCCACCACATTCACATTTCATTTTATTTTCCTTTGCAAATGCGGGATCGATTATTTTATAGCATTTGGTACATGCGGTCATGTGATACTTTCCCAAGTTCGGAACCAATCCATAATTTGCTTTGATTTTATTGGAAGTAATTGAACTTTTTATGGATGAAAATGAAATATCTTTAAGCTCCATTGCATTAAACTCCCTACCTAACCTATGAGGCCATGGGGAATGGGCATCGGAATTTGTCAGGAATGGAAAATCCTTCAGTTCCAAAACAGTGTCTGCCATATCAGTATCTGCAGACAAGCCCAATTCAACAAAATCAGGTTTTTCGCCATAGCAGTCATAAATACTATCATAGGACTTGTACATTCCGGTCCAGGGAGTGAATGCATGTGCCGGACCAATCAAGCAGTCATACTGTCTAACCATGTCCAAAAGTTCAGCGCCGGTGTAACCTGTTCTGGGTCTGCCGTCAACATTTTTGTTTTTAGACACCAATTTTTCTGACAATTCACGGGCAATATCAATATCAGGAATGATAATCAGATGATGAATTCTGTTTTTGCCTTCCACTTCGGTGGTTAGAACAAAATCCATATCGTCATAAGTGTAAATTCCATCCCCCGAATAGACCGTAGTTTCTTCAATTATATCCAACCAACCAGGATGAAAAGCATCTCCGGTGCCTAAAAGATTCAATCCTTTTAATTTAGCTTTGGGAGCCATATTTTTAATTAGCATGTCCTTTGATGATGCTGATGAAAAACAGCTGTGAACATGAAAATCCGCATTAACCAACATATTTAAAAATTATAATTCATATTATATCAAATTATTTAAAATCTCTTTAAGATTGTTGATTGGATATTTATCCTTTTTAATTTCCAAATCAGCATTTATATTATCTTTATTGACACTTGAAGAAGAATCATCGAGATTTTTTAAAAATAAAGTGGTTTCATTGATTAAACTGATAATTTGATTTTTATCTGTCGGATACGCCAATTTCAATGTCGGAATATTCATATCTTCAATTAGCTTGACAGACAAGTTATGTGCATTATTGCAAGAACTGCTCCCAAACATAATCAGTTCATTTAAAACATTATACATCCTAACATAATTTTTAGGACGTTTTCCAATAATGATTGCAGCATCAGCCTTGTCTAAAACTCTTGAAAACAAAAAAAGTCTTCCTCTTACACCGGAAGGAATTTCACTTGAAAAATAGTTATTTAACAGATTATCATATGACAGATTACCCTCGCAAATATCCATATTGTCATATTTGGAAAAATTTGAGGGAGACAAATAAGTATGCCCATTCCTCTCAATCAAAGGCACAACAATCATTGCCGCATCAGGAATGACTACAACATTCATGTAAAAAAAAGTTAAAAAATGATATATTGACTATCCAATATATCTTAAATCATCAGCGTTACCTGCGTTAGCTTTATTAATTAAATCCTGTTCCATTTGTTGAGCTTTAGCAATCATTTGTCTAGTTTCTTCAGCTCTTTCTTCCAATTTATCAACATTAATTTCAAAATTAAGCAAATAGGAAAGTTTATTTAAGATAGCTTCTGCAGATTCGGCATCAATGAAATAACCTGGTGTTTCACCCATAAGACAAGACCCATGTAGTCCTTGACGAACAGCAAGACCTAAAAAGAGTCCGGAAGCTCCAACGATACCGCCGTCATTGGATCTGATTTCAATACCAGCTTCTTTTAACAGTTCAACATCCTCTTCATGAGTAGCTGCTCCGAAAACTTTAGGATTCTCAACAGGCTGACCAGTAGCCATTCCGCCCAATGTAAAAATCCTGCTTATGTCAAATGGTTTAACATAATCCAAAACATCTTTACACAATAGATATTGGCCTTCTGGACTTAAAGACTGAGTATTACCTACAATAATTATTAAATCCAATTTATCTTCGCCAACTTCTTTTATGTAGTACAATTCATTAATCATGTTTGCAATTAAACCTTCCTCTTTTACAAGAACTTGAGGCGGAAAAGTTGGAGAATATATTTCAGCAAACTTTGTTGCTCCAAATTCATCAATAATATGATCAGCAGCTAATTTACCAACATGACCAATACCAGGCAATGCTTCTATAAAAATAGGATTATTCAATTCAATTTCTTCCAAAGTAGTAATTTCTGTAACGTCCATATCCTATTGCTCCTTCATTGATTCCTTTTTTAATATACGACGATATTTTCCGTATTTATCCTCAATTGAAAATTTTGGAGGATAAATAACTTTAAGTTGCCCGCCACATTTAGGGCAAGCATCTTTTAAAGTATAAATTCCACATTCGGGACATTTATTCATTTTCATATTCATAAGAATCTAATTATCCAACTCTCTTAAGAAAGTACCATTTCCTTCAGATTCTTCAACAACTGCAATACATCTTTCAGCAGCAGCTTTAAGAGCTTTTTCAGCTAAGATATAATCAGTAGATTTTACAGTAATCCTATATCTTGGTGCACCAACACATTGGACCTTGATTTCTTCTTCCGCATCGCCATTATCTTCAGCTGCCTTAAGAGCAGAAATAATAATTTCAACACCATTAGGTACAAAAGTTTCAATATCTACATAACCACTGATATGAACTTCAGGTGGAGTAATGTTCTTTTTAGCAACTTCAGTAATAGCATCTGCCCAATCTTGAGGAATTCCTTCTTCAGTAAGAGATTCTGCACCTTCATCAGCAGCAGTTTCAAAAGCACCATAAACATCACCAAAGATATCCATGAGCTCATAACCTACTTCATCATAAGCTTCATCCAAACTCTTATCTAAGGATTTAGCAGATAATTCTAAAAATTTCTCAGCTTTCTGTTCAATTTTCCAATGTTGGATTTTTTTAGTTCTTTGATCTTCACGGATTCTTTTTAAAGAAGCATCAACATGCCCCTTTTTAGGATTAACTCTGAGAACACGACAGACGATTTTTTGATTTTCTCTTACATGATCTCTAATATTTTTTACCCAACCAGAAGATACTTCAGAAATATGAATAAAAGCTTCTTTGCCCTGATATTCTTCTAATTTAGCAAAAGCCCCATAATTAAGAACTTTATAAACAGTACCGACAATAAGTTCCCCTTCATCAGGCCATTCTTGACTTTTTCTTACCATATTCTCACCAACATTAATAAAAAAAATTATAAAAAATAGTAAAAAAATAAGTTGAAAACTAGAAATCTAGTTTAAAACTTTTTCAATGTGTGCGGTGATTTTAGCTTTAGCACCACGAGATTTGACAAGAGTTTTACCACAAATAATACATTTTACATCAGATGCAGCACGGTCAAAGATTACTTGCTCATTGTCACAATCTAAACATTTAACTTTTAAAAAGTTTCCTCTTCCTTTACTAACCATGTTAATCACCTATTTTGCTACAAATTCTGGTTTTCCAGTTCTGAAAGATTGTTTAATGTGAGATTTACCACATTCTTTACATTTAAGTCTTAAGTCTAATTTTTTAACAGGTTTGTTTCCGGCAGGTAAAGGCCTTGGATAACCTCTGTAACCAGCAGTTACACGTCTGAATTGTCTTTGTCCCCAAGTTAATTCACTTGCTTTCCTTTTTTTAGCAGTGTGTACCTCATGCATAGTGTGTCTTTTACAGTGAGGACAGTATGTTCTTTTTTCTTTTGGTATTTTCATTTTTTCACCATAATTAATAAGTCATTGTAAACCTATCTATGAATTTATCTAAACTCAAATTTTATTAGAAAACGTTAGAGATTAAAACTGCATTGTAACGCATCAAGTCTACAGACAGCAAAAATCCAAATTATAAAAAAATATAATTTTTTATTATCACAAATAGATACGATTAATATATCTATTTATCAAGTTATTTAAAGTTAATGGCAATTCCTTAAATTTTAACCTGACGGCCCTTATGATTTTTGAAAAATATTTTTGCATTAATCAATGGCAAGGTGACCAAATCCTGAGGTCTGAACGGACCGTAAACCCTTTCATCAACACCCACAATAGCTCCAATTTCATCAAAAACCAACATTGTAACAAGTTCTGTGTCCCTAGCTATTTTTTTAGATTCCAAATCATAAAATTCTTCATTTTCATCGAAGGCATTTGGATTTTCTTCAATATTATCAACTTTAGGTTTTGATACAGGAGCTTTAGAAACATTTTCCTTTTTTGATGCCATGACTTGAGAATTAGCAATTTGCTTTTCAATTGGTTGTCTTTTCTCACCTATTATTGGTTTAGCTTTAGAAATTTCATCCAGCCTATCCAATACTTCATCATCATTTTCCTGTTTTTTGGTAGGTTCAGGAGAAGTTAATGTGTTTGATTGAGTTTCTTTCGGTTTAATGATTTTCTTTTCAATCTGGTTTTCATCTTCAGATAATTTTTCCAATGAAATGTTATGCCTATGATTTCTCAATGTATCGATTAATGAAAAATAGAACTTTTCTTCCTCAGGTGTCAAATTTAAAGGAGTGGTGTCAACCAAATCAAATTGAGGTTTACCAGTAAACAGATGATAAGACCTGTGAATGTTAAGAACTGCAGAGTTGGTAATTTTTGTCTCCCTTCTCTGACAGATATCAGTTGCAATAATCTGAGCTTCCTTAAGCATAGCTGGAGCTTTTGAAAATGGATCATTAATTGCTTCTTGTTTCAATACATCCATATACTCATGTATATCGTTGTAAAAAGTCTCATCCACACGAGAAAGAGTACCATTATTCCGTTCCTTCTTTTGAACATCACGTAAAGTCTTGTAAAACTGATCCACTGATAACCATCTCTAAAAAAATTTATAAAAATAAAAAAAAAGATAAACAAATGAAATTATTCATCTGTTTCTAATCTAGGAGCAAGCAAGAAACTAAGTTTACCGTCACCAGTAACCATAGTAAGAGTTAAACTTAATGGCATATCAGTACCTAAACTAATTTCAGCTTCCTCTGAAAATTTATCCGCTTTAAGCATTTCTCTAATCTTATCTAATGAGAATAAAGCTTTTGCATGTTCATTAATATTTTCACCATGGAGATATTTGATACTTGCGTCACCAAATTCCCCGTCTGCAGATGCAATGAAATAATCTTCATCAACCTGAAGTGCTATTTTATCTGAGAAAATATCAATATCATTAATACAATCTTTCAATATGGAGAAACGAACCTTAAAGTTAGTAGGATGCTCGATTGTTGGTGGAACAGGATTATCATATTCCATATCGATTAATCTTATTTTAAAAGTTCTTGTAGCGTCTCCTTCAAAAGTAATAATGAAATTTCCTTCATCAACAGACATCAATACTCTGTCTTGAGATTTTGCACGTTTAAGTACTCTCATAAACTCATCAGTATCAATATTAATTTTTTCAGGAACATCACAAATATATTCGTCAAATAAGCTAGATTTTAACTCTAAATGTACGAAAGTTATGTGACTACGGTCTAAGGCATCTAATCTCATGCCTTCACTATCAGTTTGAATTTGTACTTCATCAACGATTGATGAAATAGCATCAAAACTGGTTTTTAATATACTGGAATCACTTAATTCTGCTTTAAACATAAATAATCCTCTAAAGTAATATTATTATAATATATTTATATATGTCTCATCTATTTATATAAATTTTTTCATGGATTAAAAATCATTCATTTGCTGCCTTTTTCATACTTGAAACATAATCTTTCAATGGTTCAGTCGCATTTTCCCCATGTTCTTCAATGATTTTTACTATTGCACTTCCAACAATGACTCCATCAGCGATTTTACCAATATTTTGAGCTTGTTCAGGAGTATTAATACCAAAACCAACAGCCAAAGGCAAGTCAGTAACATCCCTAATATCTTTAAGAATTGCATTTAAATCTGTTTTGATTTCACTACGCATTCCAGTGACTCCCAATGATGAAACAACGTAAATGAAACCTGTTGCATCAGTGGCTATTTTTTGAATTCTTTCCTTTGAAGTAGGTGCAATCAATGATATGACATCAACATCATTTTTTCTGGCAATTTCAGAAATTTCACCTTTTTCCTCATAAGGCAAATCAGGTGAAATGATTCCATCAACGCCCAATTCCCCACATTTTTTAAAGAATTCTTCGTAACCATAAAAGAAAACGGGATTTATGTATGTTAAAAATACAAGAGGAACATCAGTTTTTTCACGAACCGCCTTTACAATATCAAAAACATCATCAGTGGTTGTATTGTGCTTCAATGCACGAACATTTGCATCCTGAATTACAACACCTTCAGCCATCGGGTCTGAAAATGGAATACCAATCTCTATTAAATCACAACCTGCCTCTTCCATAGCCAATATGTATTCAACTGTTTTTTCTACAGTTGGATCACCGGCAGTCAAAAAGCCGATGAATGCTTTGCCGTTCTCAAATGCATTTGCTATTTTACTCACCTAAATCAACTCCCCTATATTCTGCAATTGAACGAACATCCTTATCTCCCCGTCCAGAAAGACAAACCATGATGATATCATTTTCATCCATTTCAGGAGCTATTTTCATTGCATAAGCGACAGCATGTGCACTTTCAATAGCAGGAATGATACCTTCCATTCTTGACAGATATTCAAATGCATTGACTGCTTCCTCATCAGTAATCGGAACATATTCCGCACGACCAGTGTCTCTCAAATATGCATGTTCCGGCCCAACGCCCGGATAATCAAGACCGGCTGAAACTGAATATACCGGTGCAATTTGACCATAGTCCCCCTGATTAAATATGGATTTCATTCCATGAAATATTCCAATTTTTCCTTTTGTCAGGGCTGCTGCATTATATGGAGTGTCAATACCCTTTCCACCGGCTTCACATCCAATCAATTTAACATCATCATCTTCAATGAAATTATAGAATGCTCCCATCGCATTACTTCCACCACCGACACATGCAATTACAGCATTTGGAAGTCTTCCTTCTTTTTCAAGGAATTGGTCTCTAGCTTCAGCACTTATTACAGCTTGGAAATCTCTAACAATCATAGGAAATGGATGAGGCCCCATTGTTGAACCTATTACATAATTAGTATCATGAACACGGGCAATCCAATCTCTAAATGCATCGTTTACTGCATCCTTTAAGGTTTTGGTTCCGGATTTAACTGAGTGAACCTTTGCACCCAACAATTCCATACGATAAACATTTAATGCCTGCCTTTTTGTATCTACCTCACCCATAAACACTTCACATTCCATATCAAGCAAAGCGGCAGCAGTTGCAGTAGCTACACCATGTTGACCTGCACCAGTTTCTGCAATAACTCTTGTTTTACCCATTTTTTTGGCAAGCAATACCTGACCCAAAACATTATTGATTTTGTGAGCACCAGTGTGGTTCAAATCCTCACGTTTCAAATAGATTTTTGCCCCTCCAAGGTCTTCGGTCATTCTTTTAGCATAATATAACAAAGATGGCCTTCCAGCATATTCCTTTAATAATGTATTGAGTTCATCTACAAATTCCTGATCGTTAATATAATGATTATACTGCTCTTCCAAGTACAATAATTCATTCATTAATGTTTCAGATATGTATTGGCCACCATACTCACCATATCTTCCTCTACTCAACGTATAACCTCCATTATTTCTTTAATTTTATTTTCATCCTTAAATCCATCAGTTTCAAGACTTGAACTTAAATCAACAGCAAAGGGATTAAACTCTTCAATAGCATGATTTACATTTGAGATATCAATTCCACCAGCCAAAAAGAAGTCTTTGGTCAAATCTGTTCTAATCAAACTCCAATCAAAAGTCTTTCCACTGCCTTTACCACTGTCAAGCAACAAATAATCAGAAAGTGAATTATCATATTCCAATAAATCCTTTTCATCAGACATTTCAATTGCATTAATAATTTTTAGTTTATAATTAGTATTTTCTTTTAAATTCCTAATATAATCTTCACTTTCCAATCCATGAAGTTGAGCAATTTCAATAACTCCCCTGTCGAACAAATCAACAATCTCACCAATGTCTGCATCAACGAAAACTCCTACAGACACTATATCTGAGCTTAAATTATTTTTCATTTCAAAAGCCAAATCATGTGAAACCTTTCTTTTTGAATCTGCGAATACAAAACCTATATAATCCGGTTTGTATTTATTGACAATCTCAATATCCTCCAATCTTTTAAGTCCGCAGATTTTAATTTTAACCATTCTTTAACTCCGCAATCAATGAAGTTTTATCATCGCTTTTCATTAAAGTTTCGCCAATTAAAACTGCATCAACATTATTTTCTTTTAATTTGGTGACATCTTCTTTTGTTTTAATGCCACTTTCAGAAATAAATAGTATATTGTCACTGACACATCTACGTAAACTAATACTATTATCAATATCTACACTAAAATCCTGCAGATTCCTATTATTAACGCCAATAATTTCAGCACCCACATTCATGGCAGTCCTTATCTCATTACCATCATGAGTTTCAACTATTGCAGAAAGGCCCAAATCATGAGCCAAATCCAAATATTTTTTTAACTGAACAATATCCAATATTGATACTATTAAAAGTACTGCAGAAGCTCCGAGTAACTTAGCTTCCCAAATCATATACTCATCAATGACAAAATCTTTTCTTAAAACAGGGATTGAAACGTTTTCAGAAATTTCCTTTAAAAAGTCATTAGACCCTTGAAAAAAGTAAGGTTCTGTCAAAACAGAAATTGCTGAAGCACCAGCATCCTCATATTCCTTAGCGATAGCTAAATAATCAAAATCCTCTGCAATTACTCCTTTTGAAGGAGAAGCCTTTTTGACTTCAGCAATAATTGCAATCTGAGGATCGTCCAATGCATCTTTAAACGGAAATTCATCATTAATCTCTAATTTTGACACTTCCTCCTTAATTTCTTCAAGAGGTTTGTTTTTCTTAGCTTCAATCAGTCTTTCTTCAGTTTTTGCAACAATCTTATCCAACATAATAATCATCTATTTGTAACTTCAACAAATCTTTCAAGCTGTTCAAGAGCTTTTCCAGAATCAATAATTTCTTCTGCCAGTTTGACTCCTTCCCTTAAGTTATCTACTTTTCCTGCAACATAGAATCCTGCAGCAGAATTTAAAACAACCGCATTTCTTTTTGGTCCTTTTTCACCATTTAAAATATCCAATGTGATTTGTGCATTTTCCCTTGCATCTCCGCCAACAAGGTCTTCTTTGGATACAAGTTCCATACCAAAGTATTCAGGAGTTATTTCATATGTCATTGTTTTACCATCCTTAAGTTCAGAAACACAAGTTTTATCGCTTGCAGAAATTTCATCCATTCCATCCAAACCATAGACAGTCATTGCAGACTTAACTCCCAGGTTTTTCAATACTTCTGAAAGCGGATCCACCAATTGTTTTTCATATACTCCTAAAACTTGCATGGTAGCACCAGCAGGATTTGTCAGAGGACCCAATATATTAAATATGGTTCTTATGGACAATTCTTTTCTAACATTGGCAACATACTTCATTGCCAAATGATAATTCTGAGCGAATAAAAAGCATAGATTAATCTCTTTTAAACATTGCAAACTTTTTTCGGGTTCAATGTAAATATTAACACCCAACGCTTCCAATACATCGGCAGCCCCACATTTACTGGAAGCAGACCTATTTCCATGCTTTGCTACAGGAATGCCTGCAGCTGAAATTACGATAGAAGAGGTTGTGGATATGTTGAATGTATTCGAACCGTCACCACCGGTTCCAACAATTTCCAATACTTCCTCATCATTCAGCAATCTTACACAGTGAGCCCTCATCGCTTCAGCAGAAGCTGTAATCTCATCAATTGTTTCACCTTTCATTGACATTGCAGTTAAATAGGCACTCATCTGAACTTCACTTGCCTCACCACTCATGATTTCATCCATAGTATCATAAGCTTCCTGATAAGTTAAGTCTTCATGCTTATAAACTTTCAATATTGCCTCTTTAATCATTTAAACCATACCTATTTTTTCAATAAAGTTTCTAATAATCATCAACCCATCCGGAGTCAATATTGACTCGGGATGGAATTGTAAACCATAAACATCAAAGTCATTATGTCTGACTGCCATTATTTCACCATCATCATCCGCTTTTGAGATAATTTTTAGAGAATCAGGAAGACTATCTTCGATTAAGCTTAATGAATGATATCTTCCGACAGTGATTTTTGATTCCAAATTTTTAAAGATTTCATCATCATCAATTGATATTTCAGAAGATTTGCCGTGCATCAACCTTTTAGCATAAGAAATCTTTCCGCCAAATGCAGTGCAAATAGCTTGATGACCCAAACAAACACCCAAAATTGGAATTTTATCATAAAATTCATTTACCAAATCAATGCAAATTCCCGCATCTTCAGGTTTTCCAGGCCCCGGAGACAAAATTATCGCATCCGGATTTAGATTATTGATTTCATCTAATGTGATTTTATCATTCCTATAAACTAAAATATCTGAATTTACTTCACCGATTAATTGGAACAGATTATATGAAAAACTGTCATAGTTATCTATCAATAGAATCATTCTAAACCTCCATCAGCAATTTTTAAAGCGTTGATTACTGCAGCCGCCTTATTTAAACATTCATCGAATTCATTATCCGGAACACTGTCTGCAACAATACCTGCACCAGAGCGAATAAATACCTTATTGTTGCGTGCAAAAGCAATCCTTATTGAAATGCAAGTATCAATATTTCCACTCAAATCAACATATCCAATCGCACCGCCATAAATTCCTCTCTTATTGTCTTCAAGTTCATTGATTATTTCACATGCCCTTATTTTAGGAGCACCTGACAATGTTCCTGCAGGCAATATTGAATCTATGGCTACAAGAGAGTCCAAATCAGACCTTAATCTTCCAGTTACAGTAGATCCTATGTGCATCACATGGGAAAATCTTTCAATTGACAGGTACTTGTCGACATTAACAGATCCTATTTCTGCAATTCTTCCAATATCATTGCGTCCCAAATCCACAAGCATATTATGTTCGGCCAATTCTTTTTCATCGGCCAATAACTCCTGTTCGAGTTTTAAATCTTCTTCAACAGTTTTACCGCGAGGTCTTGTTCCTGCAAGGGGGAATGTGTACAATTTCCCATCATTTAATTTGACCAGAGTTTCAGGAGATGCTCCTGCTATTTCAATGTCATTGCTTGAAAAATAAAACATGTATGGAGACGGATTGGTGGTTCTCAAAACTCTGTATGTATCAAATAAACTTCCGGAAATTTCGGCTTCGATTCTATTTGACAAAACCACCTGAAAGATATCTCCTTCCTTAATGTAATTTTTAGCCTTATTCACCATGTCACAATATTTTTCACGTGAAAATGCGGCCTTAAATTCGGATTTTAATTTCAAAGGTTCAACTTTAGCTTTTTTGCCGTTTTTAATTAAATCGGCTATTTCTTTTAATTCTTCACATGCTTTTTTGTAATTATTCTCCAAATCATCTGTTTTGATATTTGAAATGATGATAATTTTTTGTTTAAAGTTATCGAAGGCAATGACCTTATCGAATAACATCAAATCAATGTCCTTGAATTTGTCCTGATTTTCAGCATCCAAATTAAGTGAAGGTTCACAGTATTTAATATAATCATAAGCAAAATATCCTACAAAACCGCCAGTAAAAGGAGGCAAATAATCAATTTTTGGAGATTTATTTTTTAAAACCAATTCTTTAATTATGTCACGGGGATTATCAGTTTCTATTGTGATTACATCATCGTTGAATTCCTTAAAATCAGCATCGCCTTTAATCTGAACCATGCCATTTTGACATGTAAACTCCAAAAGAGGATCATAACCTAAAAAACTGTATCTTCCCCATTTTTCTGAATCCTCTATACTTTCCAACATGTAGCAATGATTACTGATTGCTTTTAAAATTCTTAAAACTTCAATGGGAGTTGCAATATCAGAAAACAATTCATAAGATATTGGAATACGTTTATACTCCTCATTTTTTGCTATTTCTTTTACTTCTTCAATACTTGGGGAAAACATTTTATCACTAATATAAATTTAGAATAATGTACTATTTAAAACCTTGTTGTAACTTTTTGTACATTAAGAAATATTGAAAAAAAAATTATAATTTATCTTGTTCTCTGCTGAACTCAATTACAATTTTTTTTATTTCCCTTTTTTCCAAATAAGGCAATTTTTCAGAAATTTCTCTTTCCAAATCCCTATTAAGTTGCAATCTTTTTTGGGTATACTCATCGCCGTCAAATTCACTTCGATACTGCTTATTCAGATTTGAATATTTAGTGATTAATGGCTGGAGAACAGTTCCAATATCCTCATCAAGCCTGTCATTAATAATTTTTCTTTTTCTAATTTCACTTACAAAACCAACGACAGTTATGAAAAATCCCAAAACAGTAATAGTCAATGCAGGAACGAAAATCTTATCATTGCCATAAAATGCAATAGACACGGCAATCCCAATGAAAATCAGACAAACACCAATTTTTCTTAAATCCATGTTAACACCTTTTATAAATATTCTTATTTTTTAGTTATTTAAAATTATTCCAATTGGAAAAAATAAATTTTAAAATTAAAATAAACGAAATTATTGCAAGAATAGACATCCCTGCAACGACCAAATTATTTTTAAATAAAATTTGAGAAGAATCAAGATGATATAAACTTTCACCAATCAAATTATTTAAAAAATGACCAAAAATAGGAACTAAAATATTTTCACTTTTCAAATATAGTATAGCCATGCAGATTGCAAAAATAAAGGCTGAAAATATGCTGCCAAAGCTGTGAAGTGATGCAAACAACAGAGACGAAATTAAAATTGCAAATGTTGTTGGAACAATCATCCTTAATTTATTTAAAAAAATCCCTCTAAAAACCAATTCCTCAACAATTGGAGAAATCAAAACCACGGATAAAAGTCCCATTATTCCAAAAATCTCACTGTTCAGACTCATTGAAGGGAAAAATAAACCAAAATAATTGCCGTTCAGATTAACAATCTGAACAAGGTAGTTTGAAAGATAGAGCATCCCATAAGAAAAAAATATGTTTAAAAGCACAATTGAAAAAATGCTTTTAAAGGAAAATTGGGAAAAAATTTCAAAAAGATCTTGTTTAAACTCAAAAAAGGAATTTCTAAATTTCAATATGAAATAAATAATGATAACCAAATAAACATAATTAAAATTAAATGAAACATTTAAAAATTTCAAGCCACCAATTGATATGAATAAAAGTATAAACAACAACAGTAGCTCCACTAAAGAAATACCTTTAATTTTTTCATTAAGCAACGACATATTATCAAAAAAATAAAAAAAATGGATAGAATCCATTATATTAAACTTAAATTATTTAAATGCTGATTATTACAATAAAAACAAATACTTATTTATAATTATTTACACCATCATATTTTACATACGCATAGCTACCATTTAGGACATGTTTCGTCCCTATAAACGCCAACATTCATTCCCCAAGTAATTACTGCAATTAATTTAATATTAAATAAGCATTTGAAAAATTATATTATTCAAATATTAATCATCATCAAAGACAAAAACGTCTTCTATATGTTTTTTTCCCAACTTCTTAGTAATATTATAGGCTAATAATAAGGAAGGGTTATAGCGAGCATTTTCTAAAGCATTTACTGTTTGACGAGTAACACCAACTGAATCAGCAAGTTCTTGCTGAGTAATTCCCAATTTTTGGCGAAACTGTCGTATTTTAGTTTCCAAATAATCACCTATTTATATTGATATATAAATGGTGATATTATTTCTTTTATTAATTGATATATAAATGTGTTGTATCAAACCAAAATATAATAACATCTATGAACAAATTATATAACATAATTTTATGAGATGATAAAAAATGGCTATACACCCTATTGAATTTAGATATGGTACTCCCGAAATGAAAAGGATTTGGGAGGAAGAAAATAAATTACAAAGAATGTTGGATGTCGAATCTGCATTAGCACAGGCTGAAGGAAAACTAGGAATCATTCCTCAGGAAGTTGCAGATGAAATTGCTGCCAAAGCAACCACAGAATTTGTTAAACTAGACAGAGTTAAAGCAATTGAAGAAGAAACAAATCACGATATTGCCGCATTATCAAAAGGAATTACAGAAGTCTGTGAAAATGGTGCAGGAGAATATGTTCACTTCGGAGCTACATCCAATGACATCGTAGACAGTTCTAATTCATTACTTATTAGAGACTCAATTGAAGTTTTAAAAGAAAAACTAGAAAGATTAACAAAAATAATGCTCAAATTGGCTGAAGAAAATAAAATGAAAGTCTGCATTGGACGTACACATGGTCAGCATGCTCTTCCAACCACATATGGTATGAAATTTGGTATTTGGGCTGATGAACTTCACAGACAATATGTAAGATTAGAAAATGCTAAAGCAAATGTTTGTATTGGAATGATGGATGGTGCAGTCGGAACCACCGCCGCATTAGGTGAGCAAGGTTGGGAAATACACAAAAATGTTGCTGAAATTTTAGGCCTTCCTGCAGCTACAATCACAAACCAAGTAGTTCAAAGAGACAATCATGTTGAATTTATCAGTGTTTTAGCAAACATTGCAAGTACCTTAGACAAAATCGGATTGGAAATCAGAAGCTTGCAAAGAACCGAACTTATGGAAGTTGGTGAATACTTCGATCCTGAAAAACAAGTTGGAAGCAGTACTATGCCACATAAAATGAATCCTATTACAGCAGAAAGAATATGTGGTGTTGCAAGAATTGTAAAATCATACGTAAATGCTGCTTTAGACAACAACCCCCTATGGCATGAAAGAGACTTAACCAACTCTTCCTGTGAAAGAATAATGTTTCCGGAAAGCTGCATCTTAACCGATTACATCTTAAACTTAACAATCAAGTTAATGAGCAATTTGGTTTTCTATGATGAAAATATCGAAAGAAACCTAAATTTAACAAATGGTTTAATCATGGCAGAAAGGTTAATGGCTGAACTTACACGTGCAGGAATGGGAAAACAAACTGCATACGGAATTGTAAGAAAAAATGCTATTAAAGCAAACAAAGAAAAATTATTGCTCGGCGAACTGATTTTAGAAGATGAAGACGTTCAAAAATACTTGACTGAAGCAGATGTTGAAAAAATTATGGATCCTCACACTTACATAGGCTCTGTACCTATAATTATTGACGAATTACTTGAAAAATCCGAAGAATGGTTTTAGGTGTGAAAATGAGTGAAACAAAAGAATTAAAATCAATTGACTTGAGTTCTTTTACAATTATTGGAACAGGAATAAATATAGTGATTTCCTTACTGCTTTCAATAATTGTAATAATTGCTATTGGAGTAATTTCCCCAGTAAATCTCGGAGTTTCAATCTATATCGTGCCTACCATCATTGTAGGGTCATTCATGTGTGGAATATATCAATTTTTCTCCAACGGATTATTCTATAATCTACTTTCAGCAAAATTAAGAAACATCAAGTTATCATTTAATGACGACAGACTTGTTAAAATGTCAACAACTGAAACCGCAACCATTATTGGAGTAATCAGTTTAATCCAAACAGTATTGCTCTATTTAGTTTCAGTGTTCATATTGCCTTTGGTCATTAATGCTACCATCCAAACTTTAGTATTTGGAGGTCAACAGGCAGTAGCTTATACTTTTTATCAACTGCTAATTGTTTTAAGCCAACCAATGACAATCATAATGTTGATTTTCGGTTCATTCATAATAACATTCATATTTGTCCTGCTTGGAACTTATATCTATAATTTTTTAGCGTCCAAAGGCAAAGGAGTCATTTTGAAATTAACCAAAGAAAATGAGATGACTTCTATCGATTCAATTGACATGATGAGCCTTGCAATAGCAGTTGCAATAATCAGCGCAATATTGCATTTGATTTCTGGAATAATTATGTTAATTAGCGGTGGAAACATTGCAAATGTCCTTATTGGAGTAATCGTGAATTTAATTGCAGGATTTGTCATTGCAGCAATTATTGCAATAGTTTACAACTTCTTAGCTCCAAAACTTGGAAAATTAAAAATAGAATTAATTGATTAAAAAATCAATTAATTTTTACTTTCTCTTTTTATTTCGGGCACATATCTCTTAAGCATTAATGAAAGTGATATGACCGTTACTGAACTTAACGCCATTGCTAAACCCGCCAAAGCAGGTTCAAATGTAATGCCAAAAGTAGGATATAAAACACCTGCAGCAATAGGAATCAATATTGTGTTGTATGCAAATGCCCAGAAGATATTTTCTTTAATCCTACGCATAACCTTTTTAGAAAATTGTATTGCAGCTACAACATTTTCCAAATCCCCCTCCATCACAACAATGTCTCCACTTTCCATAGCGATATCCGTTCCGTTTCCCATTGCAACACCAATATCAGCTTGTGTTAATGCAGGAGCATCATTAATACCGTCACCAACAAACAAAACTTTTTTGGTGTGATTTGCTTGAGCCTGCTTTACAATATCCAACTTGTTTTCGGGAAGAACTCCTGCCTTTACATTATCAATTCCAACTTCACGGGCGACAGTAAGTGCAGTGGATTCATTATCCCCAGTCAGCATGTAAGTCTCAACATCCATCTTATGCAATTCATCAATAGTTCTTTTGGAATTGGTCTTAATCTTATCAGATAAACTTAAAATTCCTTTTACAGATTTATCCTTGGCTAAAAATATTATGGTCTTACTTAAGCTTTCGAGAGTGTTATATTTATCAATCAAAACAGAGGAAACATCAACATTTTCAGCTTCCATTAATGCCAAATTGCCTGCAAGAACTTCACTTTCACCAATTTTAGCTTTTAAACCTTTACCAGTCACATTTTCAAAGTCGGTTGTAGAATCCAAATCCATACCAATTTCTTTAGATTTATTTACAATTGCTTTTGCGATTGGATGTGAAGAATTTTGTTCCACACTAGCCGCCAATTTAATTAATTCATCTTCAGAAATTCCATAAGCTATAATATCATCAACTTCAGGTCTTCCTTCGGTAATTGTACCTGTTTTATCAAAAGCAGCAACATCAATTTGACCTGCATTTTCTAAAGTATCCCCATTTTTAATTAAAATACCATATTCGGCTGCTCTTCCAACACCGACAGTAACTGCAGTTGGAGTAGCAAGTCCCAATGCACAAGGACAAGCAACCACCAATATTGAAATCAAACAAGTTAAAGAGAACAGTAATGACTCTCCTAAAACAAAATACCATATTAAAAATACAATTATAGCAATTGAAAGAATTACCGGAATGAAATATGATACAATAGTATTTGCGAATTTTTGAACAGGAGGTCTTGAACTTTGAGCTTTCTCCACGAGACGAATGATATTGGACAGGACAGTTTCTTTTCCGATTTTTTGTGCCTTGATATATAAAACCCCATCCTGATTAATGGTACCTGCAAAGACTTCTTCACCATCCTTTTTAACCTTAGGAATAGGTTCACCATTAATCATAGATTCATCAACATAGGACTCACCACCAACTACATCACCATCGACGGGAATCTTTTCACCGGGCTTTACAAGCAACAAGTCACCAATCACAATATCAGCTATTGAAACCTCTTTTTGAGAAGTGATTTCACCATTGTCATCAAGCTCGATTGCTGTTGCAACCGTTGGCTGAAGACCAATCAATTCACGAATTGAATCAGAAGTTCGTTTTTTAGCTCTAGCTTCCAAATATCTTCCAATCATTAAAAATGAAGGAAGCATAACAGCAGAATCGTAAAACATAAAAGAATGGTCAAGCACAATATGGAAAGTTCCAAGAATACTTGAAACATATGCCACCAGAATACCCATGGAATACATCACATCCATATTAAGGTTCTTATGCATCAATCCATTTATTCCTGCTTTTAAAATTGGCAATGAAACATATAAAAACGGAGCTATACTGACAATTAAAGAAAGCAATCCCATTGAAGATATATCAATGCCTGTTGATTGTTTAATGGAATGTGTAACTCCCATTAATGGATCCCATCCACTAAACATCAATATCATTAAAATTGCTGAGAAAACAAGACCCACAATAATTCTATTACGCTTTTCTTTTAAATCCTTTTGATAAATTTCTTCCTCATCAATTTCTGTTTGACCTTCAATTCCTAAAAGTTCAAAACCTAAGGATTCAATAACATTTTCAATTTCATTTATATCCACTTTTGATGAATCATATCTTATTCTTGCAGATTGGGAAGTCAAATCCGCTTTTACATCAAAAATTCCATCTAATCTGATTAAAAAATTCTCAACATTCATTGTACAGGATGCACAGTGCATGCCCTGAATTCTTAAGGTCATCTCATCGCAATGCAGTTCAAAACCTAAGTTTTTAACCAGCCTTTCCATTTCTTCATAGGATATTTTTTTAGTATTTACAGTAATATGTAATTTATTAGCCGCCAAATCGGCATCTACCTCTTCGACGCCTTCAATTTTTTCAAAAGTTTTATTAACACTCAATACACATGAAGCACAGTGCATTCCTTCAATTGGCAAATCCATATGTTTATGTTTTACCATGTTACCACAACCATTCCATCACTATGAAAGTAAATATTACTTTTACATTTTATAAAAGTTTAGGTTATGCTAAATAAATTAAAAAAAAGAAAGCTAATAATAATTAACTTTAATATCATTATGAGGTATTGTTCTTCTAAATCTCTTTTTAGGATATCCTATAATGAAAGTTGAATACATGTGTTTACTCTTATCGATTTCAGGGAAAAATTCCATCAATCTGTCGTGATCAATTTCATCTGCTTTCAGGATAAACAGTGAATAGAAACCGCCCAAGCCTAAAGAATAGGCAAGTAATTCTAAACGAGTATTTGCTATAACTGCACTTGTTTTATCAGTTGAAAATGTTAAAATAAGTTGTTTTCCTTCCCAAAGCAATGGATGAAATTCTTTTGTGGAATTGTCTTTCAGATAATCTCCAAATTCTTTTATTCTAAAGAATTCATTTTCTTTAACTTTGATAATATCATAAACAAGCTCCATAAATTCATCCAATTTCTCATCCAATACAACAAATTCAACATCCTGTTCATTTTGTGCTGACGGAGAATAATAAGCTCCTTCAAACAGTTTATCAAATGTATCTTTGTTTATTTTTTTATTTTTAAACCAACGGATAGATCTTCTTTGCTTTAAAAATTGAAGCAGATCCTCATAATCAACCGGAATCTCACGAGGATTATATTCAACAATCCTATCCTCTTTGCCTTCATAGGATTTTAGAGTAATTGCATTTTGCCTGCAAATTGCCATACAATGCCCACATTCAAAACAGTTACTGCCAGTTTCGGTAGCAAAATCTTCAACAACAATATTATCACGAATACATACTTGTGCACACTGCTTACAAGCTGTACACAACTCTTCATCAATAACCAATTTCATTAACTACACGACCATCCTGAAAAACATTTAAAACATTATCCTTATCACATAAAATAGAGACATCATCTAACGGATTGGAATTGACTAAAATCAAATCTGCAACATAATTCTCTTTTACCAAGCCCAAATTGTTTTGGCCTAAAAATTCAGCAGCCTTGACAGTACCACTAGCTATCGCTTCATCACTGGACATTCCTATTTCCATTAAATGAATCAGTTCTTCCAAATTATGCCCATGAGGTATAA
>NZ_JAXJXF010000070.1:0-4050 GCF_036307625.1 Methanobrevibacter sp.
ATATTATGGTAGGTAACATGATATTTGCCATGCCATTTTTCTCAGATCCTTGGGTAATGGTTTGGTTTTTGACACTGCCAATTACAATAGTTCTGTTCTTCCTAACTGAATATTCTCCTATTAAAATTCAGAATAGCGTAACCGAATCAGGGCATGCTTTAGGTTTATTCTTCTATGCATTAATATGGACAATACTGATTGCAATTTATTCGATGCTTTCACCAGCAAACGATCCTAAGTTTTTCATATGGATTGTAGCATTGGCTATTGTTCCTATGGTGTATGGTGATGGATTTGCAGCATTAATCGGTCAAAAATTTGGTAAAGTCAAATACACAGTATTTGGAGGTACAAAATCTCTCGAAGGATCACTCACAATGTTTGTTGTAACAACTGTCATGAGCGTATTTGTATGGATGGTTTTTACGTCAATAGGATGTACAATGCCTGAATTTAATATTGTTTACATCATAGTGATTTCGGCTATTGCAACCATTTGTGAGGCATTCAGTTATGGTGGAATTGACAATCTGACAGTTCCGGCGGTAACTTCAATTTTATATTATTTGGTAGCTGTAATGTAGCTGCTTTTTTCACTTCTATTTTTTTGTATTTCAGTAATCATAATTTGCATCTTGGTGATGTTCATAACTAGACATTTAAATATTCTTTAACTATGTATTATTAACGAGTTAAAGGAGATAAATATTATGTCAGATAGTTTACGCGAAAGAGCAGAAAGAAGGGTGGATATAAAAATAAAATTTTACAGAAATTTAAAAGCATATGTGATTGTAAATGCAGTATTGGTAATTATTAATTGGTTATGCACTCCAGAATTTTGGTGGGTACTGTTTCCGGTATTTTTCTGGGGTATTGGAGTATTTGTTGACTTTTTAAAAGCATACGTTTTAATTGATAATTGGGATAGTGAAGATTTTCGTGAACGTAAAATCGAAGAAGAGATGATGAAATTAAGGAATTAAATCATGAAAGTAAATTTGTTTGTTTCAAGAGATATTAAAGAACCTCGTGCAGATATTCATACTAATGAATTGACGGATAATATTTCAAAAGCAATATCAATTCTTGAAAGTGATGAATCCAGTGAAATGATTGCAGTTAAAAAAGGGTCTGATATTGCTCTTTTGCAATTCAGTGAAATCTACATGTTTAGGGTTGAAGATAAACAGGTTAAAGTATATACTCAAAATGAAGAGTATTTGATTAAAAAACCGTTGTATCAGGTTGAAGATTCTCTGAACAATGATTTTGTCAGAATATCTAAGACTACTATCGTAAATCTTAAAAGAATAGAACGTGTAGCTCCTTCACTTAAAGGAATGATGTTTATTGAGCTTAAAAATGGTTTGAAAGATAATATCTCTAGGAAATATTTACCTGACTTTAAAAATGCTTTGGATTTGTAGGTGATATTATGAAAATCGATTTAATTAAACGATTGGCAATGGGTGCATTTGTAGGATGTTTTATCGGATTGTTGGTTGCAGTTTTTATTTCTCTTCAGGCAGGACCTCAAAATATTAGCTTTTCAGGAACGGATATAATTAATCTATTCCTTGGTTGTATTGTTGCAGGTTGGGGATTTTCATTAACTGGAGCAATATATGAAAAAGAGGATCTGGCTTTGCCTTATCAAATTATTTTCCAAATGGGAATCGGAATGACTGTGTTGTTTTTAGTTGCAGTATACCTTCACTGGATGCCGATAACATTGGGAATTGGTCCAATCTTAACTTGGATTTTAATTGCGTGTGTATTTGCAGTGGTTTTCTGGTGTGGTTTTTACATTTACTATTATTTGCTCGCACGTAATTTGAATAAAAAAATTGTAAGCAAATAGTTATAATCTATTTGCTTTTCTTTGTTTTAGATATCCGATTAGGAATGCAATTGCAGCAATAATTGCAAAAATGATAACTCCAATGTTTAAGGAACTAATGCTTTTTGATGGGGTGTTTTTTATTATTTCGCTGGCTTTTGATTTTTGTGAATCTGAGCCTACATCACTAGTTCCATTTACTTGAATGGCATTTTCACCTGATGGGGGCATGGTTGAAGTAACTATATTGTTTTGATTGCTATTTTGTGAATTATTTGCCCTAATATTTTGATTATTGTTTTGAGGATTGTCTGTAACAATATTCTGATTATGGTTGTGGTTATTGTTATTATTATTATTTTCATTTGAACCCTCATTCATATTGCCATTTTCATTTGGGTTTTGATTATTATTTTCAGGAATATTGTCATTACTGTCAAAATATCCGCTAGGGAAATAATCTTTTAAAATGTCGCTATATCTATTTAATAAATCCAGATTCAATTCATTTAATAAATTGGACTTTTTAGTGCTGGTTACTTTACTTCTTTTTGTAACATGATTTGGATCGATAACATCTGGGTCAGTTGGGTCTTCGTCACCCCAATCATTATCATTAAATTTTGTAAATAGCAATTTGGTTGCATTCCATTTAATAAATATTTCTTTTCCTAATGGGGAGGTATTGTTTGTAATGATATTGTCATGAACATTTATTATGGTTAAAGCATCAAACATTGGTTGTTGGATGTAAAATGAACCTCCGGTTTCATTTGAAGTATTATTTACAATAAGGGAGTTTGTTAATGTAATATTGCCTGAAACCATCACTGCTCCACCATTTGTTCCACCAGTATTGTTCATGAAAATGCATCTGTTTATTACAGAATTGCTTGCCCAACTATAATATGCTCCTCCCCATTCATCTGCATGGTTGTACATGAAAATACAGTCTTCAACAGCACCATATCCATAAACACTTACTCTAATCGCACCACCATCTCTGCGAGCAGAATTTGCTATGAATACACTATTGTAAATATAAGAATATGCATAACATGTTGTTATTGCTCCTCCATCGTGGTCTGCATGATTGTTTAGGAATAATGAGTTGTTTACAAACAAATATCCTCTTTCACTTGCAGTTCCATAATTGGATATGCCTCCGGCATTGGTATTGTTTAATGCGGTGTTGTTGATGAAATTACAATAATCCACATAAACGTGTCCTGTTTCCATTGATATGGCTCCACCAAAGTTCAATGTTAATCCATTAATAAATGTGATATTTTTAAAAGTGGCGTGGACTGCATCACTTCTTATAAGGAAAATGCTGGATTTATTTTCTCCATCGATTATTATGTCTGAAGGATTTCCATTTCCTTGGAGTGTGAGATTTCTAGTAATTTCGATATTGTGGAGTTTGTATGTTCCTGGCTCGATTATTATTTCCTCACCATCCTTGGCATTAATGATTTTATCCGCCAAATCTGTATATGGATTTTTTAATTTCTCGTTGTTTGTGGTTTCAAGGATATTCTCATCGTTAGTAATTGTGTTATTATTTTCGAATGCATTAACACAATTAAGTGATGTTAAAATTATTAATAGAAATATTATGGTAAAAATATGCTTCTTTTTAATTTATTTCACCTCCATTAATATTAATTAAAGAATAATTTCTTTATTATGTATCTTTTTGTTATTTATTATTATATAATTATATTCATGTCGAACTATTTTTTTATTAAATTTTTAAAAATTCGGTTATTATTTGTAATATTTTTCCAGTATTTTATTGATTTACATTAAAATATGGTCGAGTTAGGTAAGTTTTTGCATCGTTATGTTGATTTTTTTCAAAAAATTTTATTTTAATTAAAACCATATTTTTTTGAATTAATGGATTATATGAGTTATATTTTATAGTTAAATAGTTATTTATATTATTTTATATTATTTATTATTTTTTTAATTCTTATTTGTTTTTTTAACGATTTTATGATATTTTTAATTTTCATCGATAAATAACAATGTTTATATTGAATATCATGTAAATATATTATCGTACTGAAATAAAATTTATGTCGATTTTAGAGGGATGATAATTAGATTTATCTTAGTACGCTATTTCAATTAATTAATGGAGAAAAAAAGCATGAATAAAAAGATATTATTGTCTTTTCTTTTAGTTGTTTTAATTGCAT